>NZ_SMKN01000009.1 GCF_004348675.1 Micromonospora sp. KC606 | reverse complement strand
CCCGACGACCCCTCCCCCGACGACCCCAGCACCCGGCGCACCGGTCGGTGCCACCTACCGCACCGTCAACAGTTGGCAGGGCGGCTACCAGGCCGAGGTGACCGTGACGGCGGGTAGCTCACCGATCAACGGCTGGACCGTCCGGTGGAGCCTCGCCAGCGGCCAGACCATCAGCCAGCTCTGGAGCGGCACGCTGACCACCAGCGGCTCGGCCGTGACGGTTCGCAATGCCGCCTACAACGGGTCGCTGGCCGCCAACGCCTCGACCACCTTCGGGTTCATCGGGACGGGCTCCCCGTCGACTCCCACGCTGACGGCGACCACGCCGTAGCACGAGATCGCTCGGCCGGCAGCCATGTACGGATTCCTCAATGTCTGATCGTCTGGAGGAGTGGATGATGAGACTTGCCATTGTCCTGATCGCGGTAGTCACGATGAGCACGGTCGCGGTCGTCGCCGATTCGGCGACGACGGCCGACGCGGCGGCCGGCCAGGTGTATTACGTGTCCCCGAACGGCAACGACGGCGCGGCGGGCTCGCAGGCTGCGCCGTGGGCGTCGATCGCCCGTGCACAGACGGCCGCACAGCCCGGGGACACGGTCTACCTCCGCGGCGGCACCTACGCCTACACCCGCGCGAACAGCAGCTGCGCGAGCCGGACGGCCAGAGTTGACGCGATCACCCTGAACAAGAGCGGCAGCTCAGGCAACCCGATCCGTTACTGGGCCTATCCGGGCGAGAAGCCGATTTTCAACTTCTCCCGGATGACGGACGACTGCCGGATCAAGGGCTTCAGCGTCACGGGGAATCACCTCCACCTCAAGGGGCTGGAAGTCACCGGCGTGCCGCAGAACAACAACCTGAACGCCGAATCTTGGGGGATCTGGGTCTCGGGAAGCGACAACATCTTCGAGCAGATCAACACCCATCACCACATGGGAACCGGCCTTTTCATCAACGGTGGGGGCGGCAACCTCGTCCTCAACACGGATTCCCACGACAACTACGACCCGCGCAGCTCCGACGGGCCCGGTGAGAACGCCGACGGTTTCGGTTCGCACTACACGCCGGCGGGTCGTCCGGCGAACGTGTTCCGGGGTTGCCGCGCCTGGTGGAACGCCGATGACGGGTTCGATCTCATCTCCACCTACTCGCCCGTGACCATCGAGAACTCGTGGGCCTGGCGTAACGGGTACGTGCCGGGGACGACGACGTCATCTGGCAACGGCGCCGGCTTCAAGATGGGTGGCTTCGGCGCCGAGTACGACTCCCGCGCGGTCAAGCACACCGTCCGCTTCTCGGTGGCGTTCCTGAACAAGGCGGCGGGTTTCTACTCCAACCACCACCCGGTGGCCAACGACTACTTCAACAACACCAGCTACGGGAACCGGCCCGACTTCAACATGTTGGGCATCGACTCGCGCGGCGCCGCCGTCGGCCGGGGCAACCTGCGCAACAACGTCGCCTACACGGGGACGCTGACGTCGAACATGAACGGCACCAGTTCCGCGTACAACTCCTGGGATCTGGGCGTCCCTCTGTCGGACGCGCAGTTCCAGAGCGTGTCGACGTCCGGCTGGGACGCGCCCCGCCAGGCCGACGGCAGCCTGCCCGTGCTGCCGCATCTCCGCCTCGCGGCGAACAGCACCCTCATCGACAAGGGCACCGACGTCGGCCTGCCCTACACCGGGCGGGCACCGGACCTCGGCGCCTTCGAACAGTCCGGCGGCACACCACCGCCGTCGGTGCGGCGCTACGAGGCGGAGACCGTGCCGGCGGTGTGTCAGGGCGCGGTCGACTCCAGCCACCCCGGCTACTCCGGCAGCGGTTTCTGCGACGGCAACGCCGCCGTGGGCGCCTACGCCCAGTTCACGGTGAACGCGTCGGCGGCCGGCACGGCGACGGTCGGGATCCGTTTCGCCAACGGTGCGAGCAACGGTGCCGCACGGCCGGCGAACGTCATCGTCAATGGGTCCACGGTCGGGACGGTGTCGTTCGAATCCACGGGCGCGTGGACGGCGTGGGTCACCAAGCCGGTGACCGTCTCGCTGAACTCCGGCAGCAACACCCTCCGGCTGGATCCGACCGCGTCGGCCGGACTACCCAATGTGGACTACATCGATCTCGATGGTTGAAAGGCGGCACCATTATGCGTACCACGGGTAAGACACTGAAGCGAGGGGCGATAGCCGTCTCGGCAATGCTGTTCCTGTCGGTGGCGGCGACCAATGGCTTCGCCGCGGCGAGCCCGACCAGCGGCGAGACCGTCTCGGCCGGGGCTGTGGAGGGTCTCGAGACTCTGGTCGCGGACTACAAGACCCGCTCCGCGAGCAGATACACCGGCAACTCCTGGGCACCCTTCGCCAAGGCGTTGGACACCGCGACCGATGTCGCCGCCGACTCGTCGGCGACCGAGCCGGAAGTCGCCGCCGCGAAGACGGCGCTGATGACCACCGCTGGCGACCTGGTGGCTGCCGACGAGGGGACGTTCCAGACCATCACGAACAACCGGTTCTGGAACGACACCAGCGGCAACCCGATCTACTCGCAGGGTGGGGGTGTATTCAAGTTCGGCGACACCTACTACTGGTACGGCGTGCACTACCTGGGCGCCGAGAGCTACCGGGCCGACCCGACACGCAAGTACGACAACCAGGTCTCGTTCGTGTCGATCCCGGTGTACTCGTCGAAGGACCTGGTGAACTGGAAGTTCGAGAACCGGGTCGCGACCCGCTCGACCCGGATCAACAACGGCGCGACCATGGCTCAGACAGGGTGGGTTGGGCGGCTCGGGGTCTCGTACAACGAGAACACCGGCAAGTACGTGCTCGCCACCCAGGCCTATGTCGGAGGCGGGCACGGGGTCCTGTTCCTGCAGGGCGACTCGCCCACTGACACCTTCGACTACGCCTACTTCCAGACCCAGGTCGTCAACTCGCCCACGACCGGCACCGGGGACCAGACCGTGTTCACCGATGACAACGGCAAGGACTACCTGATCTTCTCCAACCGCGAGGGACGCTCTCGTGCCTTTGTCAGCAAGTTCCGGGAGTCCGATTCGCTGCGGATCGAGCCGGGAGTGGAGATCGGCCGTAACTCCTCCGGGCGCGAGGGCAACGCCATGTTCAAGCTCGACGGCAAGTACTACCACGCGGCGTCGGACCTGCACGGCTGGAACACCTCGGTCAACTACGTCATGGAGTCGACCACCAGCAACGTTCAGGGCAGCTACACGGGCGAGTACATCCTGCCCGGCACCGAGATGGACTACAGCCACGTGACCCAGACCGGGTTCTTCGTGACGGTCAAGGGCACCAAGCAGAACACGGTCATCTACGCCGGCGACCGGTGGGCCGACTTCGCCTGGAACGGCATCGGATACAACCAGTGGGTGCCGATAACCAAGACCGGAACCCGCCCTCAGTTCCACTCGGTCAGCCAGTGGCAGTTCAACGCCACGACCGGAGAATGGCGTGTCGGGCCGCAGAACAACTACATCCTCAACCCGAATTTCCAGGCCGACCGCATCATCGTCTCCCAGGTGCAGGGATGGACCAACTTCCGGGAGTCGGGGCCGAGCTCGATCGTGACCAACGTGAACGGGGGCGCGAACGGGTCTCGCTTCGGGCTGCAGATCGGGGCCGGACAGTCCTACGCGGGTGGCGTGCGGCAACGAATCACTGTGCCGGCCGGCACCTACCGACTGTCCCTGTTCGCCAAGACCAGTGGTTCGCTCAGCGCCGCGCAGGTGACGGTCACCGACGCCGGCGGTAGCTCCCGCACGCTCAACGTTCCGGCGTCAGGTGGCTGGACCCGGCGCGAGCTCGCGGACATACCGCTGTCCGCCGGTACGGCCACCGTCACCATCCGAGCGGCGTCCGGCAACGGATACCTCGTCGTCGACGACCTCGAACTCGTCAAGACGTCCGGCGACAGCCCGAACCCGCCGACGGGGCAGCGGTATGAGGCGGAGACCGCGCCAGCTGTGTGCCAGGGCACGATCGACTCCAATCATGCCGGCTTCTCCGGCACCGGATTCTGCAACGGCACCGGCGCGACCGGCGCGTACGCGCAGTTCACGGTGAACGCGTCGGCGGCCGGTGCCGCGACGCTAGGGGTGCGGTTCGCCAACGGCGGCAGTAGCGCGCGGACGGCGAATCTGATCGTCAACGGCTCGACCGTGGCAACGGTCTCGTTCGAGAGCACCGGCGCGTGGGCGACATGGTCCACGAAGAATCTGACCGCCTCGCTCAATGCCGGCAGCAACACCATCCAGCTGAGTCCAACCGTAGCCGACGGACTGCCCAACATCGACTACCTGAACGTCGGCGCTGCCTGACGTCCTGTCCGCATGGCGCGGTGACCTGACCGCCGCCTGCGGAACCCGACCTGACCTTTGGTAAGGCCAGCGCGTTCGCGGTACCGCTGATCCGGGCCAGCGGTACCGCGGACGCGCTGGCTACTCGACACCCGCACCAGAGCGTCCGCGCTGCCGTCCCGAGTCGCAGAATGCTGTCGCGGTCCGTACCCTCCGGCGGGCCGCGACAGCCGGATCGGCACGGCGGTCGCCGACGGCCAGACCAGCGCGGCAGCCGTCGCGCGGTGGGTCAGACCGACCCGGGTAGCTTGGGTCACGGATTCCACTGGCGTCGGAGTGACCGGCGCGGCCTTTTGTAGCTTGGGACCATGGAACGTATCGAGTTCCGCACCGTTGCCCAGGAGTTCGGTGACGGCGGGGTATTCCCGGCGCTCGTCCCGCACCTCAGTGGCGTGCCCCTGCCCGATCTGGTGCGTGAGGCTGAGCTGCCCTTCGCTCGTCGTGAGGGAAAGCCAGACCTCGCGGGGAGCTACGCGGGCCTGCTCGGGGATGAGGTGGGCTGGCCGAGCCGGCACTACCTCGGTGACCCCGTCCTCAGCTGGTTCGACGATGGCGACACCGTCTTGCTCGGGTGCGGCTGCGGCGAGTGGGGCTGCTGGCCGTTCACCGCGATCGTCACGGTCGCTGAGGACACCGTCACTTGGTCTGGCTTCCGTAACGGGCATCGCGAGTGGGACTACCGCGAGCTGCGCAGCTTCACCTTCGATCGCATCCAGTACGAAGAAGCGGTGCGGTCGACAGGTCGCTGAACCGTCCGAGCAGGCCCGAAGCCGAGTTCAGGTGCCGGGCGCGTCCACCGCACCGGTCGCCCGCGCCTCGGAAGGCCCGGCGGTCCCGCTGGGCCGGCGGCTAGGGGCCGCCGACCCAGCGGGACCGCGATTGCAGGGTTGGCGCGTTCGTCACCCGCGTGCCCGCCGCGTGTTGCGGATCGACCGTGGCGTCGGCATGGTCGACGACGGACAACTCCTTGCCGGCCGCGACCGGGCGATGACGCATATCCAGTCGCGGGTCTGCTCATCGGTCAGTCCCGGTGCCCCCGCTCATTTTGGGCTCAGCGCGGTAGAACCAGCTAGTTGTTGGGCCCGTTGACGATCCAGGACAGGTTGAACCGCCGCCAGACGATCGCCCGGTGTGAGCGGGGGTCGCTGCCGTGCTCGTAGAAGTCGGTCTCCACGAGGGCCCCGATCCTGTAGTCGGCGGTCTTCGTCATGCTGGAGTATCCGCCCTCGTACCCGACGCCGGAGATCGGAGCCTCCCTGAGGTCCCGACCGGAGGTGTACCTGCGGGCGTCGGCGTCGTAGCTGATCCGGACGCGCATGGCGCGGCGGCTCTCGGTGGACGCTGAGTTGAGAAAGATGGTCCGGGCCGGCGCGTCGATGTTGTACGCCAGGACCGAGCCCTGGCACTCCGGGTCGGGTAGCCCAGTGTCGTCGGCGAACGAGCCGAAGCTGGTCAGCGTGCCCCGGGCGACCCGCCGGTAGGTGCCGGAGTTGGGCCGGTCATTGCGGTAGAGGTTGCCGTCGGGGGTCTGCGCGATCGTGCCCTCGTTGTTCGTCTCGCTCAGCCGCTGGTAGCGCCAATGCCGCTGACCGTCCGGTCCGAGGGTGCCGATGATGTTGCGGCCCCGCGCGGGCACGACCAGTTCGCCGGAGCGGAGCCTGATCCCGTTGCCCGGGCCCACCGCGTCCCAGGCCCAGCCGTTCGGGGTCAGGTCCGTGGTCATCCTCACCGGAGTCGTCCAGCTGGCGCCGTCGTCGGTGCTCCTGGTGAGGTAGAGGTGCCGTCGGCCGGCCTCGGTGGAGTCGATCGGCTTGGTGCGCGAGCCGTCTGGCAGCGGGTCGTTGCCGGGCGAGCTGCGATCGCCGGCGTTCCAGGACATGAAGAGATAGATGGTGTCGCCGTCGACCACGGGGGTGGGATTGCCCCAGGTGCCCGTACCGACTCCGACCACCTCCTTGAGCGGCTCCCAGTCACCGGGTGCCGCGCCGTGGCTCGTGGCGGTCCTGGTGCGCTTGTACACGAGGTTGATGTCGCCGTAGTCGGCGTTGTTGTGTCGGCGTCCTTCGGCGAAGGCCAGCAGTCGTCCGGTGCTGGTCGTCACCACCGCCGGGATGCGGAAGGAGTGAAACGCGACGCCGCTGGCCAGCCGATCCGGGCTGGACATGTTCGCGCTGCGGAACAGCGGGAAGCCGACGTGGTACTGGGCGGCCGAGCCGGCGGGATCGTCGACTGCGGCGTACGCCGTGCCGTAGGGTGCCGCGACCACGGCTGCGGCGGTGGTGAGGCAGGCCAGTCCCAGGGTCACGACGCGTTTGATGATCAACGGGTTCTCCTCGCCCTCGATACGTGTCGGGCGGGACAGTAGCCAGCCTATGTAAACCGTCAGGAAACGGTCCGACAAGGACAGATGTTCCTGGCGCGCCACCACGGATCATTGAGCCTGCAGCCGGGCTGGCGACAGCGTGGCCCGAGCCGCCAGGCACGCCGGATCAGCCGCAGGTGGCGTTCGGCGGAAGGTGTTCAGTCAGAACGGCCAGGTAGCTGCGCCGGGCCTCGACGTGGCGCCGAACGCCCTCCTCGGTCGCGGCGACGAACACGCCGCGACGGTCTGCCTCGCACATCGCGCGCCGGACCAGACCCCGCTTCTCCAGCCGGTCAACCGTGCGGGACAGTGCGCTCTGGCTGAGGTGCATGTCGCCCGCCAGATCCTGCATGCGACGCTTCTCACCATCCCCGATGGTGAGCCGGTCGAGCGTCTCGAACTCTGTCAGGGTGAGGGCGTGCCGGTCCTGAAGGGCGCGGTCGAGCTGGCCCGAGACACGGTTGTAGCTGGCCAGCAGCGAGCGCCAGCGCTCGATCAGGGCAACCTCGGACGTCATCGCGCGGATCGTACTCCCGGTCGTGGGTTCTGTGCATCCGATTATATGCGAGCGCATAAGATGCGTGGACACTAGTTGCGTCCGCATATAACGTTCGTCCCGTGATCGACAACGCCACCGGCGCGACGCCGGTCCTTACGACACCGGCCGGTTCCACGCCGGCCGGCAGGCAGACCCGCCCCGCGACGCACTGGACACCACGGCTCTGGGGACTCCTCGCTGTGCTGTGCGCCGTGCTGTTTCTCGACGCGCTCGACGTCTCGATGGTCGGCGTGGCCCTACCCTCCATCGGAGCCGACCTCAACCTGTCCACCGCCTCACTTCAGTGGATCATCAACGGCTACGTCCTCGGCTACGGTGGGCTGCTGCTGCTCGGCGGCCGTACCGCGGACCTGCTCGGCCGCCGGGTGACCTTCCTGGTGGCGCTGGGCGTCTTCGCCGCCGCGTCCCTGCTCGGCGGCCTGGTGGACGACGGCACGCTGCTCGTCGCCACCCGCTTCGTCAAGGGCCTCGCGGCCGCCTTCACGGCTCCCACCGCCCTGTCCATCCTGACCACCACGTTCCCGGCCGGGCCGGCCCGTAACAGGGCGCTGTCCATCTTCACGGTGTTCGGCGCGAGCGGTTACTCCAGCGGGCTCATCATGGGCGGGCTCCTCACCGGCCTGGGCTGGCGATGGACATTCCTCATTCCCGTCCCGCTGGCGGTGGCGGCTCTGATCGCCGGCCTCGCCCTGATCCCACGGGACCGGCCCGCCGCCGACGGCGGGCACGACCTGATCGGCGCGCTCACCCTCACCGGCGGAATGCTCGCCGCCGTTTACAGCGTGGTCGCCGCCCCGGAACGGGGCCTGTTCGACCCGGTGACGCTCGCCGCCGCCGTCGCCGCGGTCCTCCTGCTGGTGGGCTTCGTGGCCACGGAGCGCCGGGTGCGACACCCGCTGATCCGGCTCGGCATCCTGCGCTCTCCCGCCGTCGTACGGGCCAACGTCAGCATGGTCGCGCTCTTCGGCAGCTACCTCAGTTTCCAGTTCATCATGACGCTCTACCTGCAGAACGTGCTGCGCTGGTCGCCGCTGCAGATGGCGCTGGCCCTGCTGCCCGCAGGGCTGCTGGTCGCCTTCGGGGCACCGTTCGTCGCCCGACTGATCGACCGTTACGGCACCGCCCGGGTGATTTTGGCCGCCATGGTCTCTCTGGCCCTTGGCTACCTGTGGTTCCTGCTGACCGCCGGGGATGCGCCGCACTACCTGCTGACCATTCTGCCGACCATGCTTCTGCTCGGCGGCGGCTTCGCCTTCGGGTTCAGCTCGATCACCGCCCAGGCCACGGACGGCATCGACGACTCCGAACAAGGGCTGGCCTCCGGCCTGGTGCAGACCTCCGGCCAGGTGGGTGCGGCCCTTGTGCTCGCCGTCGTCACCGCCCTGGTGTCCGGCGACGAGGCGACCGGCCAGGTGGCCGACTTCAGCCAGTTCCGCCCCGGCGTCAACCTCGTCACCGTGGTGGCACTGGTCGGACTGACACTCAGCCTGGCGGCGCTGCCCCGGCGTCGACGCGTGTGACGCACAGGGGGAGTGGCCACCCGACGGCCCGCCGGTCTCCGGCGGGCCGTCGGCCCAGTTTTCCCGCCGGTCAGGTGCCGGCGGTGGGTGGTCACGGCCTGGACCTGCTGGAGTTCGTTCATCGCCCGTCGACGACGCTGCGCTGCCGGTACAACTCGCGGTCGAAGTCGCCAGCGGTGATGCCGGCAGTCGAGGCGTTCGTGTCCCTGGCCGACGGTTCCGCCCTCGACGGCCACCCGGAACGGGCGGCGGCCCGCCGCCGCCCCGGCTGCTACGGTCGCCGGATGGATGATCGTGACGGTCGGCTCCGGTATCGCCTGCTGACCGGGCCCGACGACGCCGAGTTCTGCCGCCGGGTGAGCGGGGCGCTGACCGAGGGGTACCGGCTGCACGGCTCACCGGCGATGACCTTCGACGGCCGGCGGGTGGTCGTCGCGCAGGCGCTGGTGTGGGACGACGGCCCGGACGCGCGGGTGGTGCCGGCGTGACGGTTGTCGCTCCATAACAGCGGCGTAGTACGACAGCCGCGCCGCGTGGCTACAGTCTCCGTGGTGCCTCGCGGACGTCGTCGCGGACGTGCTGCGCCTCCGCCCGGCCGGTGTCGGCGACCGCGTGGGCGCCGCTTGCTGCCGTGGTCCTGACCGTCTCTGCGGCGTGCTGGGCGGGTTCCCGCAGGTTCTCCTGCATCTGGTGCATCACCCCGCTGGCGCGCTGCTTGAGTTCGCCGGAATGTTGCATGGCCGTGTGCTTGGCACGCTCGGCGAGATCGTGTTCCTTCCTGCTCGGTGGCAGGAGGGACGCGGTGAGCAAGCCGACGCCGAAGGCGACGAGGCCGGCGGCGAGCGGGTTGCCCTCCGCGCGTTCGCGTGAGGCATGGCCGAGCGCCTGGGCCTGGTGCCCGGCGGAGGAGACCGCTGCGGACGTCTGGTGCGCGGCGCCCGCTGCCATGTCGGCCCCGCGATGGGCGGCGCCCGCCGCCATGTCGGCCCCGCGATGGGCGGCGCCCGCTGCCACGTCGGCCCCGCGATGGGCGGCGCCCGACACCCTGTGCCCCATGTCGGCGCCCTGCTGCCGAGTGCTCCGACCCGCGTGTCGCGCGGTTCCCATGACGTCGTCGACGAGCCGGCTGAACCGGGAGCGGACGCGGGTCACCGGAACGGCGGCGATGCGGCGGGGATCGGCCTTGTATGCCAGCGCGTCGACGTCGTTGCTCAACGCGGCCCTGGTTGTCTCGATGTCGTGCCGGATTCGGTCCGGGTCGGTGGACATGACGACTCCCCTCGGGGTTCAGCGGCCTCTGACCGCGTCCGGTATCTCACGCGCTGTCTGTTTGGTGTGCGGCAGCGTCCGAATGGCGCGTAGCTGCTGGCGGGCTCGCGAGGCGAGCAGGGCACCGATCAGGGCCCAGATCACGGCGACGATCAGCGCTGCCCATCCCTGGTCCATCATGTTGGACAAGCTCCACCACAGGGCGTGGGACAGGAACAGCAGGGTGAGCAGGGCGGCGATCGCGGCGGCGGCGACCATGGCCGCGCCTGTGCCGATGGCGCGGGCTTCCTGTCGCAGTTCAGCCTTGGCCAGGTCTACCTCCTGGCGCAGCAGGAGGGTGAAGTTGCGACTGGCGTCGGCGAGGAGTTCACCGACGGACGCCTGCGCCCGGTCCGGGCGGTCGGCGCCCGCAGGCGTGCTCACGGTCCCACCTCTGCACCGGTTTCGCCGTGTCGCACCGGCGCGCTCGGCCGCGTAGAAGGCGGTACGTGCAGCGTGCCCTCGCCTGCCGCGGCAGCGCCCTCGCTCGTCGGCGTGCCGGTGCCGCCCCTTCCCTCGCCAGCGTCCTGGCCTGAGTTCAGGGCACGGGTGAGCCGTCCGGCGAGCAACCCGGCGATCGCGGCGCCCGCGAGGAAGGTGCCGGGGTGCCGGCTGGCGTAGTCCCGTACTTCGCGCACCAGATCACCCGGCTGCCGAGAATCCAGCCAGCCGGCTGCCTGTTCGGCGGCGGTGGCGCTGCGGCGGACCACCTGCGCCGCCAGGCCGTCCGGGTCGCCGCCATCGGCCATTGACCGTAGCTGCGAGCCCAGCGTCCGCAGGCTGTCAGCAGCTCGTTGTTGCTGCTCCTGAGCCTGCGCCCGAGCCTGCGTGGAAACGTCGGTGACGAGGGTGCGCGCCTGCTGGCGGCTCTCCGACGCCACCTGCCTGCCCTGCTCGACAGTTTCCTGTACGACGTGTCCCGCGGCCTGCTTTGTCTCCTGACCCACCCGTACGGACTCCCGCCGGGCACCCTGGGCGGTACCGCCACCGGTCGACGGCGAAGCTCCTGACTCCATACTCGATGTCCTCCGGTTTGTTCCCCTCTTCGGCCCGCCGGTCAGGCCCTTGAGTGGGGCCCTTGACCTCGTTGGCAGGACGATGGGCAGCACCGGTTACCCCCGGCAGGGCGATGTATGCCCGGCATCGAGAACCTCCGCGGCAACCCCGTGCCCCCACGTCGGCGGTACGCCTGCTGATCGTCGCCCGCGTGCTTTCGGCGGCAGGAGCGCCCCCTCGAATGGGTACCCTGCGGGCTTGCACCGCGAGTCGGGCAGGGCCCGGAGCGACAATCAGGGCATGAGAGTGAGAATCCTGCGGAAGCGGCGCCGGATGGTCCTTCCGGTTCGACGGCGGTCGCTGGCGATGCTGGCGATCCTGACGGCGACGGCCGGCGCGGCGACGCTCCGGCGACGTCAGCGCTCAGCCGCCCAGGGGGCCGAGGTCGGCGACCAAGCCGGCCTTTTCGGAGGGCGTCACGTCACCTCCGACCTACGAACGGAAGCTCCCTCGACGCAGGCCACCTGAGAGCCGAATCCCCGGAGCCGAGACTCGTGCAGCGACGCACGTGCCTCGCCATGCCGTCGGGACAGGGCCGCCGCGAGGGGCGGAGCCGGCGAATCGGCGCTATGCCGAAATGGCGGGGGCTTGGGTGACGCGCCTCAGCGCAGGCCGTGCCGATACCCGCCGCACCCGGCAGCGCGGCGAACGCGGTGCCCAACCACTTGCTGTACGGCGGGAATCGGCGGGCCAGAGCAGACACAGCCGCATCACCTCGCGCACCAGGCGCGCCGCAACCACCCGGCTGCCCACCTCATCGCCGGCCTCGGCGGCACGGCCCACGAACGCCTCCACCAGCCGCGGTCCCCAGTCATGGTCGACCGAGCGTTCGGTGTCGAATCCGAGCACCTCCGACCCCGGCCCGAGCCGCGCCGCCGCGTACCGCAGACCCGGGTACGCCTCATCCAGCAGCGGACGCACCGCCTCGACATAGAACGCCCGGCACAACTGCAACCCCGGCATGAACGACGCCTGCACCCGGTCACCGTACGGACCGGCACACCGGCGCCGCCACCACACTGCCGTCAGGCAGTGGCCCCGAAACAAGATGCCGATCTTCGACGCCGGCGACGGTGTCGATCGGAGCTGATTCGGCGAAACCACCGCCGATGTCCGGGGAACGGATGCCCGACGGGGCGTTCTTGGCCGAGCTTCTGCTCGCCCTCGGGCATCAACAGACTTGACATTGACACCGTGATAGGGTCTTCGCTGGGTGCAGGAGGTGGTTCCCATCAACTCGACGCACGGGAATCCGCAGGTCACCCACCTACTCGACGCATTGGGCGCCGAGAACTCGTCGACGCGGCTCCAGGCCGCTCTCGCGGTTGGCACGCACCCCGACCCCGGCCTCGTAGATGCGCTCCTGGAACGGTGCGCGATCGAGCCGAACTTCTTCGTGCGCGACATGCTCACGTGGGCGTTGACCCGCATCCCGTCGGAGATCACGGTGCCCAGACTCCGCGCGGAGCTTCGTTCCGAGCGCGCCCAGGCCCGAAGCCAGGCGTTGCATACGCTGTCCAAGATCGGAGACGGGAGTGCGTGGCCGGACATCACCCGGTCGTTGCTGCACGACGCCGACGACGAGGTCGCGCGAAGCGCATGGCGTGCTGCCGTCATTCTCGTGCCCGATGGGGAACAGAAAGGGCTGGCTGCACAGCTGGCCGCACAGCTCGGTCGCGGCGAACGGGATGTGCAACTGAGTCTCAGCCGGGCACTCGTCGCACTCGGAGACGTGATCGAGCCGGCCCTGCAGGCAGGAATGGCGAGTGACGACCCGACGGTGCGCGCCCATGCCCGCGCCACGGAGCTGCTCCTACGCGACCCGGAGGTCGGCTTCGACTCAGCCCTCGACGAGGCGAAACGGATCTTCGCCCTCGGCCCGGAACCGGTCGAGTAACAGAGTGCTGATCGGTGAGGTGGCACGACGCTCGGGAGTGAGCACCCGGATGCTCAGGCATTACGACTCCCTCGGGTTGGTGCGACCAACAGGCCGCACGGCGGGTGGCTACCGCGAGTACTCCGCAGAGGACATCCGCCGGATCTTTCACGTGGAAAGTCTGCGGTCCCTGGGATTGTCGTTGCGACAGATCGGACGCGCTCTGGAGGATCCCGCCTTCACGCCGTCCGCACTGGTTGGCGACCTCATCCGATCTACCGAGGACCGACTGAGGCGGGAGCAGGAGCTGCTCGAGCGGCTCCGGGCGGTCGATGCCTCAGCGCCCTCCGGCTGGCAGGGCGTCCTGCGCATCGTCGAGCTCATGCATGGGCTCAGCTCGCCCAGTGCTGCGCGCCGACAGCAGACCGTCCTGGCTCCGGCCGAGGACGTGCGGGTTCCCACCGAGCTGCTGGCTGGGGCGGTCCTCGCCGAATCCGACCCGAACGTTGCCGGCGCCCTGCGGTGGGCCCTCGCGCGGGCGGGTGGTGACGGTGTGGCAAGCGTGGCGTCCGGTGTGTTCTCGGAGGACGTCGACATCCGGCGGCGCGCGGTCCTGGCGATCGCCGAGATACCCGGTGAGGAGGCGACCGCGGTGCTCGCGGACGCGCTCGGGGACTCGGACACGACGGTGCGCGGGCATGCTGCTCTGGCATTGGGTACGCGTGGCGTTGCCGCAGCCGCGCCGACACTCGTCAGCATGGTGGTCGAGGGCACGAACGACGTCGAGGCGGCCGAGGCCCTGGGAGCACTGTCACTGGAACCCGGGTGCGCTGATCTGATCATGAGTGCACTGGTCGACGAACTCGCCGCGCATACTGCGGACTCCGCGGTGCGGATACGCCTGGCCCAGGCGCTCGTGGAGATGTCGGGCACCGTCGCGCAGGGCGTCCTGCGGCAATTGACCCACGACGATGATCGGGCTGTCGCCCTCAGCGCCTCGGCCCTCGTGGAAGTGCTCGAAGGGCGGTCCCAGGACCGAACCGGCGGCGCTGCGACCTCGTGAAGGTACGACCTGTCGGCCTCGCGCCGTGCCCAGAGTCGTGGTGGCGGACGACCCCTCGCGACGGTCGCCTCGTCCTGCAGACGAATCACGACTCAGGGCACTGGCTCGACGTCAAACAACCACGTTCATGCCGCGCTGCGCATGAACTGCTGGTTCTGCCCGCTGCCGCAGGTGTACTGGATGAGGCGGGTGCCGTCGGCGGTGGAGCGGCTCGGGACGTCAAGGCACTTGCCGGAGTGGCGTGCGACCAGGCGCACATAGCCGCTCCCGGCGTCCTGGACCTGCCATTGCTGGTTCTGTCCACTGTTGCAGGTCCACTGGATTACCCTGGCGTTGTTGGCCGTCGAGGCGGCATCGACGTCGAGGCATTTACCGGAGTGCCGGGCAATGACCCGGTAGTAGTTGTTGCCGGCGCTCTGGAACTCCCAGCGCTGGTTACTGCCGCCGCTGCAGCCGTACTGCGCGACCTCGGCACCGTCTGCGGTGGACGCGCTGACCACGTCGACACACTTGCCGCTGTGCCGTGAGGTCAGCGTCACGGCGCTGTCGCCGGGGTCGCCCGCCTTACGGTAGGCGCGGAAGTAGTCGACGACGAACTCCTTCGGCCGCGGGTCCGATGGATTCACGTCTCCAGTCCATCCCGCATTCTCGTAGATGCCCAGGAAGAACACGTTAGGGTAAGCCGGAGAAGCATTTATCGTCCTCCTCAACACATTGTCGACATATAGCTTGATCTGCGTTGGAGTCCACTCCAGAGCATAAATGTGAAAATCAGTGGTCATGTCGAACCCTGCGGCGATCGAGTTCTGGGACTCCGGCAGGTTCGGGTCTGACCACTTGTGCAGGCTGAAGAGGAAGCTGCGCGGGTCGCGTCCCGGATGCTCCATAATGTCTATTTCGCCCCGCTGCTGAAGAGTGTCCTGTCGACCTACGGTCCAGAATGCCGTGTGGATTCCGCTTCTCGCAGAGCTTTTTGCGCGAATCTCGAAGTAACCGTACTGAGGCGTGTACTTCCAGATGGTTGGAATCGTGTGGTGCAGGGAGTCGTCTGGCTTGTGCAGGCCAGTCATCTGTCCCGTCTGTATGCTAGAAACCTTCATTGGATCGCCGGACCGATAGGTTGGTTGATCGTCGTCGATCCGCAGCACGAGGGAGTTGTCCCTGAACCCGAATCGGGCGCGGGACCTTTCTTCGGTTGTTCGTGATTCAAGGTACTTCGTTATCCACAGGCTCTCGTCAAGGCTGCCGTTGAACTCGTCGTGCCTGTCGAGGACCCAGCCGGCTTTCTCCAGCGGATTTGGGGGAACGTCAGCCGCGCTGGCAGGTTGGGCAGTGCTCACATTGAAGATCAGGGCAGGGGCTAAAAATAGCCAGATCGCACCCAACGCCGTGAACCGTCGGATGTCCAGCCGTGCGTTCCTCATGACTGCGGTCTCCCTTGCATCATGTGGGTGATGTAGAGCGATGGCGAGGGGTGTTGTCGATCGCAGGAAGCAAACCGCGAGCAGATGCCGGCTGGTCTCCTGTGGGGGGCAACCCCGTGCCGACGCATGCCGGCGACCGTTTCCGAGACCGAGCCGGCGGGCTGTCGTAGCCCACCGACGACTCCGGGACCGGCGAGATTCCACCGCCGTGACCCCGGCTCAGGATCGGCCACCGCCAAGCGAGCACATTGACTCCCCCCTGTGCGCTGCGCTGCGTGGAGGTGAGCCACAGCAGCGGCATGGAATACGACTGGTTGCCCTTGTCGTCGTGACCCAGCGCCGTCATCAGGTTCGCCGCCTCTGCCCTGCTCCCGCAGAAGCGAATATGTCACATCAGCCAACCTGGGCAACAGGGGCTGACAAATAGTGACTCCCAGAATTTGGCGAGGGCGGAGGTGGCCGCGGGCTTTGCGGGTGGTCGCGGTTCGGGTTCGTGACCGCTGGTTGAGGGGCGTCGGCCGGAGCCAGACCACGATCACCGCGGACAGCAACGGGCGCGTACCGGATCGTGGACTCCACCTTGGAGGTTGCCGCCAGGACCTTGGGAGGGCTGCCCGACTGGGGAACTGCCCGCCCGCCAGCGCGGCAGCCGCACCGATCCGGTAGCGGCGCCGGGAGGGGTTTTCTCTCACCAGGTGGGACATGCTCGCGCCGAGTCGCACACGCCACCAGACCCAAGCCTCGCGGAGTGAACCACTTCCGCGGGGCCCCACGCCTCGCTCAGCGGCGAGCGTCCCGTGCCGGTGGCGCCTCGCGCCAGATCGGGCCGGGCCGCTGCTCGGGGGGTTCCCCGCCCTGACCTTGTTGCCGAGGCGGGGGCAGGGCCCATGTGCCGTCACTCATCGGCGCTTCAGGTTGTGCGTGCTCACAGCGATGGACGTCATCCTGACACGACACTCAACACTTACGGGCTCGGCAGGTGTAGGCCTTGACACACAGGGGGGCGCGGCGAACACTTTGAGCGCTCACAATAGATCCGCCGGTAAACGGAGGAGAGCTTCCATGCTCGATAGACACATCAGCCGGCGTCGCTTCCTCGCCGGTTCGGCGCTCGCCGCCGGCGGGGCCGTGGCCGTGCCGCTGCTCGGCGCCTGCAATGCCAGCTCGTCCGGTGACGGTGAGGGTGTGACCCTCACTGTCATGTACAAGAACAACGAGCTGACGAAGGAGCACATCGCCGACTTCGAGGCCAAGAACCCCGGCATAAAGATCAACTTTGTTGAATACGACGACACGCGGCTCAACGCGATGCTGGCCTCGAACGACCCGCCCGATCTCGTGCGCGGGCCGGCCGTGGGCAGCGCGAGCGGCAACGCGCAAGGGCTGGCGGCCCCGCTGGACGCCTACCTGGAAAAGAGCTCGGTGCTCAAGAAGGACAACCTGATGGCGGTCAACGAGAGCTTCCGCTGGGACGGCAAGCGGAGCGGTCAGGGTCCTTACTACGGGATTGTCAAGGACTGGAGCCAGGACGCGACGCTCTGGTACAACCGGGCGCTGTTCGAACAGGCCAAGATTCCGCCGCTGAGCACGACCGAGCCGGTCTCGTACGACGAGCTGCTGGAGATCGCGAAGAGGCTGACCAAGAAGAGCGGCGGCAAGAGCCAGGTCTACGGCCTCGGCGTGGAGTGGGCGTGGGGATTGTCGTCACCGATCCACATGATGATTCTCCAGCAGGGCGGTCAGGTCTACAACGCCGACCTGACCGAGACCGACATGACCACGCCGGAGGCCAGACGCGCCATCAAGTGGTACGTCGACTTCGCGCAGGCGGGCGTCGGGCCGACCTCGCTCGACCCCGCCCCGGACGGCGCTGACCTGTCGCTGTTCCTGGCCAAGCGGATGGCCATCACCCAGGACGGCTACTGGTACGGCGGCAACTTCGTCAAGGAGCCCGACGAGATCAAGAACAGTGTGGCGATGGCGCCCGCACCGGTCATGGGTGACAAGCGGATCAGCCCCACATACGTCGGTTGGGGCGCGTACATCCCGGCCAAGGCCAGGCACAAAGACGAGGCGTGGAAGCTCATGGAGTACTTCATGGCCGGGCCGCCGTCCGAGGAGCGGGCCAAGAGCGGCTGGGGCATGCCCGGCCTGAAGTCGCAGATGTCGATGCTGCCCCAGGAGCTGCCGTACCAGAAGCAGGCCTTTCAGACCGCCCAGGCCGAGCTGCAGTACGCCGAGCCGCTGCCGGACTCGCCGTACGTCACGGGGGGAAGCTGGATCGACGTGCTCAACAAGCACATCACCCGGGCGATCAAGAAGGAGGTCACCGTCGACGACGCGTGCAAGGCGATCACCGACGAGGTGAACAAGCTGCTGAAGCAGGGCAAGGACCAGATCGGCTAGTGGTCGCCATGACAACGACGAGGGCGGGACGACGCGGGCGGCGGCGCTGGTCGCGGTACTCGAGCCGGATGTTCTATCTGTTCGTCTCGCCCTGGGTCCTCGGCTTCGTGCTGCTCACCGCCCTGCCGCTCGGCTACGCGCTGCTGGTCAGCTTCACCAACTTCAACGGCGTCAGCTCCCGCTGGCGCTGGGTTGGCACGCGCAACTACACCGAGCTCGTGCGCGACACGGACGCCATCTCCAGCCTGATGCGCACGCTGGCGTTCACAGCCATCAGCGTGCCGCTCATGGTTGCCGGCGGGCTCGGCCTGGCGGTGTTGCTCAACCGTCGGCTGAAAGCCGTCGGCCTGTTCCGGACGATCTTCTTCCTGCCGTCGGTGGTCCCGGTGGTCGCCATGGCCATCATGTGGAAGCTGATCTTCAACCGGGACGGCGGCATCCTCAACGCCATCCTGGAGAAGATCAGCATCGGTCCGATCGCCTGGCTGGTCGACCCGAACGCGTTCTACGCCCTGATCATCCTCACCCTGTGGGGACTCGGCGGCGGCATGGTCATCATGCTCGCGGCCCTGCAGGGTGTGCCGGTCGAGCTGGAAGAAGCGGCGGTCGTCGACGGCGCCAACCGCTGGCACGTGTTCCGTCACGTCACCGTGCCGATGATCTCGCCGATCATCTTCTTCCAGATCGTCACCGGGATCATCGCGTCGTTCCAGATCGTCATCCAGCCACTGCTGCTGGCGGAGACCAACCAGGTCGGCGCGGTCGCCCAGGTGCCGCAGAGCACCCACCTGTACATGGTGCAGGTCTACCAGGAGTTCTTCGCCAACAACCGGTACGGCTACGGCTCCGCCATGCTCTGGGTGTTCTTCCTGGTCATCCTGACCATCACGCTCCTGGTGCAGCGGTCCAGCCGGCTGTGGGTGCACTACCAGGTCGACAGCGAGGCAGAACGATGACGGTTGTCCGTGACCCCGCACGCCCGGCGATCAAGCCGGCCCCGCCGACGCCGGCCAGGCGGCCCCGGCGCCCGGCCGACGCCGCCGGCACCTACCTGCTGCTGATGACGCTCGCGGTCCTGTTCGCCGGGCCGTTCGCCTGGCTGGTCCTCGCCGCGTTGAAGACGAAGGCGGAGTGGGTCGCGCTCCCGATGAAGATCCTTCCCGAGGCGCCGCAGTGGGGGAACTTCACCCGGGCGCTCACCGAGATCAACTTCCCGGCGTACCTGGGGAACTCGCTGTTCCTGTCGTTCGTCTACGCGATCCTGATCACGTTCTCGAGCGCGGTGGTGGGCTTCGGCTTCGCCCGGCTACGCGGGCGTGGCAAGCGCCCGCTCTTCGTGCTGCTGCTGTCCACCATGATGCTGCCGCAGATCCTCACCCTCATCCCGACCTACGTGCTCTTCGCCCAGGTCGGGCTGGTCAACACGTACTGGCCGTGGGTGCTGTGGGGCCTGGCCGCCTCGCCGTACCTGGTGTTCCTGTTCCGCCAGTTCTTCGCTGCCATCCCCGCCGAACTCGAGGACGCCGCGATCATCGATGGCTGCGGGTACGGCCGGATCTTTATCCGCATCTTCCTGCCCCTTTCCCGACCGGTACTGCTGACCTCGTTCCTGCTCTCGTTCACCTGGATCTGGGGCGACTACATCGCGCCCGCGCTGCTGCTCGACCCGGACCACACCACGCTCTCCGTGGCGATCTCCGCGTTCTACCGCGACCCGCACGGCAACCCCGACGCCACTGTGCAGGCCGCCGCCGCCACGCTCTACGTGATACCCGTGGTGGTGATCTTCCTGTTCGCGCAGCGCTACTTCATCCGTGGCGTCGTCAGTTCCGGCGTGAAGGGTTGATGCTCGTATGATCCGGTCCAAGCGGCCGCGGTTCAGTGGCAACGCGGCGTCGCGGTGGCTGATTCGCCCGCCGGGCCGTTCCGCGACGCGCGTTGGAAGGACCGCTCAACCGTTGCGGCCAACATCCCGGTCAGTGATCGGCCCGGTGGTCTTCACTGCCGACGACCGACAGTACTGCCTGTACTGAGGGCAGGACGACACCCGTAGCGAGGACTACCGGGTCGCCGACGCGACCCGGTAGTCCTCGCCTTGCGGGACCAAACCCGCGCCCCGACACGAACGGGTGGAGAGTCAGCCCACCTTCCCCGAGGCAGCGTCTCGTCGGCCGGCGACAGAACGCCATCGCCGACGCCATCGCCCTCGTGCTCCCCCACCAACCCATAGCGGAATCGGCCCGGTGATGCCCAGGGGGTGGCTGCGCTTACCGATCTGCTCGGTGGCGAACTCGCGCGACCATGGCTCCCACGGGACGAGCGGTCGCCGTTGTACGCGAGTCAGCATCCACGCCTCGCGCTGCTGGTCGAGGGCTGAAGGCGTAGGGATCTGTCGATTGACAGCCGGGTTCCTGGTGGTGACACTATTTGATACATGTGAATGGGAGCGTTTGCATGGCTGCTGAGCAGGCACACCGAGGCGAGCAGCAGGCCGCTCGACGGCGACCGCCGCTGCGGTCGCCCGACCGCGACTACCTCGCGGGCGGCGCTGAGGCCGCCTTGCCCCGGATGCTGGCGCGCCGGCTCCCCGCGACCGGCAGCCGGAACGGCGGACCCGGCAAACCAGCCACAAACGAAAGAGACTGTCGATGAAACGTTTCGCTCTGCCCTGGTCGGCACGGCGTCGCGGCCGCAGACTCGTCGCCGTGGCGGCGGCCGCCGTGTTGGCCCTCGGCGCCTCCATCGTCATGTCGCAGACGGCGAGTGCCGCGACGATCGACCCCAACGCCTTCTACCAGATCGTCTCCAGGCACAGCGGCAAGGCCATCAGCATCGCCGGCCAGTCCACCGCCGACGGCGCAGCCGTCCAGCAGTGGGCCCGAGCCGACCAGTCCCACCAGCAGTTCCAGTTTGTCGACGCCGGCGGCGGCTACTACAGGATTCGGGCTCGGCACAGCGGCAAGGTCATCGACGTCGAGGGGCGGTCCACCGCCGACGGCGCCAACATCGTCCAATGGGCCGACAACAACGGCACCAACCAACAATTCCGGGTCGTCGACACCGACAGTGGGTACGTCAAACTCATCAATCGCCACAGCGGCAAGGCCCTGGACGTGTGGGAACGCTCCACCGCCGACGGCGGCCGCATCTCCCAGTACACCGACAACGGTGGCACCAACCAGCAATGGCAGCTCCTTCCCGTCGGCGGGGTCACACCCACCACCTCGCCGTCCGCCACGGCCTCGCCACCGTCCGGCACGCTGCGCATCCGTGGCGGCGACGTGTCCAGTTTGAAGAAGAACGAGGACAACGGCGCCGTCTACTACACCAGCAGCGGCGCCCGCGCCGACGCGCTGCAGATCCTGCGCGGTAGCGGGATGAACTGGGCGCGACTCAAGGTCTGGGTCAACCCAGCCGACGGCTACAACAACAAGGCTCGGGTGCTGGAGATTGCCCGACGGGTCAAGGCCCAGGGCATGGGCCTGATGATCTGCTTCCACTACTCCGACTCGTGGGCCGACCCGGGCAAGCAGATCAAGCCGGCGGCGTGGAGGAGCTACAACTTCAGCCGGCTGCGCCAAGCGGTGTACGACCACACGTACGACGTGCTCAACGGGCTCAAGTCGCAGGGCACCACCGCCGACATGGTGCAGATCGGCAACGAGATCAACCCCGGAATGCTGCACCCCGACGGCAGCACCAGCAACTGGGCGAATCTCGCCGAACTGCTCAAGGCGGGGGTCAGCGCCGCCAAGGCGGTGGACGGCTCGACCCGGATCATGCTGCACCTGGCCGAGGGCGCCGACAACGCCGCGCACCGCAGATGGTTCGACCAGGCCGTGTCCCGGGGCGTGCCGTTCGACGTCATCGGCCTGTCCCACTACACCTACTGGCACGGCTCCGTGTCGGCGCTGCAGTCCAACATGAACGACCTCGCCAGCCGCTACAACAAGGACATCGTGGTCGTCGAGACCGCCTACGGCTTCACGCTGGCCGACAAGGACGGCACCGGCAACATCTTCGAGGCCGTTCATGTGGAGCGCGCGGGCTACCCGGCCACGGCGCAGGGCCAGACGGACGCCTTCCGGGCGGTTGCCCGAGCGGTCGCCCGCGTCCCCAACGGTCGGGGCCTCGGCTACTTCTACTGGGAGCCGGCATGGACCGCGGTCCCTGGCAGCGGATGGGACCCGACGAACCCGTCACTCGGCAACGCCTGGGAGAACCAGGCGCTGTTCGACTTCAACAGCCGGCCGCTGCCCGCGATGGCGGTGTTCGGCGAATAGCCCGGCGGGTCCCCGTGGGGCGTGGGGCAAGCGCCCGCCCCACGGGGGCCACCACAACACGACGCCGAGTGAGCTCTCGGCCAGCGGGGCGGGGAAGTGCGACCGGCACAGACGGAGGTGCGGGCGTGGGGCCGCGAACGCATTCGGCAACCGGTGCGGGGCCGGCCCGTCCGTACTGCTGATCGGCCCGGCTGGCCGGCACCTCACCGAACATGCGATACCACGGCGTCTGCCACCTGATCAGGACTCGGGGAGGCGTCTATCAGGGACACGTCGTCCAGGCCGGCGAGAGTGCCAGGGCCTGGGCTACATGGTCATGTCGCCATCGTCGGGCGTTCGTCTCCACCTGGTCGGCGTCGATCCGGGAGCGTAGCTGCTCCTTTGGCAGGATGAGGACGACCTCGTACAGGTCGATGCCGGCGGCGCGGATGCCGGGCCACCACGGTGGTGACGACGCCCGCTTGGCGAGGAAGGTCAGCGGCGGTTGTAGCGATACATGGTCAGGATGCCGAAGACGACCGTCAACCCGGCGCTCCACACCAGCGCCCACATCGTGCTCGACGCGTCCGACGTCCCCGACATCACCGCCCGCACCGAGGCCACCAACTGGGTGATCGGGTTGACCTTCACGAACGCCTGCAGCCAGCCGGGCATGGTGGCCGGATCGACGAAGACGTTGCTCAGGAAGGTGAGCGGGAACAGCACCATCATGCTGACCCCCATCACCGATTTCTCGCTGCGCAGGACCAAACCGAAGAACGTCCACACCCAGGAGAACGCGAACGAGAAGACGACCAGCAGACCGATGCCGCCCAACACGCCGAGTAGCCCGCCGCCGGGGCGGAACCCCAGCGCCAGTCCGACGCCGAGGATGACCACGGCGGCCAGCACGTAGCGCAGCACGTCGCCGAAGATCATGCCGACCAGGGCGGCCGGCCGCCAGAGCGGCAGCGTCCGGAACCGGTCGAAGACGCCCTTCTCGATGTCGGTGTTGAGCCCGACGCCGGTGTACATGGTGATCATCACGACGCTGGTGACCATGATGCCGGGCAGGAAGAACTGCAGGTAGTCCCGCGGGCTGTCGGCCAGGGCCCCACCGAACAGGTAGGTGAACATCAGCACCATGATGATCGGGAACGCCGTCACGTCGACCAGCTGCTCCGGCACGTGCTTGACTTTCAGCAGGGCGCGCCAGCCGAACGTCAGCGACGCCGACAGCGGGCTCGGCCGGCGTGGCCGGGCACCGTGTGCCAGGACGGTCGACAGCGCCGCCATGGACGGTACGTAGATCGTCGGGGCCGGCCCGGTGGTGGTGGTTTCGTTGCTCATCGGGCTGCCTCCAGCTGCTCGTCCCGCTCGGCTTCGGTCGGCACGGCGGGGTGGTCGGTCAGGGCCAGGAAGACCTCGTCCAGGCTCGGCTGGCCGAGGGCGAAGTTGTCCACGACGATGCCGGCGCGGGCCAGGTCACGGAGTGCGCGGGCGGCCTGCTTGCTGGCGTCCAGGTCGCTGCCGTGCCCGCCGACCCGCGCGGTCAGTGCCACCGGGTCGGGTTCCAGCTGCACGGAACCGGCGAGCGCCGTGCGCAGGAGCCGCTCGGCCTCGGGCCGCTGACCCGGGTCGCGCAGCCGCAGGTGGACGGTGCCGGAGCCGACCGACGACTTCAGCTCACCCGGCGTGCCCTCCGCGATCACCTTGCCGTGGTCGACCACCGCGATCCGGCCGGCGAGCTGGTCGGCCTCCTCCAGATACTGCGTGGTCAGCAGCACCGTGGTGCCGTGCGCCACGACCGCGCGGACGATCTCCCACACCTGGCTGCGGCTGCGCGGGTCCAGGCCGGTCGTCGGCTCGTCGAGGAAGAGCAGGTCCGGGGTGTTGAGGATGCTCGCCGCGATGTCGATGCGCCGCCGCATGCCACCGGAGTATCTCTTCACCTGACGGTCGGCCGCCTCGGTCAGCCCGAACGCGGTGAGCAGGTGCTGCGCGCGCTCCCGGGAGGCCGGCTTCCGATACCCGAGCAGGCGACCGAGGAGCACCAGGTTCTCCAGCCCGGTCAGGTCCTCGTCGATTGAGGCGTACTGGCCGGTGAGGCTGACCCGCGCCCGGGCGGCGTCGGCTTCGGTCACGACGTCGTGCCCGAAGACCCGGGCCCGGCCGCCATCGGGGCGCAGCAGCGTCGCCAGCACCCGTACCGTCGTGGTCTTGCCGGCGCCGTTCGGGCCGAGCAGCCCGTAGACGGTGCCGGCGGGGACCTGGAGGTCCACGCCGGCGAGCGCGCGGGTGGCCCCGAACGAGCGGGTCAGGCCCTCCGCCTCGATGGCCAGGCCGGTGTTGCGTCTACTCATGGTCCCTACCTCTCTATGGGTAACTGTCAGGAGACGTGCGGGCACGCCGCGTGGCCGCCGCGCAGTGCCAGGCCCCACCAGCGGAGCTGGTCGAGCAGGGCGTGGGCGGCCTCGCGGAGCTGGTCGGTAGCCGGCGGTGCCGGCTCGTCGCAGCGCAGGTTCAACCCGACGACGTCCCGGATCGTGACGGCGTGCGGCGCGTGAAGACCGTGCGGAGTTGGTCGACCGCGTGCGGGCCGATGTAACCGCAGCCGTTCGACACGAAACCGACCGGCTTGGCCTGCAACTCGTCGTACGGGTAGTCAATCGCCTGTTTCAACGAGGCCGGGAAGCTGTGGTTGCCCTCCGGGTGACCAGGATGAACGCTTCGCCCGGCCCGTCACGCCGGCGAATGACCGCGTCGCCGCGCTCGGCTCGGCGGGTTAGCCGGCGGGGAAGCCGAAGTCGGCGAGGTCAACCACGGTGACCACCCGCCGGCGTGCCGCCTCGCGTGGTCAACGAACCAGTGGGCGAGCCGGTCACCCGCCCGCCCCTCGCGGGTGCTGCCGATGATCACGGCTAGCCGCAGTGTGCTCATGGTTTCTCATCCCGGCCGCTCCGGCGCCACCCGTCAGGCGCGAGAAGGGGGCTGCCGGTCCGCTAGAGCAGATCTGGCGACCCCGCCAGACGTTCGCGTGTTGCCGTTCAGAGGTGCCGGTGGTGCTGCTTGAATGCTTCCGGGAGGTACGGGGACGAATGACCGACGAGCAGGTGGTCGCTCGCCACGAGCGCTACGTGCGCTTCGGCGACACCGGCAACGGCCGCATGAACGCCGTGGTGCTGCCCGACGGTGCCAAGGTGGGCAGCGTCGGCTACTCGGACGCGGGTGGCACGACCAGCGGGTCTACGAACTGGGCCGGGCGATCCTGCCCGTGCACCTGATGCGCTCCAACGACTGGCGGATCGACCTGACCGGCTGACCGGCCCCGCTCTGCCGACGGCGGGTCGTGCCCGGTCAGCCGGCGCCTACCTCAGCGCGGCGGGTCCGGTGCCGCACCCGAGGTCGAGCACGCGGGGACGTTCGGGGAGCGGAGCCGCCAACTCCAGCAGGCGGCGGCTGGTCGCCTCCGCTCCCGGGCCCTGACGGGACAGGCCGCCGAGCGGGCGGCCGGCACCTGACGTGCCGGGCCCCCGTCCATCGATGTGGACGAGGGCTCGGTGCATGGCAGATGGAGACGTGCTTTGTCAGCGCCGCGCCTGGTTGCGGCAACGGTCAGGAGAGCGCAGCCGTCACCAGCTCGACGACCTTTTGCTCTACCATGGGGCTCCACTTCTGGAGCGCGTACGACACCGGCCACATGTCCCCGTCATCGAGGTTGGCGGTTTCCTGGAAGCCCAGGGTCGAGTATCGGTAGTTGAACTTGCCCGAATCCTGGAAGAAGAGAATGATCTTGCCGTCCGCGTTCGCGTATGCGGGCATCCCGTACCAGGTCTTTGCCAACAGCTCCGGGGCGGTAGCGGTCACCGTCGCATGTACGCGTTCGGCGAGCGCACGGTCCTCCGGCGCCATCTGCGCGATCCGGTCGAGGACCGCCTCAAGTCCTTCGGCTTTTTTGGCGCCCTTCTTGCCCTCGGCGCGCAGCTCGGCGGCGCGCTCCTTCATCGCGGCACGCTCCTCGGCGCTGAAGCCGTCGGACTCGTTCGTGGGACTCTTCGCGGGCATATCCAGGCTGCCTTTCGACCCTCAAGGCTCGGCGTGGTGCCGGCCATCTGAAAGGAAGGCTAGGGCCGACCAGCCCTCTGGCGCTTCTCGAATCCTGATCGAACCGGCGGCCAGCCGAGGTGCTCGCGGCGCTCCTCGCTCCGAACGTCCTGGTCATCAGGCATCTGGACGTGGGCGGTCACGAGAGCCAACGTCCGGTGGGAGGAGTCAGTGTCCGACCTGGCGCTCGTGCTGGTGACGGTGGGCTTGACCGAGCAGGTACCGCTGTTCGACCTGGTCGTTGGTCAGGCTGGCTGCTTCCCGGTACAGCACTGCCGCGCCGGTCGTGTCGCCGGTCATCTGGAGTAGGTGAGCACGGACGGCGCGTCCGCGTTGCCGGGTCAGTGGTTCCTGGTCCAGGCGGTAGCGGCGGTTGCGGTCGTCGAGCAGCGCCAGCCCTCGGTCCGGCCCGTGGGCTTTGGCGACCGCGACGACCCGGCTCAGCCGTACCGGGGCGGTCGGTTGGAGCCGTTGCAGCCACAGGTGCAGTGCCGCGATCTGTGGCCAGTCCGTCTGCTCCGGCGACCCGGCCGGCCCCGCACCTGACGGAGGTGTTGTAGGCCAGACACCGAAGGCCGCCGCGTAGCGGATGGTTCCGCAGGTGACCTTCCAGCCGGTTCGAGGACTCTGAGTGAGCGGCCGAGGCGCGGTATCGCGTCCGCGGTCAGGGCGTGGCCTTCCGGTAGAGACGGATCAGTCGGGCGAGATGCGTCCCGGCCAGCCGTAGCGGTGTCTCGCTTTGAGAGACCTGGGCAGCCAGCTCGGCTCCCTCCAGTGTGCTGATCACCGTGTGGGCCAGGTCCCGAGCGTCGGCGTGGGCGAAGCCCGCCGCACGAAGCTTCGCATCCACCAGGCCCCGCCAGCGCGCGAAGGCCTCGGCGGCGGCATGCTGGATCTCGGGCGCCCGGGTGGCCGTGCCGAGCGCGGTGGCGGTGACCGGGCAGCCGTCGACCCAGTCCGAGCGGCGCAGGTCCTGGCCGAGGGTGCGGGCGCACGCCTCGATCGCCTCGGCCGGATCGTCCGCGCCGGCCAGCATTCGGGTCAGAAACTCGGCGAACTCCCGGTCACCGTGCCGGATCGCCTCGACCGCCAGCTCCTGCTTGCCGCCGGGAAAGAAGTGGTAGACCGACCCGAGGGTAGCCCCTGCCTCCTTGGAGATCTGTTTGATCCCGGTGCCGTCGTAGCCCTGCCGTTGCATCAGCCGGGAGGTGGTGCGACTACCGGGGCGACGACCCGGGCTTGGCCGCGCTCTACTACCAGCTCAACATGGACATGTTCTGGACCAGCATGCTGAGCTGGCTACACGCCCTCGCGGTTGCCCGGGCCAACGGCATCACCGCCGAGGAACTGCTGCCCTACGCCACATCCGCGCTCGATCTACGGTACTTCCTGGAGTTCTACACCGACCGAATCGACGCTGCCGAACACCCCGGCGACGTCGACCGGCTCGCCATGGGGGTGGCCAGCATCGAGCACGTCGTGCACACCACGCGGGACTCCGGGATCGACCCCGCACTGCCGCAGGCCGTGCTGGAGATCTTCCGGCGCGGCGAGGCAGCGGGGCGCGGTGGAGACAGCTTCACCAGCCTGGTCGACATCTTCGCCGCCAGGCCCTGACGCTTTCGAGCGCCGACAGCGGGCTGCCTGAACTGCCGTCTGGGCCCGTGCGACTGCGGGTCCGGATGGTTCACGTCGATGCCATTCTCTGTTCTCTGCATCGATGATCACAAGGTCCTAGCGTGAGACGCCCTGACACTGCTCCGGAAGGCAGTACGTGAGCACATCTCTCTCGCTGCGGCGAGGTGCTCGCCAAGAACACCACGGCCATCTATGTCGAGGGTCGGGTGACCGGGCTGGACTACACGAGCTTCTGCGCGGCCGGTGGCGACAGCGGCGGCTCGGTCTTCCACGGCGACGCAGCGCTCGGCCTCGTCTCCGGCGGGATCCCGGAGGACTGCCGCACGTACGTGCAGCCACTCAACGAGGGCCTCGCCTGGTACGGCGTCGAAGTGCACTGACCACCCTGTGAACCAGGCGTCCTCACGACGGGTGGGACGCCTGGTTCACGGTTTGCCTGGTGCGTGCGGCGCCGTCCGGTGCCGGCGGGCGACGCCGGGTGGCGGGGCGCACGCCACTTGCGCCAGATGGCGCTATCCCAGCCACCCGACACCCGACCATGCCGCAAACGACGTCGATCCCGCCCGCGACGCCCCACCCTGCGTCGCCTCGACAGGGCGAGGACGGCTCAGGCGCCGCAGTAGAGGAGACGGTTCGGCGTGCCGGCGACGACTCCGCCGACTGCGCCGGCCGTCGCCCGGCTGGTCAGATAGCTGGCGACCTGGGCCGGGGCCCAGGTCGGATTCGCCGAGAGGGCGAGCGCGGCGCATCCGGCGACGTGCGCGGCGGCCATCGAGCTGCCGCTGATGGTGGTGACCGCGGCGTCGCCGGTGTGCCAGGTGGACGAGATGTTCGCCCCCGGGGCGTAGATGTCCAGACAGCTGCCGTAGTTGCCGCTCGGCATCCGGCCGTCGGACGACGTGGTGCCCGCGACGGTGAGCGCAGCCGGCACCCGCGCCGGCGAGTAGTTGCAGGCGCTGCCACCCGAGCTGCCCGCCGCCACCGCATAGGTGATGCCCGAGGAGATCGAACGGGTCACCGCGGCGTCCAGGGCCGAACTGGCCGCGCCACCGAGCGCCAGGAGCGCCACCGCCGGCCGGACACCGTTCCCGGTGACCCAGTCCACCCCGGCGATCACCGTCGCGTAGCTGCCGCTGCCGGAGCAGTTGAGCACCCGTACCGGATGGAGCCGGACCTCCTTGGCGACCCCGTACCGGGTTCCTCCGACGGTCCCCGCGAGGTGCGTGCCGTGGCCGTTGCAGTCGTCGGCCGGCAGCGCGCCGTCGACCAGGTCGGCTCCGCCCCCCGCGCGGCCACCGAAGTCGGTGTGTGTGCTCCGGATACCGGTGTCGATGATGTAGGCGTGCACGTTGTGCGCGGTGTTCGGATAGGCGTACCGGCCGTCCAGCGGAAGGCTGCGCTGGTCGATCCGGTCCAGCCCCCAGGAGGGCGGGTTGAGTTGCACGCCGGAACCGATGAGGGGTGTCGTCCGGTTCTGCTCGACGAACGCCACCGCCGGGTCGGCGGCGAGGCGGCGGGCTGCCTGCTCCGGCATGCGAACCTCGAACCCGGTTACGGTGTGGCGATAGACGCTGCCGACGGTCCCGCCGTGACGGACCCGCAGCCGGTCCACCACCCGGGCGACCTCGGCGGGGGCGCTCACCCCGGGCGTCGGGCGCACCAGCTCGTCACGGAGCACGACGATGAAACTGCCCGGCACGGCATCGGCGCTGCCGGCGTGGCGGATCGTCCCCACGGCGGCGGACGCGTTGCCCGCCGGGGCCAGCGCGGCGGTCAGGGCGACCAACGGGGCGAGCGCGAGCAGCCGGCTCCCGAGACGTGTTTTGGTCATCTGTTTCTCCTCGTGGGAAAGGGGCCGGCCCCGGGGCGGAGACGCCTCGGGGCCGGTGCGACGACGGGTTGTCAGAACGTGGGGGCGAGGTAGAGCAGCCGGTTCGGCGAGCCGCTGCCCGGGTTGGTGATCACGTTGGGCGTGGCCTGGCTGACCAGGTACGAGTGGACCTGGGCGGGCGTCCAGCTCGGGTTGACGCTGAGCACCCGGGCGGCCGCGCCCGCGACGTGCGGTGCGGCCATCGAGGTGCCGCTGATGGACGAGGTGGCGGTGTCGCTGGTGGACCAGGCCGACAGAATGCCCACGCCGGGGGCGAACATGTCCGTGCAGCTACCCCAGTTGGAGAACGAGGCCCGCGCGTCGTTGCTCTGCGACGCGTTGACCGTGAGCGCCGCCGGGACCGAGGCAGGTGAGAAGTTGCAGGCGTTGGCGTTCGAGTTGCCGGAGGCCACGGCGTAGGTGACCCCGTCGTTGATCGAGTTCTGGACGGCGGCGTTGAGGGAGGAGTTGTAGCTGCCGCCGAGGCTCATGTTCGCCACCGCCGGCTGGCCCGCCTGGTGGTTGGAGGTCACCCAGTTGATACCGGCGATGACCCCTGCCAGGGTGCCACTGCCGGAGCAGTTGAGAACCCGGACGGCCACCAGCCGGACGTCCTTGGCGACACCGTAGGTGTTGCCGCCCACGGTGCCCGCGACGTGGGTGCCGTGACCGTTGCAGTCGGCGGCCGGCAGCGCGCCGTCGACCGCGTCGTAGCCGTCCACGGCCTGGCCGGCGAAGTCGACGTGGCTGGTCCGGATGCCGGTGTCGATGATGTACGCGGTGACGCCGGTGCCGCTGCTGTTGTAGGTGTACGTGCGGCTGAGCGGGAGGTTCCGCTGGTCGATGCGGTCGAGCCCCCATGGCGGGTTGGTCTGGGTAGCCGTCATCGAGATGGTGTGGTTCTGCTCGACGTAGTCGACGGCCGGGTGCGCGGCGAGGCGCCTGGCGGCACGCTCCGACAGCTGCACCTCGAAGCCGTTGAGCGCGTCGCCGTAGACCTGCCCCACAGCGCCACCGAACCGGGCGGCGAGGGATCTGGCGGTGCTGCTGACTGCGGCCTGCCGGGTGCCGGCGCGGCCGCCGACGCTGCTGTCCTTGAGTGCCACGATGTAGCTGTCGGCTACGGCCGTCGCGCCACCGGCGCTGCGGATCTCGGCGGTCGCCGAGGCTGCCGTTGCCGGGTTCCCGACCATGGCGGTGACCATGGCGGCGCTGGCGAGAACGCCGACGGCGGCGAAGGTGCGCCGGTGAGTGCGGGGGAGTGTCATCTCCCGGTCCTCCTACTGTGGGGCCTCCCGAACGAGGGGTGCTCATTTCCGGGGGCGGCCTGACTATAGGAGGACGGTAGCGGCCGCAGTCATGGTCATGTATGTAGTGGCTGTTCATGATCTGAGGATGATATTGATGAACGTTGCCGTGAATGGCTTGCGTGCGAAGGATTTCCAGCTTCCTCGGTGCTCATCACGGCGAAGCGCGGCCGCACCCGGCCTCGGCCGCGGGGCGGCTGCCGCGCTGGCGGGGGTCGTACCGCGTCGAGCGGCTCACCGTCGCGCCCGGCGTGCTCGGTCGCCGTCGCGGCACCCCGACGTTCCGGGCTGACCGGGCGTGCTGCCCGTAGCGGCCGTCCACGATCGAACCCAACGATCCAGGACGCCCGCGACCACTAGGGGCCTCCGTGTCCCGCCCTCGCCGCGCCGGCGACCTCCGGTGCCGGAGTGCCTGTCACCGGCCGGACCCGGAGCATGGCTCAGCGGTGCTCCTGGTGGAACCGTCCTGCCGTGCTCGACCGTCCGGGGCGAGGGAATCCGGTGACGAACTACATCGGTAGGGCGTCAGTTACCTGCAGCTGTGCGCCGTACGCGCACACGGTGGCCCCGATGTGCAGGTTGCCGTGCACCTCCACCCAGGCGCCGGGGCGGACGACGGCCGGGTCTCCGCCGAGGAGGGCGTAGCTGCCCCAGTCGGTGCGAAGGACCTTACAGCTCAGGCTCACCTGCTGGACCATGCCCCGGAGGGCGATTCCCGTGGTGGTGGCGGCCGATCGATCCGAGCTGACGGGCGTTGGGGCGGCCGCGGCCGCGGGCTGCCCGAGCAGGACGCCGAGGACTGCCGCGACGCCGAGGGCGGCGCCGGCCGGGACGCAGAAAAACCTACGCATCTGCATGTATCGCAATGCTACCCCCCTGTCACGATGGGTCAAGGGTCTCTCGACGGCCCTCTCTCGACGGCCCTCGTCGTCCACAATGGAGTTCGAGTGCGGGAGGGTAGGCGCTGCCGACGCCTAGTGCAAGCACCTGTCGGTCGAGTCACACATGCGTGTTGATTCGATCACCGGGTGTCACGATGATGCCAGAGATCGAGAGGTGGCCATGTCCCGGCTCCGGGGCTCAGGTAGGCCGCCATCGAACGGGGAGGAACATGTCCATCAGTGCAAGAGTGACCCGCGCCCTGCTGGCGGTGGCCCTGACGGGATCACTCGTCGTCGGGACTCCGTCCGCCAGCTCGTCCGCGGTCACGGACTCGGCCGATCGCCCGCCCTCCGACAACCACGTCACACTCATCACCGGTGACCGGCTCACCATCGCCGACGACGGCCAGGTCGTCGTCGAGCACGACCCGGACCGCAGCGGCGTAAGGTTCACCAACTACCGCCGGGACGGGCACACGTACGTCCTCCCGTCCGACGCGCTGCCCGCGTTGACCGCCGGCGAGCTGGACCACGAGCTGTTCAACGTGACCGCGCTGCTCGCCGCCGGCCAGGGCACCAACGGCGGTGGTCTCCCGATCATCGTGACCTACGCCTCGACCGGCGAGGCCGCCACCCGTGGCTACCTCGCCGCCGGTGGCGCCACCGTGGGCCGGGAGTTGTCCAGCGTGGACAGCCTCGCCGTGCGAACCGACCACGACACCGCATCCGACCTGTGGCGCGAGCTGACCACCGCCGCGCCCCAGGGGCGGGTGCTGCGCTCCGCGGTGGACCGGGTGTGGCTGGACCGGCTGCGAAAGACGACGCTCGACGCCAGTGTCCCGCAGGTGGGCGCGCCCGCCGCCTGGGCGGCCGGCTTCGACGGCACCGGCGCGACGGTGGCTGTCCTGGACACCGGCATCGACGCCACCCATCCCGACCTGACCGGCGCCGTCGCCGCCGCCCAGAACTTCACCACCGAACCCGACGCCCGCGACCTCAACGGACACGGCACCCACGTGGCCTCGACCATCGCGGGCACCGGCGCGGCGTCGCAGGGCGCGAACCGGGGCGTCGCGTCGGGAGCCACCCTGCTCAACGGCAAGGTCTGCGACGCCTCCGGCTACTGCCCCGACTCGGCCATAATCGCCGGAATGGAGTGGGCGGTGGCCCAGGGCGCCGACGTCGTCAACCTGAGCGTCGGCGGCCCCGACCGGCCTGGCGTCGACCCGCTGGAGCAGGCGGTGAACGAGTTGACCGCCAGCAGCGGCACGCTCTTCGTCATCGCGGCCGGCAACAACGGCGCGGACGAGTCGGTCGGCTCGCCGGGCAGCGCGGACGCGGCGCTGACGGTGGGAGCCGTCGACGGCTCGAACAACCTGGCGAACTTCTCCAGCCGGGGCCCCCGGCCGGAGGACGCGGCACTGAAGCCGGACATCACCGCGCCCGGCGTCGACATCACCGCGGCCCGTAGCTCCACCGCTCCGATCGGCACGCCGGGCGCGCCGTACATCGACAACAGCGGCACGTCGATGGCAACACCGCATGTGGCGGGCGCTGCGGCGATCCTCGCGCAGCGCCATCCGACCTGGTCGCCGACGCAGATCAAGGCGGCCCTGATGGGCTCGGCCGTGCGCCACCCGACGCTGGGGGCCTTCGCGCAGGGAGCCGGGCGACTCGACGTCGCGCGGAGCGTCCAGCAACTGGTGGTCGCCGACCCGCCCAGCCTGAGCCTCGGCCGGCAGCAGTGGCCACACGGCGACGACCCGGTGCTCACCAGGACGGTCACCTATCGCAACCACGGCACCAGCCCGCTGACCCTGAACCTCGCGCTGACCACCTCGGGGCCGGGCGGCGGCGCGGCTCCGGCCGGCATGTTCGCCCTCAGCGCCAGCTCGGTGCAGGTGCCCGCCGGTGGCCAGGCGTCGGTACAACTCACCACGGACACCAGGGTCACCGCCTCGGACGGATACTACACCGGCCACCTCACCGCCACCGGCCCGAGCGTGCTGGTCAGCACGCCGTTCGCGGTGGACCGGGCGGGGGAGGCGTACGACCTGACGCTGCAGCACCTCGACCGCGTGGGCAACCCCACCGCGTCGTACTTCGGCCTCGTCCAGAGCGCCGACGGCAGCAGATTCTGGATCGTGGGCGGCCCCGGGCCGGTCACCGTGCCGCGCCTGCCCGCCGGCACGTACCTGGTGACCAGCGCGGTGTACGGTGGCGGCCCGGCCGGACCGGAGACGACGGTGCTTGCCGCGCCACGGGTGGAGATGAACCAGGCGCGCAGCCTGGTCATGGACGCCAGGCTGGCACAGCCGGTCAGCGTCGCCGTGCCGGACCCGCAGGCCAACGTGGTGGTGACCGAGGTTGGCGTGCAGATGAACGGCAGCGGGGAGAGCGCCCACTTCACCCAGCGCGTCGGCTCTGGGACGACCTACATCGGGCAGCTCGGTAGCCAGTTCGTGTGGGGATTCTTCTCCAAGGTCGGCTTCACCCTGGCCCGGCCCGGTCCGGGCGGCGGCTCGTTCAACTCGCCCAGGGTCTACCACCTGGCGTGGTTCACCGACCAGCGTCTGCCGACCGGCTTCAACCGCACGGTGGCCACTGGCGACCTGGCCACCGTGGAAACCCACTACGCCGGGCACATTCCCGGGACGGTGGGGACCAAGGCCGCGTACGCGCACCCCGGCGGCACGCTGTTCGGCACCCAGGTCGGCCACGTGGCCGGCGTCGGGTTGTCGTTCAACCTCCCGTCCTCGCGCACCGAGGTGTACAACACCGACGGCGGCATCCGGTGGCACTCGGCCTTCCTGGAGGCGACCTACTATCTCGGGCCGGGTATCAACTACCTCAACTCGGGCGTGAAGACGTACGTCGGCGGCACCACCTCGCAGGAGACCTGGAACAGGCCGGTGTACGGTCCGGCCTTCACCTCGTCGATCTACAACGACAACTGGGTCACCCGCACCGGCGACGTCATCACCGCCAGCGTGCCGTTGTTCGGCGACGGCGACGGTCACGCGGGCCTGCCGGATCCGGCGACGACCAACGGGACGCTGGTGCTCAAGCGCAACGGCGTCACCATCGGTGAGCTGGCCTACCCGGCGTACGAATGGAGACGGTTCACCGTGCCGGCCGGCCACGCCACGTACCGGCTGGAAGCGACGGTGGAGCGGGGGGCGCCGGTGACACTGTCGACCAAGGTGAGCGCGGCCTGGACGTTCATCTCGGACACGGTGTCCCCGACGGCGAAGCTGCGGCTGCCGTTGTGGGCGGTGACGTTCAGTCCGAGCCTCGACGCCCAGAGCACCGCGCCGGCGGGCGGCACCTTCGTCATCCCGCTCAGGGCGTCCGCGCAGCCGGGGGCGGCGACCAGCAGCCTGCGCAGTCTGACCGTCGACTACTCGGTCAACGACGGCGCAACCTGGCAGAGTGCCACGGTGTCCGCCACGAACGGCGTCGGCACGGCCAGCGTGACGCACCCGAACACCACCGGGTTCGTGTCACTGCGAGCCCGCGCCGAGGACTGGGCCGGCAACATCGTGGAGCAGACCGTGACGCGGGCCTACCGCATCGCGCCCGCCTGACCGGCGTCCGACCGGCGCCCTCCGCCCCGCCCCGCCGCCAGCGGGCGCGGGGCGGAGGGCCAGGTGCCACCTGTTGGTCGCACGAGCCCGACCGAATCCGCAGCGGATGTCAGGTGTTGGCGGGTGGCGGCTGGTCTACCGGGGCCGTTTCGCGGCCCGGCTCTGGGTGCCATCCGAGTTCGACCGACCGGCGGCAGGTGTCTGGGTCGTCGCCGCAACTGGTGAACAGGGCGGTGAGCATGGGCGCGCCGTGGTCGAGTGCCTGGCGTGGTAGAGGGCCGGTGGACACCAGTGACACCAGTCCGTGGCCGATCGCCCAGCTCTGGGTGGCCAGGGCCAGGGAGTCGACGTCGCGGCGGAAGCGTCCGATGGCCTTGGCCCGGTCGATGTCGCGTACCAGGCAGTGCAGGGTCTCGTCGGCCGCTGCGGGATCTCCCAGTTCGAAACCGGCGTCGAACATGACCCGGTAGAGGTCGGGATTGGCCAGGGCGTTGGACAGGTACGCGGCCCCCAGCGCGGCGAGGTCCCGGACCGGGTCTGCCGTCTGCGGGGCCGCCTTGAGCTTGGCGGCCAGCCGGGTGAATCCCTCCTGACGCGTCGCCTGCCACAAGCCGTCCATCCCGCCGAAGTACGTGTAGACGGCCATGGTCGACACGCCGGTGCCGGCGACGATCGCGCGCAGGGTGACTGGTTCGCGGGTTCGCAGCATCTGCGCGGCCCGCTCGATCAGCAGGGTGCGGACCACCGGGTCTTTCGTTCGGACCATCGCGTCACAATACATAGCGATGCTATGTTCAGGCAGTCGATCCTATGTCCCCGTCGTGAGGAGTGCTTCGTGGCCGTGGAACTGGTCAACCCGGACGGACTGCCGAAACCCGAGGTGTACCGGCAGTTGTCGATCGCCACCGGATCGAGGCTGGTGTTCCTGGCCGGGCAGGTGGCTCGTGATGCCGAGGGGAATCCAGTCGGCGAAGGGGATCTGGCGGCCCAGGTCGAGCAGGCGTACCTCAACATCGCCACCGCCCTGGCCGGAATCGGCGGCTCGTTCGACGATGTGGCGAAGCTGACCATCTACGTCGTCGACTGGACCGCTGACAAGATGCCGTTGCTGGGTGAAGGCGTGGCCAGGGCGGCCGCGAAGCTGGGTGTCGACCCGGTCAAGCCGATCACCCTGCTGGGCGTCGCCGCGCTGGGCGAGCCCGACCTGCTGGTCGAGGTGGAGGCCACCGCCGTCATCGATTGACCACCTGCGCCCACCCCGTGGCCCGGCGCCGAGGGTGAGGTTCCGGTCGGAGGCGACCAGGGTCATACCGGCGAGGGCGAACGCGGGGATGATCCGCTGGAGCGGGGCGGGCTGGGCTGCCTTCTGGCGCTGGCGCTGGGATGCGGCAGGATGGCTGGCGTGACCCGTGCGCCTCGTCCCGCCCTGGCGACACTCGAGGCGGTGCTGGAGCGGCTGACCTATGTCAACGAGGAGACCGGCTACACCGTCGCCCGTGTCGCCACCGACCGCAGCGCCGACCTGTTGACGGTGGTGGGTGCGCTGCTGGGCGCGCAGCCGGGGGAGAGCCTGCGGCTGCATGGGCGCTGGTCGTCGCATCCGAAGCACGGTCGGCAGTTCGAGGTCGACTCCTACACCACCGTGTTGCCGGCCACGATCCAGGGCATCCAGCGTTACCTCGGCTCCGGACTGGTGAAGGGCATCGGGCCGGTGTTCGCCGAACGGATCGTGGCGCACTTCGGGCTGGACACCCTGCGAATCATCGAGGAGGAGCCGGCGCGGCTGGTCGAGGTGCCGGGGCTGGGTCCGAAACGCACCGCGAAGATCACCGCCGCGTGGGAGGAGCAGAAGGCCATCAAGGAGGTGATGGTCTTCCTCCAGGGCGTCGGCGTCTCGACCTCCCTGGCGGTGCGGATCTACAAGCAGTACGGCGACGCGTCCACCGAGGTGGTGACGAAGGAGCCGTACCGGCTGGCCGCCGACGTGTGGGGCATCGGATTCAAGACCGCCGACACCATCGCCCGGTCGGTGGGGATTCCGCACGACAGCCCGCAACGGGTCATGGCCGGACTGCAGTACACCCTGTCCGAGGCCACCGACAGCGGCCACTGTTACCTGCCCGAAGCCGAGCTGGTCGCCGACGCGACGAAGATCCTCGACGTGCCCGGCGACCTCGTCGGCCGTTGCCTGGACGATTTGGTCGCCGACGAGGGCGTCGTCCGCGAAACCCTGCCCGGCAGCGGCGGGGAGCCGGTGCAGGCGGTGTACCTGGTGCCGTTGCACCGCGCCGAGCAGTCCCTCGCTTCCTCACTGACGCGGCTGCTGCACGACCGCGCCGACCGGCTGCCCCACTTCACGAACGTCGACTGGGACAAGGCCCTGACCTGGCTGAGGGCGCGCACCGGCAACGACCTGGCCCCCGAGCAGGAGCAGGCGGTCCGGCTCGCGCTGACCTCGAAGGTCGCGGTGCTCACGGGCGGGCCGGGTTGCGGCAAGAGCTTCACCGTCCGCTCGATCGTCGAACTCGCCGCCGCCAAGAAAGCCAAGGTCACTCTCGTCGCCCCGACCGGACGCGCCGCCAAACGGCTGTCCGAGCTGACCGGGCATCCCGCCGCCACCGTGCATCGGCTGCTGCAACTACGGCCCGGCGGGGACGCCTCCTACGACCGGGACAACCCCCTCGACGTCGACCTGCTCGTCGTCGACGAGGCCTCCATGCTCGACCTCATCCTGGCCAACAAACTCGTCAAGGCCGTCCCACCCGGCGCGCACCTGCTGCTCGTCGGCGACGTCGACCAACTCCCCTCCGTCGGCGCCGGGGAAGTCCTGCGGGACCTGCTGGCCGCCCCCACGATCCCCCGGGTCCGGCTTACCCAGATCTTCCGCCAGGCCGCCCAGTCCGGCGTGGTCGCCAACGCCCACCGCATCAACGCCGGCCGCCCACCCCTTCTCCAGGGCCTGCCGGACTTCTTCCTGTTCGCCAGCGACGACACCGACGCCACCGCCGCCCTCACCGTCGACGTCGCCTGCACCCGCATCCCCACCAAGTTCGGGCTCGACCCGCGCCGGGACGTGCAGGTCCTCGCCCCCATGCACCGCGGCCCCGCCGGCGCCGGCGCCCTGAACACGCTGCTCCAGCAGAAGCTCACCCCGCACCGGGAAGGGCAGCCCGAGCGGCGCATGGGCGGGCGGGTGTTCCGCGTCGGCGACAAGGTCACCCAGATCCGCAACAACTACGACAAGGGCCAAGCCGGCGTCTTCAACGGCACCCTCGGCATCGTCACCCACCTCTCGACCGAAGAGCAGATCCTGACGGTCCGCACCGACGAAGACGAGACCATCGACTACGACTTCGACGAACTCGACGAGCTCGCCCACGCCTACGCCATGACCATCCACCGCTCGCAGGGCTCCGAATACCCCGCCGTCGTCATCCCCCTGACCACCAGCGCCTGGATGATGCTGCAACGCAACCTGCTCTACACCGCCGTCACCCGCGCCAAACAACTCGTGGTCCTCGTCGGCTCCCGCCGCGCCCTCGCCGCCGCCGTACGCACCGTCGGCGCCGGCCGCCGCCACACCGCCCTTGACCATCGGCTCACCGCCGGCCGGTAGACACGCCCAGCAGTCCCGCGCGAAGCGCGGTCGACGCTCCGCGCTGAGCCGGCGCAGCCCGTACCGGACGCGTTCGAGGCGGTGGCCGGCCGGAAGGAATACCGGCACTCGCAGACCGCGTGGCGCCGCCGGTGCGGGCTGGACGCGCTGGAGCACCGGAAGAGTTCCCGCGCAGTGCCGGTGCCTGTTCCTGGTGATTCACTGATGTCGATGTTGTGCTTTGAAACGCTCCAAGCGGATGGTCGCCGAGACGATGAGTCACGGGAGGTAATGGTGGCCCGCGTACTGCTATGTGATCCCCGGGCGCTGCCCCGGATCGGCCTGCGGGCCGTGCTCGACCGAAACCCCACGATCGAGGTGGTGGGCGAAGCCGAGACCGGCGAGGAGGCGGCCCGGACAGCCGAGCGCCTCCGACCCGACGTGGTGCTCGCCGATGCCGCGATCTCCCGGGTCGGCGGTATGACGTTGGCCCGACGGCTGCTCGGCGAGGGCGCGGCCAGCCCCGAGCGGAAGGGCGCGGCACCGCTGGCCTGGCGTCCGGCCGTCGTACTGATGATCGACGACCTTGACGACGAGGCACTCGACGCCCTGCGGGCCGGTGCGTCCGGCATCCTGTTGCGCTCCTGCGGCGCGGACGAGGTGGTGAACGCGATTCGAGCGACCATGGCGGGGGAGGGGTTCCTCGCCCAGCGGATCGTCCGGCCGGTGATCGATCGCATCTCCGGCCGCGACCCGGGCCGTGTCGGGGCCGCGGCGGCCACCCTGACCCGGCGCGAGCAGGAGGTGCTCTGCCTGGTCGCGGAGGGATTGTCCAACGGGGAGATCGGGCAGCGGCTCTTCGTTGGCGAACCGACCGTGAAGTACCACGTCTCCCAGCTGCTGCGGAAGCTGCATCTGCGTGACCGGCTACAGGCGGCCGCGTTCGCCTACCGAAATGGTTTGGTGCGATGGTGACCGGCGGGCGCGTGCCCGTCAGCCCCGCACCCGGCGTCGCCGCGCGACGCCAGCACCTGCGCGTCGACGGCCCGCGGCTGCTTGCCCGGATCGAGCGCCTGCGAGCGGTCGGCGCCACACCGGCGGGCGGGGTGAGCCGGTTGGCGTTCACCCCGGACGACACGCGGGGCCGGGAACTGGTCGCCTCGTACCTGCGGGCGGCCGGGATGGGCGTAGAGGTGGACCCGGCCGGCAACCTGATCGGACGCCGGCTCGGTGCCCGACCCGACCGGCCGTGGCTGGTCCTGGGGTCGCATCTCGACACGGTTCCGGACGGCGGTCCGTTGGACGGAGCGTACGGCGTGCTCGCCGCGGTCGAGGTGGCGCACGTCCTCGCCGAACACGGGGTCGAGATGGGCTTTCCCGTCGCGGTGATCGGGTTCATGAACGAGGAGGGCGCGTTCGGCACGCCGGGCATGTGGGGCTCGCACGCGTTCGCGGGCCAGTTCGACCGGACCTGGCTGTCCGGCGTCGACAGCCGGGGCGAGCCGGTGCGCGACCTGCTGCGGGCGGCCGGAGGCGACCCGGGTCGCGTGCCGCGCGCCGCGTGGCCGGACGGCAGTGTGGGTGCGTACCTGGAACTGCACATCGAGCAGGGCCCAGTGCTGGAAACTGAGGGGTACCCGATCGGCGTGGTCACCGCCATCACTGGTCGCGTGACCATCGACGTGACCGTGCGCGGCCAGGCCAACCACGCCGGCACGACGCCCATCGCGTTGCGCCGGGACGCCCTGGTCGCGGCCGCCCAGTTCGTGCTGGCGGTGCGCGACATCGCCGGCGAGGACGGCATCGTGCGGGTCGCCACCGTGGGATGCTGTACGGTCGAGCCGGACGCCTGGAACGTGGTACCCGGGTTGGTGCGGCTGCGCGCCGACCTGCGCGACGTCGCCGAGGAGTCTCTCGACGCCGCCGTCGAGGCGCTGCGCCGCGTCGCTGAGAAGATCGGGGCGGAGACCGGCACCGTCGTGGAGCTGGCGCCGTCCCAGGTGGTCCAACCGATGGCGTGTGACGGACGACTGCGTCGGCTGATCAGCGCGGCCAGCGACGCGCTTGGGCTGCCATACCACCACCTGCCCAGCGGGGCGGGACACGACGCGCAGATTGTCGGACGGTTGGCGCCGATGGCCATGATCTTCGTACCGAGCCAGGGCGGACGCAGCCACGTCGCGACCGAGAGCACCGCGCCGGAAGACATCGTGGCCGGCGCGAACGTGCTGCTGCACACGGTCCTGGGCTATGACCCGGAGGTCATGCGCGGGCACCAGTAGGCCGGCACGGGAAAGCATCCTACTCGACACAGACTGGACGGGGTTTCGCCATGCTCGACGGCATTGGCGAGGAGTGCGGCGTGGTCGGCATCTGGGCGCCGGGTACGGATGTCGCTCCCGCCGTGTACCAGGGACTCATCGCGCTTCAACACCGGGGACAGGAATCGGCCGGAATCGCCGTCGCCGACGGCGAGCGGATCGCACGGTCCGTGGGCATGGGAGAGGTACGCCACGCGTTCCAGCCGGCCGCGCTGACCCGCCTCACCGGACACCTCGGAATCGGGCACGTCCGGTACTCCACAACCGGGGACTCCACGGTGGAAAACGCCCAGCCGCTCCTGGGGCGGATGCCGCCGGGCGGTTCGCTCGCTCTGGCGCACAACGGCAACATCACGGCGGTGGCCGGCGTCGGGGTACCCGGCGACAGCACGGCGGACACCCGGCTCCTGGTGGCGCAGATCGGTGACGAGGACGGGCCACTGGACGCCGCGCTACGGGCGGTGCTGGCGCGCACCAGCGGTGCGTACAGCATCGTGGCCTGCGACGCGCAGCGGCTGTACGCGGCTCGGGACCCGTACGGGTTCCGGCCGCTCTGCCTCGGCGCTCTGCCGGGCGGCGGCTGGGTGGTCGCCTCCGAGTCCCCGGTCCTCGACCTGCTCGGCGCCACCCTGGTGCGCGAGGTCTCGCCCGGCGAGGTGCTGCTGATCGACGACGGTGGTCCGCGCTCGACCCGGTTCGCCGCACCGGCTCGCGTTGCGGCCTGTTCGTTCGAGCACGTCTACTTCGCCCGTTCGGACACCGTGCTCGGTGGCCGGCGGGTGCAGCAGGTGCGGCGGGCGTTGGGCCGTGCCCTGGCCCGCGAGGCGCCCGCCACCGGCGACGTCGTCATCCCGGTGCCCGACACCGCGCGCCCCGCCGCGCTGGGCTTCGCCGAAACCAGCGGTATCCCGTACGACGAGGGCCTGGCGAGGAACAACTACGTGGGGCGCACCTTCATCCAGCCCGAACAGCACGTGCGCCGGGCCGCGGTGCTGCTCAAGCTCAACCCGATCGCGGAGGTCGTCGCGGGGCGCGCGGTCGTGCTGGTGGATGACTCGATCGTGCGCGCGACGTCCATGACACAGGTGGTGGCGATGCTCCGGGCGGCTGGCGCGCGCCGGGTGCACGTGCGGGTGGCCTCGCCGCCGGTCCGGTGGCCGTGCTTCTTCGGCGTCGACATGAAGACGGGGACCGAACTGGTCGCGAACCGGTGCACGCCCGCGGAGATCGGGCGGATGGTCGGGGCGGACTCGTTGGAGTACCTCTCGGTCGAGGCGTTGCGTGAGGCTGTCGGCGGCGCCGAGAGTTGCGTCGGGTGCTTCACCGGCGCGTACCCGGTGCCGGTCTCCCCACCGACGCGGCTCGTGCCGGGTCGGCCGCTGGCGCTCACGCCCACCGGCCGCCCCCATCCCAAGACGAAGACGCCGACCCTCCTCACGACGGGGGACCGGCGACCGTGGCAGGAACTACGTTCGGACTACCGGAGCTGAAGGGGTTGGCATGCGAGTCATCGGAATCAGCGGGATGCACGACGGACTGGCCTTCAAACGGCGCGAGCTGCCCGGACTGGACCCGCGTGCCTACCGGATCGTCCAGGGTCTCGACTCGGCCGCGGCCCTGGTGACCGACGAGGGTGTGGTGGCCGCCGCGGCGGAGGAGCGGTTCACCGGCGTGAAGACCACCGGCGCGTTCCCCGTCAACGCCGTCGAGTACTGCCTCCGGGAGGCCGGGCTCACCATGTCGGATGTGGACCTCGTGGCGCACGGCTTCGACTACCGACCGTCGCCGGCGCACGAGCTCAACCAGTTCACCCGCCGACGCTACCAGCAGGTCTACGCGCCGGATGTGCATCGTGCGTTGCTCGCCCGGCACTGGGCGGACGTCGACTGGGGACGCCGGTTCGTGACGGTGCCGCACCACCTGGCCCACGCCGCGAGCAGCTATCACCTGAGCGGCATGGACGACGCGTTGATCGTGGTGGCCGACGGCATGGGTGAGACGGAGAGCATGACCGTCGCGACCGGACGCGGTCGGGATGTCGAGGTGCTGCGCCAGGTGCCCGCGCTGCACTCGCTCGGCTCGCTCTACGGCGCGGCGACGCTCTACCTCGGCTTCGAGTTCGCCATGGACGAGTACAAGGTCATGGGTCTCGCGCCCTACGGGGATCCGCACCGGTACTTCGACGAGATCATGCGGCTGATCCGGCTCGGGCCGGACGGCTCGTACACGGTGCCGGCACTTGCCGAGAACCGGTCGTGGTTGGAGCACGAGAGCCATGCCGGCACGATCCGCCGCCTCACCGAGCTGTTGGGGCCGCCCCGGGAGCCGGGCGACGCCCTGGAGCAGCGCCACATGGACGTGGCGGCGGCCGTGCAGGCGGGCGTTGAGGCCGCGCTGCTGCATGTGCTGCGGCATTTCCGAACCGTCACCGGGCAGCGCAACCTGTGCCTCGCCGGTGGTGTGGCGCTCAACTGCACGGCCAACGGGCTCATCTCGCGCAGCCGGATGTTCGACCGGATCTTCGTGCAGCCGGCGGCGGGAGACGACGGCTCGGCGCTGGGCGCGGCCCTGTACGCCCACGTGAGCCGGGCGGAGGTCGACGTGCGTGGACCGATGACCATGCCCTACTGGGGGCCGGGCTACGCGCCGGAGGAACTGGCGGGGGCGCTGGCCGGCCGGCCCGACTGCCGCAGCCGCCGGTACGGCACCGAGGCCGAACTCGCCCGCGACGTCGCCCAGATGATCGCCAACCGCAAGGTGGTGGCGTGGTTCCAGGGCCGGATGGAGTTTGGCCCGCGCGCGTTGGGCAACCGCAGTATCCTGGCCGACCCCCGGGACCCCACGATGCGGGACCACCTGAACGCGATCGTCAAGCAGCGCGAGGGCTTCCGCCCGTTCGCGCCGGTGGTCCGCGAGGTGGACGCGGATCGTTTCTTCGACCTGCCCGACGGCGCTCACCAGCGACATGCGCACATGCTCTTCGTCGGGCACACCCGCACCGAGTACCGGGCCGCGTTGCCGGCGGTCACGCACGTGGACGGAACGGCACGGGTCCAGGTCCTGCGGCGGGGTCACAACGACGCGCTCTGGCAGCTGCTCGAGGAGTTCGGGGCCCGTACCGGTGTGCCGGTGTTGCTCAATACCTCGCTCAACCTGCGCGGGCAGCCGATCATCCGCGATCCCGAGACGGCGCTGAGCACCTTCCTCGGCTCACGAATCGACCGCCTCGTGCTCGGCCGTCACGTGGTGAGCCGGGTCGAGGAGGACGGGCACGACGGCGCCGGCGCGCCGGTAGATCAGGATACCGCCGCGCCGGTCTGACGGCCGGCGAGAGGGCACCCACCACGGATTGGAGAGGGTTGTGGAGACGTTCAAGGTGGTCATCAATGACGAGGATCAGTACTCGATCTGGCCGGCGCATCGGGAGAACCCGAGCGGCTGGCGCGACGAGGGCGTGCGGGGCACGCGCGAGGAGTGCCTGGAGCACATCGATCGCGTGTGGACGGACATGCGCCCGCGCAGCGTCCGGGAACGGCTCGGCGTGGGGTGACCGGGTCCATGACCAGGGCGTTCCTCAGATCGCTCTAGCGACGTCAGGGACGCCTTGGTCATGGAGGTGGGGGAACGGACGCATCGCCTCTACCACGTCGCGCGCCGCTGCTGCGAGCGCGCCGTCGTGGGCTCCGGCGAGGGCGATCGAGAGCGACCGCCGGTCTTCGGCGTACCAGTAGGGTGGGCCGCTGCGGAGCGCGTCGGTGGCGACCGAACCGCGCCGGTCGCGGGGGAGCCACGCGTGGGGTGACTGGTCGGCGGCGCCGAACGCCTGCCGCTGGGCCTCCTGCGCGATCGCCAGCCAACCGCCCAGCACCCTGAGCAGGGCTTCCTCCTGGTCGAGGGCCTCTCGCCCCCGCAACAGATCGGCCGCGAACGCCTGGGGCAGGTCGTGCAGCCGGTACCGCGGCCCGGCCGGGCCGCCGTATGCGGTCACCTCGACGAGGCAGGCGTCCACGAGGCGCTGGAGCGCTTCCTCGGCGTCCTCAAGGGGTGCGTCGAGCAGCGCCGCCGCGATCCAACTTCCGAACGCCGCAGCGGGCAGCACCGCCAGCATCCGCATCAGCCGCCGCGCGTCGTCGGGTAGCAGGCGGTAGCTCAGGTCGATGCTGCGTGCCATCCCGGTGGCGCCGAAGGCGAGCAGTGGCAGCTGCTCGCTCCTGTCGGCCAGCCGCTCGACCAGGGGGCGCATCGCGCGATGCGGCCGGGCGGTGAGGCGACTCGCGAACGCGCGGAGCGCCAGCGGCAGCCCGCCGCACAGCGCTACGGCGGCCTCGGCGGCGGCTGGCTCCGCCATGACCCGCTGCGGTCCGAGGAGGGAGCTGAGAAACGCCAGCCCCTGCGCCGGGGAGAGGGGACGCAGCTCGACCGTTTCGGCGCCGTCCAACATGGCCAACCGCCGGCGCGCGCTGATCAGCACGGCGCAGTGCCCGGAGGCCGGCAGCAGGGCGCACACCTGTTCCTCGTCCACCACGTCGTCGACGACGACGAGGACGCGCCTGGCGGCCAGGTGGGCGCGGACCGCGGCCGCGCGTTCGGAGAAGGCGGCCGGGACCGCGTCGGGTGGCATGCCGAGGGAGCGCAGTATCCGAGCGGCCACCTCGGCCGGCGCGGCCGGCTGACCGTTGTCGCTGAGCGCCTCGATGTAGAGCTGGGCGTCCGGAAAGCGGTCGCGGAGGCGGTGTGCCACGTGCGTGACGAAGGCTGTCTTACCGGCGCCGGGCTGGCCGAGCACGACCACGGGCCGTGCTGAGGATGAGCCGACGACCGCGGCGAGCGCGCTCGCCGCGGTGAGGAACTGGCTGGCCTCCGTGGCGGCGTCGGTTTGTCCGACGTACGCGCTGGGCTCGCCGGCCAACTCGCACGGCCCGGCGATCGGCGCGGCAGGGTCGGCATCCGGACCGCGTGTGTCGGATACGGATGCACGCGTGTCGGAAACGGATGGCATGGTCGCGGTTCGGCGGTGGAGCGGCTGGCGATGCCCGGCCGTATCCATCAGTTCGGCGAGCTGGTGGCGGTTCAACTCGAGGGCGGTGCCCAGCAGTTCGACGGTCTTGCGCTGCGGCCTGCGGCTGCGACCCCCCTCGAGCTCGCGGATAGCCCGCGAACTGAGGCCGGAGCGCGCTGCCGCCTCCTCCTGCGTGAGCCCCGCGGCCCGGCGGAGAGATCGCAACATCTCGGCGAGAATGGCTGTCTGCGGTCGATGCGCGGCGGTCATGGCTCGCTCCCGGCAGGTCACAAGACACCGCCCCGGCGCCGATCTGGCGCCGGAGCGGTGCGGATTACTCCATCGCGGCGGTCAGCCCTTGATGCCGCACACGTCGCGGTCACTGATGATGAAGATTTCGATGGTCATGGCGGGCTTGCCTTCCCGTGTGTCGCGCCGTGTCCGGCCGTCCTGCGCTCGGCATCCAGACGAATTCCTCATGCCGGTAGCCTACGAACCCGCCGCCGATATACACAACATTTTTCGCGCAAAAATCTTGAGGAAATGTTGTTGTGCATTACAGTGAGAGTGTGGCGTCGATCGAGGTGCGGAGACCGCCGGATCGGCGCCCGGCGGATCGTGGCCATCCTTTCGCCACCTATTTGGTCGGATTCGGGTTCTCCCTGCTCGGCGGTCAGATCTGGTTCGTCGCTCTGGGCTGGGCGGCCAGCCGGTTTGACGATCCCCTGCGGGCCTCCGCGGTGCTGGCGGTCGCCACGCTGCCGCGCACGATCCTCGTCCTGTTCGGCGGTGCGGTCGCCGACCGGTACGGTGTGCTCCGCGTGGTGGTGATGAGCCAGACGCTGCGCACCGTGGTCATGGCCGGGCTCGCGGCGGGCGTCCTGGCCGCCGGCGAGAACGGCTGGCTGCTGCTGGTCGCGGCACTGCTGGTCGGCGTGCTCGACGCGGCGCACCTGCCGGCCGCCTCCGCGCTGCCGCCCCGGCTCGTGGCGCCCGGCGACCTGCCGGCGCGGCTCGGCACGGTGCAGACGCTCGAGCGCGCCATGGGCGTGGTCGGCGCGCCCTGCGGCGGCTTCATCGTCGCCTTGGGCGGGCTGAGCCTGGCCGCGGCGGTGAACGCCGTCCTCTTCGCCGTCGCGGTGCTGGTCCTGCGCAGCCTGCGAGCCCGGATGGCGGTCGCAGCCGCGTCCGCCCCCGGGGCCGACGGGCCGCCCGACGGGGTCTTCCGGCTGCTGCGGCGCGGCCTTCGCTACGCGGCGGCGGAACCGGTCGTCGGGCCCACCCTGGTCGTGGTCGCGGTCCTGAACCTTACGCTGGCCGGCCCCCTGAACGTCGGCCTCGCGATGCTGGCCGCCCACCGCGGGTGGGGACCGCCCGGCCTCGGCTGGCTGGTCGCCGGTTTCGCGGCCGGAGCGGCCGGTGGCGCGCTTGCGCTGTCCGTGTGCCGTCCGGCTGCCGTGGGCGCGGCCGGAGTGCTGTCCGTTGGCGCGGGCAGCCTCTGCACGGCCCTGCTGCCGCGGTTTTCCAGCCTGCCGGCGGCCGTGGTGGTGGCGGTCCTGCTCGGTGTCTGCTCTGGATCGGCGAGCGCGTTGCTCATCGGTCTGGTTCAGGCCCGGACGAGACCCGAGTACCAGGGCCGGATGATGGCGCTGGCAGCCTTCTCGGCCCTCGGCCTCGCCCCCGTCGCGTACCTCCTCTTTGGCGCGCTCGCCGTCGCCGTCGGGCTGGCCGGCGCCTTCGTGGTGTGCGGTGCGGCGGAGGCCGTCACCGTGGCGGTCGCGCTCACCCTACGGTCGGTGCGCGGAGCGCGGCTCGACGGCGGGGGCGCGCCCGGGTGCGGGGGCCGCTAGCCGACCGGCCGCGTACATGCCGTCCAACGCCGTGGCGTCGACCCGGTCGAAGAACTCCCGGGCCTGCTCGTCGCTACCGTGCGGCAGGATGTCGTAGTCACACGGTACCCAGCGGGACCGGATGGTTTCGGCGGGCAGGTATCCATCGGTGACGTCGCCGACCGACCAGCCTTCGCGGCCGGCGGTCTCCCAGCAGCTGTAGAGGTGGCCGTCGGCGTTGATCACGGCGCCGCCGTCCCCGCCGAACGTCGAGCAGTACGGGCAGGCGGTCAGCGGCTTGGAAACCGGAATGGTCATCCCGTACTCGATCGCCCGCGCGTGTAGGGCGATGAACCGGTCGGCGAGCCCGGGCGTGTATCCGACCGCGTTGTCGTAGCCGAGCCCCACGTCGTCCACCAGGCTGAGGTGCAGGCTGGTCCGCCCCGGCACGGTGACGCTGGCCAAATCTTCGATCAGCCGGTCGAGGTCGCCGATGTTGCGGTGCGAGACGTTGACCCGGAAGGTCCACGACAGGTCCGTCCTGCGGACGGCGTCGGCCACGTTACGCAGAATCTTGTCGTACGTGGCCCGGCCGTCGCGCGTGACGCGGATCCGGTCGTGGTCGGGGCGGGCGCCGTCGAAGGTGATCTGCATCCGGCGCAGCCCCGCCGCGGTGAGCTGCCCGGCCAGCCGCGGGGTGAGTAGCACGCCGTTCGTCACGATGTCGGCGTCGACGAGGTTGAGCGGCTGCAACGCCCGCAGGATGCGGACCGCGCCCACGGGATTGAGCAGGGGTTCGCCTCCGAACAGCAGCAGGCTGGCCTGGCCCTGCCCGAAACGGGACATCTGCCGTTGAACGAATGCGGTGGTCCGGGCGATCAGGTCGGACGTGAGCGTCGCGGCGCGGATGCGCGGCGGTGCGCTGCTGCCGGGCGGCGGGAGCGCCGTGTTCTGGAAGCAGTACGAGCAGCCGAGGTTGCACGCGGTGGCGGTGAGCACGGTGACCGCGTAGGTGTCGGCGTTCGGTGACGCGAAGAACCGCCCTTCGGCGAGCGCGGCTCGGGCCTGCGGCGTCAGGGTGGGCGCGGGACCCTCGCCGTGGACGGCGGCGAGCGGAAGACGGGCCACCCGGTTGCCGTGCACCGCCCACCACGAGTCTCGGCCCCGCAGCAGCCGCACCTCGGTGCCGGGCGGGGGTGCCGGCTGTCGCGTCAGAGTGGCCTCCCCCGCCGGGCGGGCGGAGAAGCGGGGCGGGGCTTGGCGCTGGGTTGTCGGGCCGAGGGGCAGCGGAGCGGGAGCAGAGGTCATCAAGGATCCTCCGGGCGTCGCGATGGTGCCTGCAGGTGGGCGGGCGGGCGGCGAGCGGGGGTGAGTTGAATCGTTCCAAACTATACGTGTTGATCAATGTATGTGCAACGACGTTTGCAATAGGGCTATTGAGCAAATTATCTTGTGTTACTAGGGTGGGTGCGTGGCTCAGGAAACGAAGAAGATCACTGATATGCAGACGCTTCGGGCCATCGCGCACCCGGCGCGGCTGCAGTTATACGAGGCGCTCGCCACTATGGGGCCCGCGACGGCGACCCAGCTCTCCCAGGTGGTGCCGGCCGCGCCCGGCTCGCTCAGCTATCACCTGCGGCAGCTGGCCCGCTACGGCTACATCGAGGAGGCTCCCGATCTGGGGCAGGACGGCCGGGAGCGATGGTGGCGCGCGATTCCGGGCGGGGTGCGCTGGTCCGCCGCCGATTTCCCGGACAGCCCGGCCGCGCGTGAGGCGATGGCGGCGGCGCACGCCGTGCTCACCGCCCGGCACGTCGAGCGGCTGCGGGAGTGGCAGGACCACGGCACCGGCCAGTGGGGTTCCGAGTGGGCCGGCGCGGCGTACAGCACCGACACAGTCCTGTACCTCGACGCCGAGGAGCTGCGCCGGCTCGGCGCCGAACTCGACGAGGTGCTGAAGAAGTGGTCGGAGCACTCACGCGCGACGCGGACCGAAAGTCGTGGTGGCGACGGCGCTCCGGGCCGGGCCGAGGTCTTCCTGTTCGCGCACGCGTTCCCGTTCGTCGACAAACCAGTGATGGGCCGGACGTAGCGGCCGGGGGGCACCACGCCACGGCCCAGGCGTTCCTCACGGTGTGGGCGCGACGTGCCGGACGTGTTACTCGTCGCGGCGCTCGGCCCGGGTCACCGCCAGGCCACGTCGCCGTGCGCTGCCCGGTCGAGCAGCTCCCGTACGCCTGAGAGCAGCACTTCAACCCGCGCCGGCGGGATCCGGCGGCGGTCGGCGAACATCCGCACCGACGCGTCGACCGAGTCGGTCAGCAGCGTCAGGCCGAAGTCAAGGAACGTCGAGGGCACCGGCGTGCCGGCCGTCACCTCGTAGCAGCCGGGGGTGAGCGCGGCAAAGGCGTCACGCGGGCGCAGCGGGGTCCGCTCCTCGACGAAGTTGACGTAGTGGTCCCCGTTGGATCTGCCGGTCAGCTCGCGGCGCACCGCACGCAGCGCCACCGGGTCGTACCGGCTGCTCTCGTAGATCCGCAAGAGTCCCGCCCAGGTGTTCCGAACCACCGCGTAGAGGGAGGGGCTGGCGGTGTCCACGCGCAGCAGGCCCTGCTGGGCGATGGTGCCGACGTATCGCGCGGTGCGCTGCGTCATGCGGTTCGCGCAGGTCACGACCAGGGAGCACTCCGTCGTCACGGCCGCCGCCGACAGCGCGGCGGCCGTGGCGCCGATGAAGACCGCCGAGACGCCCACCCCGAGCGTCGCGGCGAGCCCGCTCGCGGCCTCGCCCAGCCCGGCGGCCCGCAGGATCGTGGCGGGGTACCGCGGCTCCTCATCGGAGGCCGTCGGCTCGGTGACGAGGGCCGGTGCTTTGGTCAGTCCGTCCCGCCACGCTGTCAACGAGCGGCGTAACACCGCCTGGCCGGCTTCGGACTGCTCGTACGCGGACTGATCCAGCGGCTGCCACGAGGGCCGGCTGGCTCGGCCCTGCGCCGGGCCGGGCGCGTCCGGGTCGGCCAGCAGGTCGCCCAGGTCGCGTTCGAGCAGGTCGACGGCCGCGGCGTCGGCGGCCAGGTGCGAGATCACCGTACCCAGCCAGGCGGGCCGGCCGGCATGAACCACCACGGCGAACCGTACCGGCAGCTCGGTCGTCGGCTCGAACCTCGCGGCGGCGAGTTCGGCCACGAGCCGGCGCGCGTCCGGCTCGGCGGGCCCCGGCGCCTCGACCACCGCCACCGCCAGCTCGCCCCCCGCGTGCACCATCTGCGTGGGCGCGCCGTCCGCGCCGTCCTCGAACGTCGTTCGCAGAGTCTCGTGCCGCTCGACCAGCCGCCGAACGGCCATCAGCACGGCGTTCAGCGACGCGGTCGCGGGTACCGGCTGGAGCAGCCCGATGTTGAACCGGGCGTCGTGGGGGCGGTTGGCCAACAGCGTCGCCCAATGCTCGCGCTGCGCCCAGGTGCTCGGCCCCGTGCCGCCCCGCGCACCCCGGTACTCCACCGCCACCGTACGCATCAGTCCTCCTCTCGCACGCCGGCGGGCAGCAGGCGCCGCCGCTCGGCGGGGCTCATGGCGCGCAGCCGCAGCACCGCCCGCGCGATCTGGTCGGACCGGCCGGGCCGGCTCTCGTGCCGCACCACCGCCTTGGCCATGGCGGCGACGGTCGGCTCCCGGAAAACCTGCACCGGCGACAGGCGGACGCCGAGCGTCTCCCGGATCCGCGAGATGAGGCGGATCACGTCGAGGGAACGCCCGCCGAGAGTGAAGAAGTCGTCGACCACGCCGATGTTCTCCGCGGGGTGCCCGAGCAGCTCCGCCCAGAGCACGATCAGGCACTGTTGCAGCGGGTCCGCGGGACCGGCCGCCGGCGGCGCTCCGGCCGGGACCTCGGACGGCGCCGGGAGCGCCGTGCGGTCCAGCTTTCCATTGGCGTTGAGCGGGATGGCCGGTACGCCGACGACGCGGGCGGGCACCAGGTGTTCCGGCAGCCGCCCACCGAGGAACTCGCGGAGTTCCCGCTCGGTCGCCCCGGCGGACGGCTCGCCGACGACGTACGCCACCAGGAACCGGCGCTCCGCCGGGCCGGTGTGCGGTACCACGACCGCCTGCCGGACCGCGGGATGCGCGACGAGGGCGGCCTCGATCTCGCCCGGCTCGATCCGGTATCCGTCGATCTTAACCTGGGCGTCGACGCGGCCGAGAAACTCGAAGGTCCCGTCCGGGGTGAGCCGGCCGAGATCGCCGGTGCGGTAGAGCCGGGCACCGGGCTTCGCCCCGAACGGGTCGGGCACGAACCGTTCCGCGGTGAGGGCTGGCCGTCCGGCGTACCCGCGCACCACGCAGTCGCCGCCGATGTAGAGCTCACCCACCACGCTGACCGGTTGCGGCCGCATCGCCTCGTCCAGGACGTACATGGTGGTGTTGGCGATCGGGCGGCCGATCGGTACGAGTGCCTGCGACACCGGACCCGGCACCGGATACGCGCAGTTGGCGACGGATGCCTCCGTCGGGCCGTACTCGTTGATGACCGGCGTGTCCGGCGCGAGGCGGCGCCAGCGGTCGAGGCTGGCGGCGCGGAACGCGTCGGCGCCCACGACGAGTGTGCCGCACAGTCGGGCCGCGGCGTCGCCGTCCACCTGCTCGACCAACAGGTCGAGGTGGCTCGGCGTGAGCTTGACGAACGCGTACGGCCCGCCCGCGGACAACTGCTCCCCGAGTTCGCCGGGCGTCATGTCGGGCGGCAGCAGGTGGACCGTCTGGCCGCTGATGAGCGGCGCGTACAGGCTGGGCACCAGGGCGTCGAAGGCGAAGGAGGAGAAGACCGCGCCGCCGCCGGTGCGGTCGGCGACGTACGTGTCCAGGCACCACCGCAGGTAGTTCACCAACCCGCCGTGTTCGACCAGCACCCCCTTGGGAGTGCCGGTGGAACCGGAGGTGAAGATGACGTAGGCGAGGTTCCCGGCGTGGGCCCGGCCGGGCGGGTCCACGACGGACTCGCCCGCGAGGCCGGAGTCCAACCAGACGGCCGGCCCGTCATGCCACCCCCCGCCGGCTGCGACGCGCTGCCCGACCAGCAACTCGGCGTCTGCGGCGGACATCATGAGCCGTTTTCGTTCGTCCGGATAGTCCGGATCGATGGGCACGTACGCGCCACCGGCCTTGAGGACGGCGAGCAGGGCCACCACCATGTCGATGGAACGGTCCAGGCACACCCCGACCCGCGCCTCCGGCCCGACGCCGTGCGCGCGCAACCGCGCGGCGAGCTGGTTGGCCCGGGCGTTGAGGCCGGCGAACGTGACCTGGGCCGGCCCGCAGCGGACCGCTACCCGGTCCGGTACCCGGCGAGCCTGGCGCTCGACCAGCTCGTGGAGGCAGGCGCCGACAGGGTACGCGTGTGCCGTGTCGTTCACCGCCGCGATGGCCCGCCGGTCCACCGCGGAGACGACGGAGAGCGCGGACAGCCGGCTGCCCGGGTCGGCGCAGACCGCTTCCAGCAGGCAGACGAAGTTCGCCACCAGGCCGCGCGCGAACGCGGCGTCGAACAGGTCCGCGCTGTGGGTGACGAGGCCGGTGAGCGCGTCGCCCTCGTCGGTCAGCGTCACCGCGAGGTCCAACTTGGCGGTGCGGGTGTCAACGAGACGGGGCGTCCACCGCAGGCCGTCGGGCGCCGGCCCGCCCGGTGGATCGCCCAGCTCGAACAGCACCTGGAAGATCGGCGACCGGCTGGGGTCGCGCTCCGGGGCGAGCCGCGCCACCAGGAGGTCGAACGGCACCTCCTGGTTGGCGTGCGCGCCGCGCACCCGGTCGCCCATGTGGGCCAGCAACTCCTCGAACGTGGGGTCGCCGGGCAGGTTCGCGCGCAGCGCAAGGGTGTTGAAGACCGGGCCCAGCACGTTCTCCAGCGCGAGGCGGTCCCGGTTGGCCGACGTCGTGCCGACGACCACGTCGGTCTGACCGGTGTACCGGCGCAGCAACGCGTGGAAGCCGGCGAGCAGGACCACGAAGAGCGTCGTGCCGTGCTCCCGACCGGTTTGGCGCAGCTCCCAGGTGAGCCGCTCGGGCAACCGGAACGCGTGCGTCTCGCCGGCGAAGCTGGGTTCCGCCGGACGTGGCCGGCTGGTCGGCAACGCGAGCGCGGCCGGTGCGCCGGCCAGCTCGTCCTGCCAGAACCGCAGGGCGTCGGCCAGCGCGTCGTCGCGGAGCACCCGGCGCTGCCAGGCGGCCACGTCGCCGTACTGGACGCTGACCGGGGACAGCGCCGGCGGCCGGCCGCTCGCGTGCGCCTCGTACGCGGCGCTGAGCTCCCGCAGCAGCAGATCGGTGGAGTAGCCGTCGTTGACGAGGTGGTGCAGGGTGAGCAGGAGGATGTGGCGGCGTTCGGTGAGCCGCAGCAGGTGGGCGCGTAGCAGCGGCGGCTGGGAGAGGTCGAAGGGCAGCCGCGCGCGTTCGGCGAGCAGCTGGTCCGCGGCGGCCCGCCGCCGGGTGGCCGGCAGCAAGCTGAGGTCGTCGTGACCGATCTCCACCGGGACCGCGGCGTGCACCACGGGCACCGGTAGGCCGTCGCGCACCGAGAACGACGTGCGCAGCGCCTCATGCCGGGCGACGACCGTGCGTACGGCGGCGGCCAGGATGTCGGGGGCGACCGGACCGTCGATGTCCAGCGCCCAGGGCATGTGGTAGAGGGCGGAGGAGGGCCGTAGGTTTTCGAAGAACCAGATCCGCTCCTGCGCGAAGGAGGCCGGTGCGGGCGAATCACCGCGCGGCTGAGGTGGCTCGACGCGTAGCCGGCTTCGGTCCTCCCGGGCCCGCTCCACGTGCCGCGCCGCCTCCGATACGGTCGGTGCGCCGAAGATGAGGTCGGCCGGAAGCTCGATCGCGAACTTGTCGCGCAGCCGGCCGAGCGCCTGGAGGGCTTGCAGCGAGCCGCCACCGAGAACGAAGAAGTTGTCGTCACCGCGCCGTACCGGCGTTTCGAGGACCTGCTCCCACACGTCGGCCACCACGCGTGCCACTGCGCCCAGCGGCGTCCCGGAGGGCTCGGCCGACGCCAGCTCCGTCGTCCGCTCGTCGGTGGCGGCCGTCTGGATGGCCGCCACCTCGACGGTCGGTGCCTCGATCGCCGCGTTCAGGTCGTGGACCGGCAGGCCGGGCGTGCGGACCAGGCCGGTCAGCGCCGCACGGACCGCGGTCAGGAACGCGGTCACCGCCGGTTCGTCGTACCGTTCCGCGTCGAAGCCGCACCGCAACGTCCACGGGCTGGCCCCGTCATCCAGGGCGATGGCGAGGTCCCGGTCCACCTGGCCGTCGAGAAGCGACTCAAGCGCCGCCGTGGGGGCGTCGGCGACGACCACGACGCGCGCCTCCGGGCACGGCGCGACCGCCGCGGCGGCCCGCGCCGAGGTGACCAGCCGGAGCACCTGTTCGAGCGTGCCGGCGGCGTCGACCACCACCCGTACCGGCTGGGTCGAGCGCGCCTGGCCCCCGTCGGCCACGCCGACCGACACCTCGGTGGTCCCGGAGGCGCGGCTCAGGAGGGCGACAAGCGCGCTGAGGAGCAAGTTGTCCACATCGGACCGACTGGCGCCGGCCAGTCGCGCGGTGAGCGTGGCCCCGACGGTCGACGCCGCGCGGCCGCGGACGAAGCCGGGAACAGGGGGCGCGGGACGCGTCGGTCGGAGCGTGACCGTGGAATTCCCGGCGGCGAAGCCGGCACGGGAGGAGCCGATAGGGGAGAAGCCGTGCCCCGTAGTCATCTCGCTACTCCAGTCTGACGAGCCTGAGAGCGAGCCTAGGCCCGGTGTCGGTGCCCCACCCCCGGCTGGAGTAGTGGGCCGTCCTGCTACTCAGGGATAGGCTGCCATTCCCCTTTTCTTCGGGCCTTGACGGTCGAAGAGAGCGGCCAATAGCATTTGCAGCCACTGATACGGAGAGCGGTGACGCAGTGGACACCCGATCGCAATTCAGCCGTATTTGGTCCGCCACCTCGATGACGAATCTCGCGGACGGACTCTTTCTGATGGCGGTGCCGCTGATCGCCGTGACGGTCACCTCCTCGCCGGCCCTGATCGCCGGGCTGCGGGTCGCCCAGACCCTGCCCTGGTTCCTCTTCGGGCTGTTCGTCGGTGTGCTGGTCGACCGCGTCGACCGGCGCCGTCTCATGCTCGCCGCGGAGACGCTGCGCGGTGTGGCCCTGCTCGGCATCGCCGTGACGGCGGCCGTCACCGGCCTCAACCTGCCGCTTCTCTACGTGGCCGCGCTCCTCGTCGGCGTGGCCGAGACCGTTTCGGAGACGGCGGCGCATGCCCTGGTGCCGATGGTCGTCGAACCCGAGCGGCTGCCCCGCGCCAACGGCCGGCTGTTCGGCACCCAGATGGTCATGAACGACTTCGTCGGCGCGCCCGTCGGCGCGCTGCTGGTCGCCGCGGGCACGGTGGTCGCCGTGTTCGCTCCGGCCGGGCTCTATCTGGCCGCGGCCGGCGTGCTCCTCACCGTGCGCGGGCGGTACGCCGTTGTCCGCACCACCCGGACCAGCGTGCTGGCCGACGTCAGGGAAGGCATCGGAACACTCGTGCGGAACCGGACGATCGCCCGCCTGACCGTGTACGCGGTGGTGACCAACCTGGTCAACACCGCGTTCTTCGCGGTGTTCGTGGTCTTCGCGGTCGGCTCCGGCTCCGCGCTGGGGCTCTCCGGTTTCGGGTACAGCGTGCTCATCATCGTCGCGGCGGTGGGTGCGGTGTCCGGAGCCGCCGCCGCCGGGCGACTGGCCGAGCGGGTGCCCCCGCGGCACCTGTTGACCGGTGCGGTGCTGGCGCTGGCGATCTGCTTCGTCACCCCGTTCGCGGTGCCGAACGCCGTGGCGGTCGGGGCCGCCCTGCTGCTGTCCGGCTTCGCCACCGCGGTGTCCGCGGTCGTGAACACCTCGTTGCGCCAGTCGCTGGTGCCGTCGCGGTTGCTGGGGCGGGTCTCTGCTGGTTTCCGGTTCCTGGCCTTCGGCGCCCGGCCGGTAGGCGCGCTCGCCGGCGGAATCGTCGCCCAGGCCCTCACCCCGGGGCGCCTGTTCGCGGTGCTGGCGGTGGTGGTCCTGAGCCTGGTGCCGCTGACCATCCGGCTGCGCCCCGAGTCCGCGGCGCAGGCCGGGCGACCCACGCCGGGCGAGCCCGCTGGGCCGGTCGAGAGCGCGTTGCCGGTTGAACCCGCCGCGCCGGTGGCACGCGCCGGCTCGGCCGGCCCGACGCTCCCGCCGAGCGGCACCGGCGGCGATCATGAACGCTGACGACAAGTGGCTGCGTTGCCTGGCGCCTCGCCCGGCCGCCCGGATGCGGCTGTTCTCCTGCCCCTACGCAGGTGCCGGCACGCACGCCTACGGGCTTCTGGCGGCCGCGCTACCTGAGACGGTGGAGCCGTTCGCGGTGCGGCTGCCCGGCCGGGAGAGCCGCCTCGACGAGCCGCCGATGACCAACATGCGCGTGCTGGTCGAGGAGCTCGCCGACGCGATCGAAGCGCGCATCGACCGGCCGTACGCGCTCTTCGGGCACAGCATGGGCGCCCGCATGGCGTTCGACCTGGCCCGCGCGCTACGGGCCAGAGGCGCCCGGGCACCCGCCGCCCTGCTGGTGTCCGGGTGCGCCGCGCCGACCGCCCCGCCGCCCGCCCGGCCCGTGCACGCGCTGCCGGATGACCGGTTGGTGGCCGAGTTGCGGCACCGCAACGGTGTGACAGACCGGGTCCTCGACGATCCGGAGGCACGGGGGCTGTTCCTTCCGGCGCTCCGGGCGGACCTGACCCTCGCCGAACGCTACCAGTACCGGCCGGAACCCCCACTGGCCGTGCCGATCCAGGCATTTCACGGCACGCATGACCGGTGGGTGTCCCGAGCGGACATGGTCGGCTGGGCGGCCCAGACCACCCGGTACTTCGTGATCACGCCGGTGTCCGGCGGCCACTTCTTCGTACATGGCCTGCGGGCCCGCACCCTGATCGGGCAGGCGGTGGGCCGGATGCTGGCCGCCGCGCATCGGGACGCCGCGTGACCCTGTTCTTTCCGCGAACGGTTCCCCCTACTCAAGAATGGGGAAATCGCATTACCGCGTGAATATTCTCTAGTCACTGCAACCCCGTGCGACTGTGATGGAGGGCGCGGCTCATGAGCTTTATCCCGCACCGAGTTGGCGACGATCATCTGGAGTTTCGGGACGCGCTCGACATCGTGCTTCGGGAGCAGGGAATCGCGCCCGCCGGCGAGGAGTCGATTCCCCGTACCGGCGGCATCGAGGCACCCCTGTCGTTCGCCCAACGGCGGGTGTGGTTCTTCGAGCAGTGGAAACCGGGCACCCCGACGTACAACGTGGCCTCGGCGTACTGGGTGGACGGACCGCTGGATCCCGACGCGCTGGGCGAGGCGCTGGACGCGCTCGCGACTCGGCACGAGGCGCTGCGCAGTCGGTACGTCAGCCGCGGCGGCGAGCCGGTGCAGGTGATCGTCGACGACGGGCGCGTGCCGCTCGTCACGCGGGACCTCGGGGATCTGCCGGCCCCGCGCCGGGAGGGCGCCGCCCTGACGGCCGCCGAGGACGAGGTGCGGCGCCCGTTCGACCTCGGCGCCGGTACGCCGGTGCGCGCGCTGCTGCTGGGCCTGTCCAGCGATCGCCATCTGCTGGTGCTGACCGTGCACCACATCGCCGTCGACGGCTTGTCGTTCGACGTGCTCCTGCGGGATCTGGACGAGCTGTACCGGGCGTGCCGAGCGGGCCAATCGGCGTCCGCGGCGGCACCGGGCCCGCGGTACGCCGACGTGGCACGCTGGGAGCACGAACGCTGGGCCAGCGGCGTGCTCGACGAGCAGGTCGACTACTGGCGCGGTCAACTGTCCAACGCGCCGGACCGGCTGGACCTACCCACCGACCGCCCGCGGCCACCGATGCAGACGTTCGCCGGGCACACCGTCACCCTGCCGGTGCCGCCGGCCATCGAGGGCCGGATGCGCCAGGCGTGCGCGGCCGCCCGGGTGACCCCGTTCGTCGGCTACCTGGCCGGCTTCAACGTCCTCGTCTCGCGCTATGCCGGCACCGACGACGTGGTCGTGGGTACGCCCGTCGCGACCCGCGGCCTCGACGACCTCGAAGACGTGGTGGGCATCCTGGTCAACACCGTGCCGCTGCGTACCGACCTGTCGGGTGCGCCCACGTTCACCGACTTGCTCGCCCGGGTCCGGGACGTGACCGCGCACGCCTACGCCAACCAGGACGTCCCCTTCGAGAAGCTGATCGGCGCGCTCGGCATCGAGCGGGCGCTCAGCTACAGCCCACTCGTGCAGGTCGTCTTCGGCATGCAGTCGGCGCCGTCCGGGCACCCGCTCGGCGATGCCCGGCTGACCGACGTGTACGTGGAGCGGGGCACCGCCAAGTTCGAGATGACCTGGACCCTTCTTGAGGGACCCACACCACGGATCGAGATCGAGTTCAACACGGACCTGTTCGACCGAGCCACCGTCGACGAGATGGCGGCGTGCTATCTGCGGCTGCTAGAGGCCGCGTTGGACGCGCCCGAGGCACCGGTCACGGACGTGCCGATGTTGCCGGAAGCCGTCCGGAGGGCGGTGCTCGGCGAGCCGGTGGGAACGGGTGCGGCAGCCGCCGAAGGCAGCGTCCCAGCCGCCGTCGCCGCCGCGCCCAGCGTGCCGGAGCTGGTCGCGCGCCGCGCCGTGGAGACGCCGGACGCGGTCGCGGTAACCGACGGAGAGCGCCAGGTCACCTACGCCGAGCTGGACCAGCGGGCGCGCCAGTTGGCGAGCCGACTCCGGCGAGCGGGTGCGGGTCCGGAGACCGTCGTGGGGCTGTGCCTGGAACGGAGCGCCGAAATGATCGTGGCGCTGCTGGCCGTCTTCAGGGCGGGCGCGGCGTACCTTCCGCTGGATGCGGCGCATCCACCCGAGCGGCTCGCCTACATGCTGAACGACATCGGAGCGCGGACGGTGGTCTCGACCGAGGGCGCGCGCGATCGGGTGCCGGACGGACCATGGCGCCTCCTCGACGTGGCCGATGACGCCTCCGGTGGCGCGGCCGACGACGTGGACGACGGTGGGGTGGACAACGGGGACGAGGGCGTTGCCGCCGGCGCACCGCGACCGGGAGATCTCGCGTACGTCATCTACACCTCCGGCTCCACCGGGCGGCCAAAGGCGGTGCAGGTCACGCACGGAAACCTGAGTCGACTGCTCTCGTCCACCCAGGACTGGTTCGGGTTTGGCCCGGATGACGTGTGGACGATGTTCCACTCCTACACGTTCGACTTCTCCGTCTGGGAGGCATGGGGCGCCCTCGCCTACGGCGGTCGCCTCGTGGTGGTGCCGCGGCAGGTGGCGCGCTCGACCAGCGACTTCCACGCGCTGCTGCGGCGCGAGCGGGTGACGGTGCTGAACCAGACGCCGTCCGCGTTCCGCCAGCTCGAGCAGGTCGACCGCGAGCAGGGCGGTGGCCTCGCACTGCGCTGGGTGGTGTTCGGTGGCGAGGCGCTGGACTCGGCGAGCGTGGCCCGCTGGTTCGCGCGCCACGGCAGCTCGGCTCCGCGACTGGTCAACATGTACGGCATCACCGAAACGACCGTGCACGTGACGCACTGCCCGCTGGCCGAACACACGCTCGCGGAGCGGCCCAGCCTCATCGGCGTGCCCATTCCCGACCTGCGCGTCTACGTGCTTGACCGGGCGGGCAATCCGGTGCCTCCCGGCGTGCCCGGTGAGCTGTACGTCGGCGGCGCGGGTGTCGCGCGCGGCTACCACGGCCGGCCCGCCACGACCGCCGAGCGGTTCGTGCCCGACGGCTTCTCCGGGGAGCCGGGAGCGCGTCTCTACCGCACCGGGGACGTCGGCCGCCGCCTGCGGGACGGCCGGCTGGAGTACCTCGGCCGCAACGACGACCAGGTGAAGATCCGCGGCTTCCGCATCGAGACCGGCGAGGTGGAGGCCGCGATACGCCGGCATCCGCAGGTGCTCGGGGCGGCCGTCGTGGCGTGGCGCGCCGAGGACACGTCGCCACGGCTCGTCGCGTACGTGGCCACCGGCGCCGCGCTCACCACCGGAGAGATGCGCGAGTTCCTGGCGAGCACGCTGCCCGACTACATGCTGCCCGCCGTGTTCGTGTTCCTCGACACGCTGCCCATGACGGGCAACGGAAAGGTGGACCACAAGGCGCTGCCCGAGCCGCCGACCACACGGCCGGAGCTGGGGCACCGGTATGTCGCGCCGGCAGCGGGCACCGAGGCCGTGCTCGCCGCGATCTGGTCGGAGGTGCTCGGCGTGGACCGCGTCGGTGCGCGGGACAACTTCTTCGACCTGGGCGGCGATTCGATCCGGAGCCTGCAGGTGCTCGGCCGAGCCAAGGACGCCGGGCTGCGGATCAGCCTGCAGGACCTGTTCCGGTGGCCGACGGTCACCGAGCTCGCCGCGGTGGCCGGTGCCGCCCAGCCGGCGGCAGAGTCCGACGCGGCGGTCGAGCGCCAGCCGTTCGCCCTGCTGCCCGCCGCGGACCGCGAGCGGTTGCCGGAGGGCGTCGTCGACGCGTACCCCATGTCGGTGCTGCAGGCCGGCATGGTCTACCACATGCGGCTGGACAGCGAGACCCTGCCATACCACAACGTCAACAGCTTCCACGTGCGGGCGCCGTTCGACGCAGAGGTCTTCCGGCAGGCGGTGCGGGACGTGGTCGCGCGGCACGACATTCTACGCACCGGGTTCGACCTCGCGCGGTTCAGCAAGCCCATGCAATTGGTACACCAGGCGGCCGAAATGGAGATGGAAATCGGCGACCTGCGCGGCTTGTCTACCGAGGAGCAGAACCGTCGGTTGCTTGAGCTGCTGCACGAGGAGCGGCGGCGCCCCTTCGACATCGCATGCCCACCGCTGCTGCGTTACCTGCTGCACCCCCGCACCGACAGCACGTTCCAGTGGACGGTGACCGAACATCACGCGATCTTCGACGGCTGGAGCCTGTTCACCAACATGTCCGAGGTTTTGGAACGGTACCTCCGACTGCTCAAGGATCCGCACGCGCCCGCCGACCCGCCGCCCGCGTCGCTGTTCCGCGACTTCATCGCGGTCGAGCGGGAGAGCCTGACCTCGCCGGCGGATCGCGAGTTCTGGCGGGCCAAGCTGGCCGACTTCACGCCGGGCTTCCTGACTGCCTGGCCGGCGCCGCCCGGCGTCGCAAGCGACGCCGGAGACACCTCCGTCACCGGCGAGGATGTCGACGGGGTACGGCACTGGCGCCTCACGTCCACCCAGAGCGCCGTCCACCGCGGGCTCGAAGCGCTGGTGCCGGCCAGCCTCTGCGACGACCTGCTCGCCGCCGCGGCAACTGCCCGCGTGCCGCTCAAGAGCGTGCTCCTCGCCGCGCACCTGAAGGTGCTGGGCCTGGCCACCGGTCGGACCGACGTGGTGGCGGGGCTGACCGCCAACGGGCGGCTGGAGGAGAAGGACAGCACCGAGGTGCTGGGGATGTTCCTCAACGTCCCGCCGATCCGCGTCGACCTGGCCCCGGGCACCTGGCGCGAACTCGTGCGCCGGGTCTTCGACGCCGAGCAGGAGCTGCTGCCGCACCGGCGCTATCCGCTCGCCCAGATCCAGTGGGACCGCGGCGGCGCGGAGGTGTTCGACAACACGTTTCTCTACAACCATTTCCACCAGCTGGCTGACGTCCTGGGCGCCGGGGTGGGGATTCTCGACGACAAGGTTGAGTCGACGGCGGAGTTCCGCTCGGAACCGACGAGCTTCGCCCTCAACACGGGGTTCCTGCGCAACCCGCGCTCATCCCAGCTGTTGCTGCGGCTGGACTACTACACCGAGCGGCTCTCCGACGAGCAGGCCGAGGCGATGCGTGATCTGTACCTGCGCGTGCTGGCGGCGATGACCCGGCTGGACGACGGGCACGACACCCTGGCCACGCTCGATCCGGAGCAGCGGCGGCAGGTGCTCGTGGCCTGGAACGGGCCGGCGCGCGCGTACCCCGTCCAGCACCTGCTGCACGAACTGGTCGACGCACAGGCGCGGCGCACGCCCGGCGCGGTGGCGGTGGTCGACGACCGGACGACGCTGATTTACGCCGAGCTCGTCGGGCGGGCCAACCGGCTCGCGCGGCACCTGCGTGCCCGCGGAGCCGGGCCGGAGACGGTCGTCGCGCTGTGCCTGCCCCGCGACGCCGGCATGGTCGTGGGCATGCTGGGTGTGCTGAAGTCCGGAGCGGCTTACCTGCCGTTGGACCCGGCGTACCCGGCGGAACGGTTGCGTTTCATGCTCGCCGACGCGGGCGCCGCGCTGGTGGTGACCACGGCGGAGCTGGCCGACCGGGTGCCCACCGGCGCCTGGGGCACGGTGCTGGTGGACCGCGACCGCGACGCCATCGACGCCGAGCCGGATACCGCTCCCGCGGTCACCGGTCACCCGGACGGGTTGGCGTACATCATGTACACGTCCGGCTCGACGGGCACGCCGAAGGGAGTGCTCGTGCCCCACCGGGGGGTGGTCAACTACCTGGGTTGGGCCAGGGAGGCGTACGCGTGCCGGGGTGACGGCGGCGCGGCGGTGTTCTCGTCCTACGCCTTCGACATGATCGTGCCGAACATCTACACACCGTTGATCATGGGACAGCGGGTGTGCGTGCTGCCCGACGGCATCGATCCGACCACGCTGGGCCGGCGGCTGGAGCGGCTGGCGCCGTTCAGCTTCCTCAAGCTCACCCCGGGGCACCTCGCCCTGCTCGCCGACACGCTCGGCCCGGGCGCGGCCCGGCGGCTGGCCGGCACCCTGGCGGTCGGGGCTGATGCCTTCCCCGCCCGCACCCTGGCCGCGTGGCGCCGGCTGGATCCCGACACGGTGCTGCTCAACGAGTACGGTCCCACGGAGGCGTCGGTGGGCAACTGTGTGTTCCACGCCGACGGGCCGGGCGCCACGGATCTGGTGCCCATCGGCCGACCGATCCCGAACACGACGATGTACGTCCTGGACGCGGCGTTGAACCCGGTCCCGGTGGGCGCGCCGGGCGAGCTCTACATCGGAGGCGACTGCGTCGTCCGCGGGTACGCGGGGCGCGCCGCCCTGACCGCCGAGCGGTTCCTGCCGGACCCGTTCAGCGACCGGCCCGGCGCGCGCATGTACCGCACCGGCGACCTGGGTCGGTGGCTGCCCGGCGGGCAACTTGACTTCCTCGGCCGGATCGACGAGCAGGTGAAGATCAACGGCTACCGGGTGGAGCCTGGCGAGATCGAGGCGACGCTGGCCCAGCACCCGGCCGTCCACCAGGCGGTGGCGGCGGTGACCGGCACCGACCCGCAGCGGCGCGCGCTCGTCGGGTACTACGTCGCGGCCCGGCCCGTCGACGCGGCGGAGCTGCGGGCGTTCCTGAGCGACCGGCTGCCCAGCCACCTGATGCCGAGTGCCCTGGTCGAGATCGACGAGATACCGCTGAACGCGAACGGCAAGGTGGACCGGGCGGCGCTGGTGCGGCCGGAGACCGCCCCGAGGACGGCCGTGGATCCGGCGGGTGAGGCCGCCGACTCGCCGCCGTCCGCCGTGGAGCAGGCGATCGCGGAGCTGTGGGCCGAACTGCTGGAGACCGACGAACCGCCCGGTACGGCCGACTTCTTCGAGTACGGCGGCAACTCGCTGCTCGCCGCGCAGCTCGTGGCCCGGATCAACGGCGACTTCGCGGTGGAGCTTCCGCTGGCCACGGTGTACCAGGCCCGGACCACGCGCGGGCTCGCGGAGCGCGTGGCGGCGGCGGGCGGACGGCGCTGAGCGGTGATCTGACAGGTCGCTCCCGGCTCCGGTGACGACGCGGCACCGGCCACCTCGACCCCGACGGCCGCGAGACCCGGTGGCCACCCGCCGGCCGGCCACCACCAAAGCGGACATCGGCAAGACGACCGAGACATGAGGGACGTCATGGGCACCTCGCTCAGCTTTAACCAGTACGGCAAGGCGGAGAACCGCGTCGTGCGCATCTACCGGGACACCCCCCGACACGAGATCTGGGATCTCGATGTCTCCACCGCGTTGCGCGGTGACTTCGCCGCAGCACATATCGAGGGAGATCAGTGTGATGTGCTTCCGACGGACACCCAGAAGAACACCGCCTTCGCGTACGCCAAGAAGCACGGCGTCACGTCTGTCGAGGACTACGCGATCGCGGTCGGTCGACGGCTGATCGAGGCGACCCCCAAGGCGTCCGGTGTCCAGGTGCGCGTCGAGCAGTACGCCTGGGACCGCATCGACGTCGGCGGGGCCGGGCACGACCACGCCTTCCTCCGTCGCGGCGGGGCCGTGCGGACGAGTGCCGTCACGCTCTCCGGGCGGGACGCCGACCAGCAGATCCAGGTGGTGTCCGGCCTGCGTGACCTGGTCCTTCTCAAGTCCACCCGCTCGGAGTTCAAGGGCTTCCTCACCGACGACTACACGACACTGCAGGAGACCGACGATCGCATCCTCGCCACTTCCCTGGTCGCACGGTGGCGCTACGCGGGTACGGACGTCGACTGGAACGCGGCATACGGCACCATCAGCGCCTCGCTGCTCGAGACGTTCGCCACCACCTACAGCCGGGCCCTGCAGGAGACTCTCTATCTGATGGGGGAGCAGGTGCTCAAGGCCCGCGGTGAGGTCGCCGAGATCCGCTTCTCCGCACCCAACAGACACCACTTTCTCGTCGACCTCGCCCCGTTCGGCTTGGAGAACAACGGCGAGGTGTTCATCGGCGCCGACCGACCGTACGGGCTCATCGAGACCACGGTGGCCCGTGACGACGCGCCGGACGCGGGTGACGCCTGGCTTGCCGTCCCCTCCTTCCTCTGAGCCTGAAGAGCGACATGACCAACTGTGGGTGTCACCGCCCTGCCAACTGTTGGACCGCCGGGCGACCCGACGAGGCGCGATCATGACGCTGGACCTCGCCTTCCGCGGTCGGCGCGTGGTCGTCGATGGCGCCGAGGCGGCGTGCGTGGTCGGTGTGCGCGACGGGCGCATCGCCGTCGTAGCGCCGTTCGACGAGACGCTGGAAGCCCGGGAGTTGGTCGCCCTCGCCGACGACGAGGTGCTTCTGCCCGGGCTCGTCGACACCCATGTGCACGTCAACGAACCCGGCCGTACCGAATGGGAGGGCTACGCCAGCGCGACCCGGGCGGCCGCAGCGGGCGGGGTCACGACGATCGTGGACATGCCGCTCAACAGCATCCCGCCGACGACCACGACCGCCGCGCTGGCTGCCAAGCGGGACTGCGCCCGCGCCCAGGTGCACGTCGACGTGGGCTTCTGGGGCGGGGCGGTGCCCGGCAACCTCGCCGATCTGGCCGCCCTGCACGACGCTGGAGTCTTCGGTTTCAAGTGCTTCCTGCTCGACTCGGGGGTGCCGGAGTTTCCGCCGCTGGACGCCTCGGGCTTCGCCGCGACGATGGCCGAGACGGCACGCCTCGGGGCGATGCTGATCGTGCACGCCGAGGACGCTGGGGTGATCGCGCAGGCGCCGCCCACGGCCGGGCCGGGGTACGCGGCCTTCCTGCGTTCCCGCCCGCACCTGGCCGAGCAGCGCGCGATCGACCAGGTGATCGACGTGGCCCGCGCGACCGGTGGTCGGGCCCACGTGCTGCACCTTTCCAGTGCGCACGCGCTGCCGGGACTCGCCGCCGCCAGGGCCGCCGGCGTCGATGTCTCGGTGGAGACCTGCCCGCACTATCTGACGCTGTCCGCGGCCGACGTCCCGGACGGGGCCACCCAGTTCAAGTGCTGTCCGCCGATCCGGGACGGTGGTAACCGGGACCGGTTGTGGCAGGCGCTCGCCGCCGGGGACATCGACATGGTCGTCTCAGACCACTCACCCTGCACGGCTGAGCTCAAGCTGCTCGACCTGGGCGACTTCGGCAGGGCTTGGGGCGGCATCGCGGGCCTGCAACTGGGGCTGCCGGTGGTTTGGACGGCGGCACGCTCGCGCGGGCACTCGCTGACCGAGGTGACGCGGTGGATGGCGCAGCGCCCGGCCGAGCGCGTCGGGCTGGCGCACAAGGGTCGCATCGCCGTCGGCGCCGACGCCGACCTGTGTGTTCTCGCCCCGGACGCCGAGTTCGTCGTCGATCCGGTACGCCTGCTGCACCGCAACCAGGTCACGGCGTACTCGGGTCGGCGGCTGGTCGGCGTCGTTCGGCAGACCTGGCTTCGTGGGATGCGTGTGCGTGCGGATGGCCGGCCGTTCGGCAAGCTGCTGACGAGGGGACACAGATGACCGACACCGTCGAGATCAGGGTCAACGGCCAGAACGTCCCGCTCGGGGATGTCACACCACACACCACCGCACTGGAATGGCTGCGCGAACAGGGCCTCACCGGCTGCAAGGAGGGCTGTGGGGAGGGTGAGTGCGGCGCATGCTCCGTGCTCGTCGCCCGCCCCGGCGTCGAATCTCCCACGGAATGGGCGGCGATCAACGCATGTCTGGTGCCCGCAGCCGCCCTCGCCGCCCAGGAGATCGTCACGGCCGAGGGCCTGGGCAGCCCGGACCGCCTGCACGCGGTCCAGCACGAGATGGCCGTCCGCGGCGGTTCCCAGTGTGGATACTGCACGCCCGGCTTCGTCTGCAGCATGGCTGCCGAGTACTACCGTCCCGGCCGAGAGGCGTTTCCGGACGGCGCGGTGACCGACCACGACCACGGGCCCAACGGCTTCGACCTGCACGCCCTCAGCGGTAACCTGTGCCGCTGTACCGGCTACCGGCCGATCCGCGACGCCGCGTACGCACTCGGGCCACCCGCGCCCGAGGATCAGCTCGCGCAGCGCCGGCAGGCGCCTCCGGCGCCGCCCCGGCCGGTCCGACTGAAGCACGGGGGCCGGGAGTTCATCCGGCCAGCCTCGCTGCCCGACGCGCTGCGGTTGCTGCGCGAGCGGCCCGCTGCCACCGTGGTGGCTGGTTCGACCGACTGGGGCGTGGAGGTGAACCTGCGTGGCACGCGCGCCGGGTCGGTCATCGCCATCGACCAGCTCTCAGAGCTGCGGGAATTGACGTTCGGGCCAGAGTGCGTCGAGATCGGCGCCGGGCTGACCCTCAGCGAGATCGAGCGCCGCCTCGCCGGCCGGGTGCCGTTGCTCGCCCAGATGTTCCCCCTGTTCGCGTCCAGGCTTGTCCGCAACAGCGCCACCATCGGTGGCAACCTTGGCACCGGTTCCCCGGTCGGCGACACCCCGCCGGTGTTGCTCGCGCTCGCCGCCGATGTCGTCCTGGTCAGCGCCGACGGCGAGCGTCGGGTGCGGCTGGCGGACTACTTCACCGGATACCGGCGCAGCGTCCGTCACCCCGAAGAGCTGATCCGCGCGGTGCGGATCCCACTGCCGCTCGCCGACCTCGTCGCCTTCCACAAGATCGCGAAGCGACGGTTCGACGACATCGCCAGCGTTGCCGTCGGCTTCGCCCTCGACGTCGTCGACGGCACGGTCGTCCGGGCACGTATCGGCCTTGGTGGGGTGGCGGCCACGCCCATCCGGGCCCGGGCCACCGAGGCGGCACTGGAGGGCCGGTCCTGGTCCGCAGCCACCGCCGCAACCGCCGCGCGGGTACTGCGCGGCGAGGGAACGCCCCTGGACGACCATCGGTCCAGTGCCGAGTACCGGGCCGCCATGCTCGGCCAGAGTCTGCTCAAGCTGTACGCCGAGAACTCGGCTCCGGACGAGGTGCCCGCAGGCGCGGGCACACCAAGCGCAGCGATCACTGCGAGCGCCGTCGAGAGGAGTCCGCAACATGAGCGCTCTGTCTGAGCGACCGGAGAGCCCCGGGGTCGGCGCCCCGGTGCCGCACGAGAGTGCGACGCTGCACGTCACCGGCACCGCCCTGTACACCGACGACCTGATCTACCGTACCAAGGACGTGCTGCACGCCCATCCCGTGCAGGTGCCGCAGGCGCATGCCCGGGTCACCGCGTTGCGAATTGCACCGGCACTGCGCGTGCCGGGCGTCGTCCGGGTGCTCACGGCCGCCGATGTGCCTGGGGTCAACGACGCCGGGGTCAAGCACGACGAGCCGCTCTTCCCCGACGAGGTGATGTTCTTCGGCCACGCCGTCTGTTGGGTGCTCGCCGAGACGTTTGAGGCGGCACGCCTGGGCGCGGCGGCCGTGGAGGTCGAGGCGGAGCCGCTGCCGTCCTACGTGACGGTACGGGAGGCAATCGCCGCCGGCAGCTTCCAGGGCGCCAGCCCACAGCTGGTGCGTGGTGATGTCGAGGCCGGGCTGGCCGACGCCGGGCACGTGTTCAGTGGGGAGCTCGAGTTCGCCGGGCAGGAGCACTTCTACCTTGAGACGCACTGTGCGCTGGCCCACGTCGACGAAGCCGGGCAGATCTTCGTGCAGAGCAGCACCCAACACCCCTCGGAGACCCAGGAGATCGTCGCGCACGTGCTTGGCCGGGCCAGCCACGAGGTCACCGTCCAGTGCCTGCGCATGGGCGGCGGCTTTGGCGGCAAGGAGATGCAGCCGCACGGTTTCGCCGCCATCGCCGCGCTGGGCGCGACGCTCACCGGACGCCCGGTACGGGTGCGCCTCACCCGCGCCCAGGATCTGACCATGTCGGGCAAGCGGCACGGGTTCCTCGTCCACTGGCGAGTGGGATTCGACGCGGCGGGTCGGCTACAGGCGCTCGAAGCGACGCTGACCGCGGACGGCGGCTGGAGCCTCGACCTGTCCGAGCCGGTGCTGGCCCGCGCGCTGTGCCACGTCGACAACGCGTACTGGCTGCCGCACGTGCGGCTCAACGGCCGCATCGTGCGAACCCACAAGACGTCCAGCACCGCCTTCCGGGGCTTCGGCGGCCCGCAGGGCATGATGGTCATCGAGGACATCCTCGGCCGGTGCGCCCCCCTGCTCGGCATCGATCCGATGGACCTGCGCCGACGGAACTTCTACCGCGTCGGTCAGACCACCCCGTACGGCCAGGTGGTTCGGCACCCGGATCGGCTGGACAGGCTCTGGCGGCAGGTTCTCGACACCGGTGACGTCATCACCCGGCAGCGGGAGATCGCCGCCTTCAACACCGCACATCCGCATACCAAACGTGGTCTGGCCGTCACGCCGGTCAAGTTCGGCATCTCCTTCAACCTCACCGCGTTCAACCAGGCCGGCGCGCTCGTGCACGTGTACCGGGACGGATCGGTGTTGATAAACCACGGCGGCACCGAGATGGGCCAAGGTCTGCACACCAAGATGTTGCAGGTGGCGGCGACCACCCTGGGCATCCCGCTGCGCCGGGTGCGGCTGGCGCCCACCCGAACCGACAAGGTGCCCAACACCTCGGCGACTGCGGCGAGCTGCGGCGCCGACCTCAACGGTGGTGCGGTCAGGCACGCCTGCGAACAGATCCGCGTACGCCTGGCCCCGGTGGCGGCCACGATGCTGGGTACCAGCGCGGCAGACGTTCGGATCGTCGACGGCGTGGCACGCGGCATCGGAGCCGCCGCGGGGATCGAGTGGGACGAGTTGGTCCGAGCCGCCTACTTCCAGCGGGTTCAGCTGTTCGCTGCAGGCTTCTACCGTACCGAGGGGCTGCACTGGGACTCGTCGGTGATGCAGGGCTCGCCGTTCAAGTACTTCGCGTACGGGGTGGCGGCCGCCGAGGTCGAGGTGGACGGTTTCACCGGCGCGCACCGGACCCGGCGGGTGGACATCGCGCACGATGTCGGGGACAGTCTGTCGCCGCTCATCGACATCGGCCAGATCGAGGGTGGGTTCGTGCAGGGCGCGGGTTGGCTGACCCTGGAGGACCTGCGGTGGGACACCGGGCCCGGAGCGGCGCGCGGGCGGCTGCACACGCAGGCGGCCAGTACGTACAAGTTGCCCAGCTTCTCGGAAATGCCGGAGATCTTCAATGTCATGCTGCTGACCGATGCGGCGGAGGATCAGGTGGTCTATGGCTCCAAGGCGGTGGGCGAACCCCCGCTGATGCTCGCCTTCTCCGTGCGCGAGGCGCTGCGCCAGGCCACGGCGGCGTTCGGGACCGCCAGCACCAGCGTCGACCTCGCCTCACCAGCCACACCCGAGGCCGTGTTCTGGGCGATCGAGCGGGCGCGCGCCGGTGACGGGCGCGGCGGCGCGGCAGGGGCTGACCTGCGGCCGGGGGTGGAAACACCCGCCATGCCTCCGGACTTGGGGCGGATCGACCCGGCGGTGAGCCGTGCCTGAGCGGAACTGGCTCTCCGCGGTGACCCACCTGCGTGACGCCCGCGAGCCGGGCGTGCTTGTCACACTTGCGGCGGCGCGTGGCCATGCGCCGCGAGCGGCCGGCGCCAAGCTCGTGGTGGGAGCGACGCAAGCCTGGGGCTCGATCGGTGGCGGCAACATGGAGGCCGTCGCGATCGACCGGGCCCGCGCGCTGCTCACCGCAGGAGGCGCCACGCCGGAGCTGATCACACTCTCGCTGTCGGACAAGGCGCCGTACGAGCACGGGGTGCAGTGCTGCGGCGGTGTGGTGACGGTGCTGCTCGAACCCTTGCCCGTGGTGCCGGCGGTGGCGCTGTTCGGTGTCGGGCACGTGGGCTTGGAACTGGCCCGCGTCCTGGCCCGGCACGACATCGATCTCCACCTCATAGACACCCGTCCGGAGCAGCTCGCCGACGACCGGCTGGCGGTTCTCGCCGACGCGGTGGCGCAGGTGCACATCCACCGGGTGGCGGTGCTGCCGGAGATCGTGCTCGGTGAGCTACCCGCGGGCACCCATGTCCTGATCATGACGCACGACCATGCCGAGGACTTCGCCCTCTGCGACGCGGTCCTCCGCGGCGGCGACTTCGGCTCTGTCGGCCTCATCGGCTCGGCAGGCAAGTGGGCCCGATTCCGTGCCAAGCTCGCCGCCCAAGGTCATGACGCCACGGCGTTCACCCGCGTCACCACGCCGATCGGGCTCGCCGACATCCGCGGCAAAGAGCCCGCGACGATCGCCGTCAGCGTCGCCGCCGACCTGCTGTGCAGGATCGAACAAGCCCGAACCGCCGTCGGCGTCCCCGCATCCGTGGACGCCGAGCGATGACCCTCTACCGCGCTCAGGTCATCGACACCCCGAACGACCCGTTCCGTGGCGGTGCGCTGCGGTACGACGGTGACGCGGGTCTGCTGGTCGACAACGGCCGTATCGTCGAACGGGACGCCTTCGCCGAGCTGCGCTCCCGGCATCCTGAGGCGCAGGTGGTCGAGCTCTCCGCCGGCATCCTGTTGCCCGGCCTGGTGGACACCCATGTGCATTTCCCTCAGGTTCGGGTCATCGGGGCGTTGGGGATGCCGTTGTTGGAGTGGCTGGAACGCTGCGCGTTGCCCGAGGAGGCCCGGACAGCCGAGGTCGGTTACGCCCGCGCAGTGGCCGCCGAGTTCGTCTCCGCCCTGCTCGGCGCGGGCACGACCACGGCTCTGGTCTTCGGTTCTCATTTCGCCCCGGCGGTGGACGCGCTGTTTCAGGCAGCCGCCGGGTACGGCCTGCGGATCACCAGCGGCCTCGTCGTCGGTGACCGGATGCTGCGCCCGGAACTGCACACATCCGCCCAGCGCAGCTACGACGAGGGCCGCGCGCTGGCACAACGCTGGCATGGCGTCGGACGCAGCAGGTACACGGTGACACCCCGATTCGCGCTGTCGTGCAGCGACGAGTTGCTCGCCGCCTGCGGGCAGTTGCACCGGGACGTGGCGGGCAGCTGGATCACCGCACACCTCAACGAAAACCTTGACGAGGTCGCCACGGTTCGGCAGTTGTCCGGCGCGGACACCTACCTCGACTGCTATGGCCGGCACGGACTGGTCGGCCGCCACAGTGTCTTCGCGCACAACGTGCATCCGGCCGACACCGAGCTCAAGCTACTGGCCGAGGCCAGCGCCAGTGTGGCGCACTGCCCGACGAGTAACGCGGCACTGGGCAGCGGCCTGTTCCCACTCGACCGCCACCTCGCCTACGGCGTGCACGTGGCGCTGGGCTCTGACGTGGGTGCCGGCACCGGCTTTTCCCTCTTCAAGGAGGGGCTTCAGGCGTACCTCATGCAACGGTTGCGCGGCGCGGAGGGTGTGCCGCTCACCGCGACGCACCTGTTGCACCTGGCCACCACGGCGGGGGCGCAGGCATTGGGCCTGCGGGACCAGATCGGCGACCTGGGCGTCGCCCAGCGGTTCGACGCGATCTGGATACGACCCCGCTCGGGCACGCCGCTGGCCATCGGCATGCGCCACTCGAATGGACCGGAGGAGGCTCTTGCGAAGGTGTTCGCCCTGGCCACACCGCATGATCTGGCGCAGGTGTGGATCGATGGGGTGCCGGTGGCAGGTCGTGTCGGTCGTGCTCTTCCTTCCCATCCTCGGACTCGTCTCCAACCATGGACACGACAGAGCGGCGAGCGAACGCGCCGTGCAGAAGGCGGTGGGCGAAGGCGCCGCCTCCGTCGGCCCGGAATCGATGGTGGTCTGAACCGATGACGATCTGGACGCTGGAGCACTTGAACACCGCTCCTGACGACGACCATCTCCGGTCGGCGCTGTGTCGATGTTGCTCGGCCCGGGTTTGGGTGGCGGCGATCGTTGCCGGACGGCCTTACGCCGACCAGGACGCGCTGGGTGTGGCCTCTGACGCGGCCACCATGTCCCTCGACCCGGCCGGCTTCACCGAGGCGTTGGCCGGTCACCCACGAATCGGCGAGCGAGTACCAATCCACGGCGAACAGTGGTCGCGACAGGAGCAGGCGGGCGTCGCCGGTGCGGACGAGCAACTGCGGGCAGAACTCGCGGCTGCCAACGCAGCGTACGAGCAGCGCTTCGGGCATCTCTACCTGGTCTGCGCGACCGGGCTGCCGGCGACGGATCTGCTTGACATCTGCCGCGTGCGGCTGACGAACGACCCGGTTGCGGAGCGGACCGTCTCGCTGGCCGAACTTGCCAAGATCAATCGACTGCGGCTGGGCAAGCTCCTACGATCGGAGGACCGATGAGCCTGTCGACTCACGTTCTGGACGCCAGCAGGGGCCAGCCGGCGTCGGAGGTGCAGGTGGTGGTCGAGCGCCGTCTCGGCGATGCGTGGCAACACGTCACCCAAGCCTGTACCGACACCGACGGGCGTGTGAGTAATCTCCGGATATCCGGCTCGGGTACGCACCGGCTCCGGTTCGACACCGGGCAGTACTTCGCGGAGCGCAACGTGCCCACCTTCTACCCGGAGGTGGTGGTCACCTTCGAGATCGACGACGACGCGGTGCACCACCACGTACCGCTGTTGCTCAGCCCGTTCGGCTACTCGACCTACCGGGGGAGCTGAACGGTGGACGGCGGAGGTTCCGAACCCGATCCTTCGTAGCGCATCTCTGGTCGAGGGCTCGCCGTCGCAGCGGTTGGTGGGCGATTCAACCGCCAACGACAGGTGTCTGCAGAATTGTGCCGGCGCATCGCTACACTCTGTCCAACCGCGACTCGAGGCGGCGCGGACGATGACGTTCCGGTGTGGACGGGGAGACGAACAGTGACGAGTCAGCAGGGGGCTGCGCCCGACGTCGACATGAACGTGCCGAGCGTGGCCCGGGTCTACGACTTCATGCTCGGCGGCAAGGACAACTTCGCGGCCGACCGCGAAGTCGCCGAGCACGCGCTCAAAATCACGCCGGACGGTCCGCAGGCCGCCCAGGCGAACCGGGCCTTCCTGCGCCGGGTGGTTCGTTTCCTCGTCGCCGAAGAGGGGATCTGCCAGTTCCTCGATCTCGGCTCGGGCCTGCCGACGCAGGGCAACGTGCACGAGGTGGCCACCCGTCACGACCCGCGGGCACGGGTGGTCTACGTCGACTACGACCCGATCGTGTTGGCGCACGGGCGGGCGCTGCTGGCCCATGCCGGGACGGCCACGGTGATCCAGGCGGACGTCCGATCGCCGCAGGCCATTCTGGAACATCCGGACGTTCGTAAGTTCCTGGACTTCGACCGTCCAATCGGGCTGCTGCTCTTCGCGATCCTGCACCACCTCCGGGACGACGAAGATCCGAAAGCGGTGGCGGCGACTCTGAGCGAGGCGCTTCCTTCCGGCAGCTACGTGGCAATCTCCCACTTCCGCGACCCCGGCGAGCGGCACCCGGACGCCTCCCGGAAGGCGCAGGAGGTAGAACGAATCTTCAACCAGTCGCTCGGCACCGGCCGATGGCGCACCGACGAGGAGATCCTGTCCTTCGTCGAAGGCTTGGAGGTGGTGGAGCCGGGTCTGGTGCCGCTGGCCGAGTGGCGGCCGGAGCCGGGCGAGGGTACCCCGAGGCAGACCGACACCTACCAGACCTTTGTCGGGCTCGTCGCCCGCAAGACCTGAAGCCGGTTCCGAACGAGCGGGGCTTTCGCGGAGGGCCAGCCCCTCCCGGTGGCCGCTACCGCACCCAAACGGTCAACCACCACCATAGCCGACTCTCTGCCGACGGCAGGTTCTCCGCGGACGGCCACGAGGACCAGCGGGCAGTGGGCTGTCGGCACCATCGCGGCCTGGGCAATCCCTACCGGCGCCCGCCGGGATCGCCGAGGCCTCAGGAGGACGGCACGTACAGCAGGCGGCTGGTCGTGTTGGGCCGAGTGTTGAACACGACGCCCGAAGTGGCGTTCCCGAGCACCTGGGCGTGCACCTGCGCCGGGGTCCAGGTGGGATTCGCGGCCAGGATCAGCGCGGCGGCACCGGCCACGTGCGGTGCCGCCATCGAGGTGCCGCTCTTGACGGCCACGGCGGTGTCGTTGGCGTATCCGGCGGAGACGATGTTCTGGCCGGGGGCGAACAGGTCCACGCACGGGCCGTGGTTGCTCAGCCAGGCAGCACCGTCGTCGGACCAGGTGTTCCCGACGGTGAGCGCCGCCGGGATGAACGCCGGCGTCTTGGCGCAGGCGTCCCCGGCGTCGTTGCCGGCAGAGGCGACGACGGTCACCCCCGAATCGATCAACCCGTTGGTCGCGGCCTCGAACGCGCCTGAGCTGAATGATGTCGGCCAGCCGAAGCTCATGTTCGTCACGGCGGGACGCTGGGCGTTCGCGGTGACCCAGTCGATCGCCTGGGTGGTCGTGGCGATGTCACCGGTGGCGTCGCACGCCCAGACGCGTACCGCGACAAGGGTGACGTTCTTGGCCACCCCGTACGTCGTGCCGGCCAGGGTGCCGGCGACGTGGCTGCCGTGCCCGTAGCAGTCGTCGGCGGTTCCGCCGTCGACCACGTCGATGCCGTTGACGACACGGCCTCCGAAGTCTTGATGGGTGAAGCGGATACCGGAGTCGATCACGTAGGCGTGCACGCCCTGGCCGCCCGAGGACGGGTAGCTGAACGAGTTGTCCAGCGGCAGGTTGCGCTGATCCACCCGGTCCAGCCCCCATGACGGTGGATTCGGCTGGGTGCCCAGCGTGGTGGCGGGCGTCGAGGCGTCGTTCAGCCGTACCCGGCGGTTCTGCTCCACGAAGGCCACCGACGCGTCGGTGGCGATGCGCCTGGCCGCCGCCTCGCTGGCCCGAACAGTGAAGCCGCGCAACGCCGCGCTGTACCGGTGCCCCACCGTCGCGCCGTACCGGTCGGCCAGTGCCCGCGCCGTCCGGTCCACCGCCTCTGCGGCCGCCCGGCGGGCCGGGACGGACAGCGCGCCGCGCGGCACCTGGCCGTCCCGCGTGAGCACGCCGCTGTCCCTGAGCACGACGCTGTCCTTCAACACCACGAGGTAGTAGCCCGGCACCGCACCCGGCTCGCCTGCGCCGAGGATCGCGGCCGGCTCGGCCGCCGCCGGCGTGCCGACGCCGACCAGTGACGCCGCCGCGACCGCGACGGCCACAGCCAGCGCGCCGAACCGACGCGACGTGGTGTTCCGGTGCGAGTTGACCTGTGGAGACTTCATCTGTTGCCTTCCCGGCCGATCCCCGTTGCGGTCCCCGTCGTCCCGCAGCCGACGGAGACATCGATGGTAGGCGAAACTATCCGCCGGCGGGGCGCGACGGGCAGAGCCCCGCCGGTGGCTGCGGCTTCATCCGCGGCAGCCACCGACGGGACGTGCGTCCCTAGCCCGACCGGTACGGGAGCGGGTCGGTGCGGGCCGGGTGCCGCCGGTCGAGGAGCAGGGACACCAGCTAGCCCCACCGCTGCGAAATGCGGTCGTACTCGGCCTGGGTGACCGGCAGTACTGTGCCGTGGCGCGGGCGGCCGGGCAGGGTGTAGCTGGAAACCATGCTCCACTGCCCGCTGTTGAGATCGGTGGTGGTGAACGGGATGTACCCGCGACCGCCGTACTCGTCGATGAACAGGTACCACCGTTGCTCGGTGTTCGACTTGAACACCAGCGGCCCCTCGCCCTGCGAGAGAGAGCCGCGGCCGATGCAATCGCGCAGGTAGGAGTAGTTGCGGTTCAGAATGGTGGTCGACGTTTCCGCGAGAATGAACTTGCCGCACGTCGACTGGGAGGCGCTGCGCTCGTCCTTGGTGAACCGGTAGTACGTGCCGTTGTGCTTGATCATCGTGGAGTCGATGGTCGAGTAGCCCTTGTCGACCCACACCTGCGGGGCGCTGAAGGTGCGGAAGTCGCTGGTGGTCGCGTACATCATCCGGTTGTAGGTGGTGCCGGTGTGGTTGGGGTCGTTGGTGGCGTACAGCTTGGAAGCCCAGTAGACGACGTACTGACCGAGGGTTTCGTCGAAGTACGCCTCGGGCGCCCAGGTGTTGCCAGCGGTGTCCGGCGAGACCCGCACCAGTCGCGGAGCACTCCAGTTCACCAGGTCGGTGGACTCCCAGACCACGATGGACTTGCTGCCGGTGCGCTGCGCGGCGTCCCAGTTGCCGTTGCCGTAGATACGCAGGTCGGTGGCGATCTGGAAGAATCGGTCGCCCTGCGGTGAGCGGATGATGAACGGGTCGCGCACCCCGCGGGTGCCGACGGTGGAGGTCATCACCGGCCGGCCGCCGTTGAGCTGCCGCCAGCGGGTGGGGTCGTTGCCCTGGCTGAGAGCGAAGTACACCTGCTCACCGTTGGCGGAGCCTTCGCCGAGCATGTAGCTGAACAGGTAGCCGGCGTAGGCGGGACTCGGGCTCGGCGGGCCGCCGCCGACCCGGACCAGCAGCCACTGCTGGTTGGTGCCGCCGGTGTCGGTGTACTGCGAGACCCGCGCGCCGTCGGCGGTGGAGCGGGACCAGACGTCGAGCGCCTTTCCACTGTTGCGGTTGATCAGCTTGACGTAACCGTCGCTGGTGTCCACGACCCGGAACTGCTGGTTGGTGCCGCCGTTGTCGGGGTACTGCACGACGTCGGCGCCGTCCGCCGTGGAGCCGCCCGCCACGTCGACGACCTTGCCGCTGTGTCGTGCGCGCAGCTTGTAGTAGCCGCCGCCCGCGTCGACGAACTGGAACTGCTGGCTGGTCCGGTCGGAGCGGGCCCACTGCTGCACGCCCGCGCCGTCGGCACTCGACTGGCCGGCAATCTCGACCGCCTTGCCGCTGTGCCGCGCCACGACCTGGTAGTAAGCCGAGGGGTCGATCACCGCCGCCTCCGCGGCGGAGGTCGCCACGAGCGCGCCAGCAGTGGCCACCAGCGCCGCCACGGCGAGGGTGACGAGGCCCCGGGGGCGGAACCGCGGGCGGGGAGCAATCAGCGGACCGGCGTCGGGACCCGGCCTGGTCAGCAGGCGGACGGCCGTGACCGGTGCGCCCAGCCGGGTGAGGAATCTGGACATGTGCGCCTCCTACAAGGTGGGCACGATCGGGCGGATGGTGCCGTCGGTGTTGAATTCCATGCGGTCGATGGTGGTTTCTCGATTGGTGCCGTTACCGGCCGGAACGGCGAACCGGTGGTAGGCGACGTGCCAGGTGTCGGTGCCCGGTACCCGGACCACCGAATGGTGGCCGGTGCCCTTGATGCCGACGTCGAGCCGCTTCTGCAGCACGACACCACGTTTGGTCCACGGCCCCAGTGGCGAGGACCCGGTGGCGTACGCGACCCGGTAGTCCTCGCTACGGGTGTCGCCCTCCGACCACATGAAGTAGTAGGTGCCGTTGCGTTTGAACACGAACGGCGCCTCGTTGTACCCGGACGGGGTGATGACCCGCACTCGGGCAGAATCGAACGAAACCATGTCATCGTTCAGTGGCACCACCCGCGCTGCGCCCTGTCCCCAGTACAGATACGACCGTCCGTCGTCGTCGGTGAACACCATCGGGTCGATCGCCTGCCCGGAATACTGACCGCTACGGATCAACGGCCGCCCCAACGCGTCGCGGAACGGCCCGCTCGGAGAGTCGGACACGGCCACGCCGAGTTGCTTGGCGGTGTTGCCACTGGCCAGCCCGCCGGAGAAGTACAGGAAGTACTTTCCGTTTTTGGCCGCGACGGCCGGCGCCCAGGCCGAGTTGTCCGCCCACGACACGTCCGGCCCGTAGTCGAAGATCACCCCGTGGTCGGTCCAGTTCACCAAGTCGGCGGAGGAAAACGACTTGAGGTACGTGCCGCTCCAACTCGCGTACCCGTCAGTGGTTGGATACAGGTAGTAGCGGCCGTTGAAGGTCGTGATGTGCGGGTCGGCGAACAGCCCCGGGATGACCGGCCCCCTGGTCGTCTTGGGCGTCCAGGGCGCGACAACGCGGAACGAACTGTCCGCCTGGAACTGGGCCGTGGACTGGTAGGTGTCCAACCAGAGCGCGGCATCGCGGTGCCGGACCCGCCGGCTCGGGTAGTTGTACGACACCAGCGACACCGACCCGGCAACCGACCCCGCCGTTGGGCAGAAGGTGGCATCACCCCGGAACGTCGTATCGCCGGTGTTGGCATCCACCCGCAGCCGGAAGTCGCGGTGCCGCAGGAACCGCCCATCCCTGGCCTGGAACGAATAGCAGGCCGGTGATGCCAGGCCGTTCACGACCGTGAAGGTGGCGTCTCGCTTCGTCCCGGCGTCGCTGCTGGAGGTCACCGGCGCGAGTTGACCGGTTGAGTTCAGATGCCGCACATAGCGGCCCGGCTGGTTGACCGACTCCAGCGATTGGGCGCCGGTCGGCAACGTCGCGGCGAAGGCCCCCGCGCCGGACGCGCCGGTGTCCTGGATAGTCGGCGGCTGAGCCGACGACTCCTGGGCGCGGGTGGACGCCGAAGCCGGCACGGTGGCGTCGGCGATGGCCATGCTGGCGATCAGCGTGGCCGCTCCGGCGATGATCGCGGCCTGTGGAGGGATTCCCCGGCGACGGTTCTCACCGGCGCGATACCGGTATCGGCGATCAGCCCTGAACTGGAACACGGAGGAGCTCCTTCCGGGAGATTGCCACGTCATCACTGGTACCGCCAGGCTGAGGCGGAAGGCTCATGCCGCGTTTCGCGTGAACTGTTGGTTCTGCCCGGTGCCGCAGGTGTATTGGATCAGGCGGGTGCCGTCTGCGGTGGAACTGCTCGGCACGTCCAGGCATTTGCCGGAGTGGCGTGCGACCAGGCGCACACGGCCGCTTCCGGCGTCCTGCGTCTGCCATTGCTGATTCTGCCCGCTGTTACAGGTCCACTGGATGATCCTGGCGCTGTTGGCGGTCGAGGCGCCATCCACGTGCAGACACTTGCCAGAGTGTTGGGCCACAATCTGGTAGTAGCCGTTACCGGCGTTTCGGAACTCCCAGCGCTGGTTGCTGTTGCCGTTGCAGCCGTACTGGGCGACCTCGGCGCCGTCTGAGGTGGACGCGCTGATCACGTCGACGCACTTGCCCGAATGCCGGGCCGTTAGTGTGAACGTTTCGGTGGTGCCACCCCCACCGTCGCCCCAGCCGTGCCTGAGCCGATCGGCGCCGGTGGAGTTGCGGATACTCAGGGACAAGTTGGTGCCACTGCCTTGGAGCACGAACATGGAGTATCGGTCGTAGCCGTACTCGCTGATCTTTCCGCCGATCGCGGGCCAGTAGACCGAACCCATGCGGAGGTCCCGCATGGAGTCGGTGACGGCACGGAAGTACCGGACGAAGTTGTTGGTGCTGCCTGCGTCGTGGTAGTTCAGGCCGAAGTCCATCTGAGCGCCGAACTCGGTCGTGACCGCGCGTGAGGCGCAGCTGCCCAGGCGCTCCCGGAAGCTCTGGACCCAGCCGGCATAGTCCCTGGTGCCGTAGAAGAAGGTGTAGTGGTGGTAGGACAGCAGCGTGCCGGCGAGGCGACTGTCGGCGCAGACCGGCCTGAGGTCCTGGCTGTAGCCGCTGCCGCCCACAAGGATCCGGCCACGCGGGACCGACGCCCGGGCGTTTATCCACGAGGCGGCGAGGTTTGTCCACTCGGAGGCGCTGTAGCCGTGGGGTTCGTTCATCGGCTCGAAGTAGACCAGGCCGTTGGAGCCGTACTGGGCCGTCACGGTGTTCCACATCGAGTTGAAGGCGGCCGTGTTGGTGATTCGGCCACCGGACGCCGCCCCGTCCTCCCAGTAAGCGAGAATGACCTTGAACCCTCTGGCGGTGGCGGCGTCGATGGTGCCGCGATAGGCGTTCCACCACGACGAACCGACGGTGTGGGTGTTGATCGGCAACCGGACGGTGTTGACGCCGAGTTGGTTTTCGAACCCGTTGTAGACGGCGTCCGCCTTGGCCCGGACGGTCGTGTAACTGTCCGACTGGTTCAGCCCGTCGAGGACGAGCAGACCTTCGACGAAGTTGTCGCCCGGCACGGCCCAGTTCACACCCTTGAACTGGCTGGTGTCGGCGCCGGCCGATGGGGCGCCGGCGACGACGGCGACCGGCACCAGGGCTAGCGTGCTCAGAACGCTGATTAAAACGCGACGGAGGGAACGGGGGTGAGGTGCCATCGTATTGACCGATCTCGTCGAGTTGTGATGATAAGGGCGTCGAAAGGGCGATGTTCACGCCAACATACCGGGGGCAGTATGGCATTTGTCATATAGACGGTCAAGGATGGGTGTGGGGTGGCTTCCGGGTCGACGGCCTGGCTCGCCGCTCGCGGACGTCGTCGCCGGCGAGGTATTCGTGAATCGATCGGCGCCATGCTGGTCAGTAGACGTAGGGCCAGCCGGCGGCGTCGTAGCCGATCCGGTTGATGCCGAGCAACGATGCGCCGTTGTTGGCGTAGTAGTGGTAGAAGAGGTGGTCGCCGTCGCGGTCGGCGAGGACGGCTGGGTGGCCGGGTCCATGGACACTGCCGTGCGAGGCCAGGATCTGGGTGCCGCCGCCGGCAAGCATGCCCCGGCCGGCGCGGTCGACGAACGGCCCGGTCGGGCTGGCGGAGCGACCGACCATCACGCGGTAGGTGCTGCTGGCGCCCTGGCAGCAGCGGTCGAACGAGACGTACAGGTAGTACCAGGCGCCGCGCTTGGTCATGACGGGCGCCTCGATGCCGGGCACGTAGTTGGCGAGGCTGTGCATCGTGGTGCCGAGCCGCCGCCCGGTGGCGGGGTCGAGCTGCACCAGCTTGATCCCGGACCAGAACGATCCGAAGCTCAACCACCAGCGGCCCTGGTCGTCGACGACGAGGTTCGGGTCGATCGCGTTGAACGTGTCCGAGGTGCGGGACTCGATGACCAGGCCCTCATTGGTCCAACTGCCGGAGGCTCCGGTGGTGCTGGTCGCGAGAAAGATCGCCGAGCGGTTCGAGCGAAAGGTTGACGCCGAATAGTAGAGGTAGTAACGACCATTGTGGTACGACAGGTCCGGTGCCCACAGGTCGCGCGAACCACCGGTGTAGGTGGTGGTCCAGGGCGCGCCGCCGGGAAAGACCGCGCCCGCGTTGCGGAAGGTCACCCGGTCGGTGGAGGTTTTCAGTGCGATGTTGCCCCCGGTGTGCGCGACGAGGTATCCGCCCTCCGGGCGGGTGACCACGGTCGGGTCGTGCAAGCCGATGTCGCCGGACACCCGGCTCGGCTGGGGGTAGGAGGCAGGGG
>NZ_SMKN01000099.1 GCF_004348675.1 Micromonospora sp. KC606 | reverse complement strand
GGGATGGGGCTAGGTGAGGTTGGCGGCCTGGACGGCTTCGGCGGTGACCTCGGTCAGGCGCTCCGTCGGAAGTGCGCCCAGTTCCTCGCGGGCGAACCAGCGGGCCTCACACGTCGAACCGCCGACGTCGGCGACCGTCGGCGGGGCGGGCTGGTCGACGACCACCCGGTAGAACGCGCGTACGCCGTGCCAGTCGATCGGGTAACCCTCCGGGCCGAGCGAGGCGGCGTCCCGGTGGCTGGCCACCCCGAGCAGCCCGATGAGGCGGCCAATCTGGCCGGTCTCCTCGACCAGCTCCCGGATCAGCGCCGCGCCGGGCTGCTCGCCGTAATCGGTCCCGCCGCCGGGCAGGTGCCAGCAGCCGGCACCCGGGTACCCGTCGGAGACCCGGGTCAGCAGCACCCGGCCCTGCGGATCGGTCACCACCGCGTACGCGGCGAAACGCTGGGCGCGGTGCAGGCCGTCCGGGCCGGGCACGGCGTAGAAGGAGGGGAACTCCGGCGGCTCGTCCGGGACGATGTCGGCCGAGGCGGCCGGCAGCTCCAGGGCGCGCGCGGTGAACGACCGCAGCGGCAGCTCACGCGCCTCGTCGAGGGTGAACCACCGGGCGAGGTCGGTGGGACGGTCCACCCGGTCGGTCAGCGTGCCGCCGCGCACCCCGACCCGGTAGATGAGGCGGTCGGTGTGGATGGTTATGCCCTGCTCGGGCAGGGCGCGCATGTCGGCGAGGACGTCGTCGAGCTCGGCGACGGCGACCGACAGCCCGGTCTCGGCAGCGGTCTCCCGTACGACGGTGTGCTTCGGATCCTCACCGTGGTCGACCGCCCCACCGGGCAGGGACCACACGCCGGGGGTGCCGGAGCGCTCCGATGCGCGGACCAGCAACACTCGGCCGACTGAGTCAGCACAAACTGCGTATGCCGCGATCCTGCGAAGCGGCTCCAGCAAGGTGGTCACGAGACGAAATTGTCCCCGCGACCGGTTGCCGTCATCGAGAACTGTCAGATTCCTGACTCAGATCTGGACCATCAGGGATCGATCAGGGTACGGATCCGGGCGGTCACCGAGGTGGTCCGGCGGCCTGGCGCGGACCGTGGAGGCATGACCTCGACAGCACCTCCCCAGGCCCCGTACAAGCAGCTCCGCCGGCCCACCACCGACCGGATGGTCGCCGGCGTCGCCAGCGGCCTCGGCCGGTACCTCGCCGTCGACCCCACCCTCGTCCGGGTGGTCTTCGCCGTCGCGACCCTGGCCACCGGCGGGATCGCCGCGCTGGCGTACCCGATCATGTGGTTCCTGATGCCGGAGGAGCCGCCCGGCGCGCCCGCCTGGCCGCACCCCACGAACGCCGCGACGCCGGTCCCGCCGGCCGCCTCGCCACCCACTGGCGCACCGGCACCGGCGATGTGGCCGGCCCCCACGGCGTGGCCGACGGCCACGCCGGACCCGACGACGCCGGTCGAGACGATCCCGGCCAGCCGGCCCGCCCCGGAACCACCCACCGAACCGATTCCCACCGCCCGGCCGACCCCGGAACCACCCACCGAACCGATTCCCACCGCCCGGCCGACCCCGGAGCCGGCCACCGAACGGATCCCCACCGACCGACCCGCGCCGGAACCGGAGCCCCGGCCGGCGCCCGCGCCGCCGGCCGGATGAGGCGGGGTCACTCCCACTCGATCGTGCCCGGCGGCTTGCTGGTCACGTCCAGGACCACCCGATTGACCTCGGCGACCTCGTTGGTGATCCGGGTGGAGATCCGCGCCACCACCTCGTAGGGCAGCCGCGACCAGTCGGCGGTCATCGCGTCCTCGCTGGAGACCGGGCGCAGCACCACGGGATGCCCGTAGCTGCGCCCGTCACCCTGCACGCCGACGCTGCGAACGTCGGCCAGGAGCACCACCGGGAACTGCCAGACGCCCCGGTCCAGGCCGGCGTTGCTCAACTCCTCCCGGGCGATCAGGTCGGCCTGACGCAGCACCGCGAGCCGCTCCTCGTCCACCGCGCCGATGATCCGGATGGCCAGGCCCGGACCCGGGAACGGGTGCCGCCAGACCATCGCCTCGGGCAGGCCCAGCTCCAGCCCGAGCGTGCGAACCTCGTCCTTGAAGAGCGTGCGCAGCGGCTCGACCAGGGCGAACCGCAGATCCTCCGGGAGACCGCCGACGTTGTGGTGGCTCTTGATGTTGGCGGTGCCGGTGCCGCCACCGGACTCGACCACGTCCGGGTAGAGCGTGCCCTGCACCAGGAACTCCACGTCGCCGTGCGAGGCGATCTCCCGGGCGGCGGCCTCGAAGACCCGGATGAACTCCCGGCCAATGATCTTCCGCTTCTGCTCCGGGTCGGTGACCCCCGCCAGGGCGCCGAGGAACCGCTCCCGGGCGTCGACGACCTTGAGCTTGATGCCGGTGGCCGCGACGTAGTCCTTCTCCACCTGCTCCGCCTCGCCGGCCCGCAACAGGCCGTGGTCGACGAAGACGCAGGTGAGCTGGTCGCCGACCGCCCGGTGCACCAGCGCGGCGGCGACCGCCGAGTCGACGCCGCCGGAGAGGCCGCAGATGACCTCCTTGTCGCCCACCTGCGCGCGGATCCGGGCGACCTGGTCGTCGATGATGTTCTCGGGCGTCCAGGTCGGCTCGATGCCGGCGATGTCGTACAGGAATCGCTGGAGCATCTCCTGGCCGTGCGCGGTGTGCCCGACCTCCGGGTGGAACTGCACGCCGGCCCGCCGGCCGGCCAGGTCCTCGAACGCGGCGACCGGAGCACCCGCCGACTCCGCGGTGACGGTGAAGCCCTCGGGGGCCTCGGTCACGCAGTCGCCGTGGCTCATCCACACCGGCAGGTCGTCCGGCAGCTCACGCAGCAGCACCCCGGCGTCCGCGCGGGCGCGCAGCGGCGTGCCGCCGTACTCGCGGTTGCCGGTCTTCGTGACGGTGCCCCCCAGCGCCTGCGCCATCGCCTGGAAGCCGTAGCAGATGCCGAAGACCGGCACGTCGGCGGAGAACACCCCCGCGTCGATCTGCGGGGCGCCGGGGGCGTAGACGCTGGACGGGCCGCCGGAGAGGATGATCGCCGCCGGCTTCTTGGCCAGCATCTCCTCCACCGGCATCGAGTGCGGGACGATCTCCGAGTAGACCTTCGCCTCGCGCACCCGGCGCGCGATGAGCTGGGCGTACTGGGCTCCGAAGTCCACCACGAGGACGGGGCGAGGCGTGCTCATGTGCAGAAAGCCTACCGACAGTCACCCCCGCCCCCGGCACGGGCCGGGCCCCGGGCGCGCCGAGGCGTGTCGCCGCTGCTCAGGACCGCCCCCATGCGGGCGCGACCGTCCGACCGGCGGAGGTCAGGGTCGCAGCGCGCCGGGCGCGCCCGGCGGGACCGCCGGGTCGCGCGGCGGCACCGCCGCCACCCGGCGGTACGCCGACCCCAGCGGCGGGCGCGGATCGGCCTCGCCCCGGTTCGGCCAGAACGACATCGCCCGCTCCGCCTGCGCGGTGATCGTCAGCGACGGGTTGACGCCGAGGTTCGCCGAGACCGCCGCCCCGTCGACCACGTGCAGCCCCGGGTGGCCGTACACCCGGTGCCACGGGTCGATGACCCCCTCGGCCGGGGACGCGCCGATCACCGCCCCGCCGAGCAGGTGCGCCGTCATCGGGATGTCGAACGGCTCGGTCAGCGCGCCGCCCGGCGTACCGTCGATCTCCTCGGCGAGCAGCCGGACCGCCCGGTTGCCGGCCGGGATCCAGGTCGGGTTCGGCATACCGTGCCCGGGACCGGAGACCAGCCGGCGGCCGAACGGGCCGCGCCGTAGCCGCGTGGTCAGCGAGTTGTCGGCCGACTGCATGACCAGGGCGATCACCGTCCGCTCCGACCAGCGGCGGACGGTGAGCATCCGGGCGGCCAGCCCCGGCTGCCGGACGAGGGCGCCCAGCCAGCGGCGGATCCGGCGCGGGCCGCCGTCCACCAGCAGCGACTGGAGCAGGCCCATGGCGTTCGAGCCGCGGCCGTAGCGGACCGGCTCGATGTGGGTCTGCGGGTCGGGGTGGAACGAACTGGTGATCGCCACCCCCTCGGTGAGGTCGAGCCCGCGGGCGCGGGCCTGCCGAGGCCCGACCGACGCGCCGAGGATGGCCTCGGAGTTGGTCCGGGTCAGCTCGCCGAGGCGCGGGGAGAGCGCCGGCAGTGCCCCCGTCGCCTTCATCTCGTGCAACAGCCGCTGGGTGCCGAGCGCCCCGGCGGCGAAGACCACCTGGTCGGCGTGGACCAGCTGCCGGCGGTTGCGCAGCCAGGCGCCGGTGCGCGCGGTGTGCACCGCGAACCCGCCACCGGGCGCCGGCCGCACCGCGGTCACCGTGGTCAGCGCACGGACCTCGACGCCGAGCCGTTCGGCCAGCCAGAGGTAGTTCTTGACCAGGGTGTTCTTCGCCCCGTGCCGGCAGCCGGTCAGGCACGCGCCGCAGTGGCGGCAACCGGTGCGCTCCGGGCCGACGCCGCCGAAGTACGGGTCGGGCACCCGCTGCCCGGGCCGGCCGAGGTACACGCCCACCGGCGTGGCGTGGAAGGTGTGCCCCACCCCCATCCGCTCGGCCACCGCCCGCATCGCCCGGTCCGCGGCCGTGGTGACCGGGTACGTGGTGACGCCGAGCATCCGCTTGGCCTGGTCGTAGTGGCGGGCCAGCTCGTCGCGCCAGTCGGTGATGTCGCGCCACTGGGGGTCGGCGTAGAAGTCGTCGAGCGGCTCGTAGAGGGTGTTGGCGTAGACCAGGGAGCCGCCGCCCACCCCGGCGCCGGAGAGGACCAGCACGCCGCCGCCGGATCTCCGGTCGGCGGAGCGGAGCAGGGTGATCCGTTGCAGTCCGTAGCAGCCGAGCCTGGGGGCCCACAGGAAGCGCCGGGCCCGCCAGGAGGTCTGTGGGAACTCGTCGTCGGCGAAGCGCCGCCCGGCCTCCAGCACGGCGACGGTGTACCCCTTCTCGGCGAGCCGGAGCGCGGTCACGCTGCCACCGAAGCCGGATCCGATGACGACCACGTCGTACCGCATGAACGCATCATTACCGGCGGGTAGCCTTCGCGCCAGTGCCGGTTTCCGGGTGATCATGCCGGTGGCCGGCCGATCCGGTGGCCGTGGGCCCGCAACCCGACCGGCCCGTCGGAGCGTTGTACGGACGGGGGTGTCGGAGATGGCGCAGGGCGCGGGGTCGGCACGGCGGACACGGGCACTGTTACTGGCCGCCCTCGCCGCGATCCTGCTGGTGCTGGCCGGCAGCCTGGTGGCGACCCGGCTGGTCGGCCGCGACGAGGCGCAGCGCCCGCCCGGCCCGACCGGCACACCGCCCGCCGGCACGCCGAGCCCCACCCCGCCGCCCGGGGCCGCCGACGTCACCGGCCCGCTCAACCTGCTCCTGGTCGGCGTCGACACCCGGGTCAGCGTCCCGGGCTGGGAACCGCACGCCGACGCGGTGCTGGTGCTGCACGTGCCGGCCGGGCTGGACCGGGCGTACCTCTTCTCGCTCCCCCGCGACCTGCTGGTCGACATCCCGGCCTTCCCGCCGGCCGGCTACCCGGGTGGGCGCACGAAGCTCACCCACGCGATGAGCTACGGCAGCCGGGTGCCCGGCCGCCCGCGACAGCCCAGCACCAGCCAGGGGTACGAGCTGCTGCGCAGCACGGTCGCCGGCTACACCGGGCTACGCGTCGATGCCGGCGCTGTGATCAACTTTCCGGGCTTCACGCGCCTGGTGGACGCCCTCGGCGGGGTGGACCTCCACGTCGACCAGCGGGTGGTCTCGCTCCACCGCAGGCCGGACGGCAGGCACCGCGACCCGGCGCCCTCCGGTGGCGGCTACGTGGGGCCGCAGATGGTCTACGAGCCGGGCGACCGGCACCTCAACGGCTGGCAGGCGCTGGACTACGCCCGCCAGCGCTACATCACCGGCGGCGACTACGCCCGTCAGCGGCACCAGCAGCAGCTCGTCAGGGCGCTGGTTACCAAGATCCTCGACGAGGGCCTGGCCCGCCAACCGGACCGGGTCGAGCAGGTCGTCGCCGCGCTCGGTGACACCCTGAGCTACCTGGGCGGTCCCCGGATCGTCGACCTGGCGTACGCCCTCGGCGGGCTGAGCCCCGCCCGGTTCAACCTGGTCGGGCTCCCCGGCAGCGGCGTCGGCAAGGGCAGCGGATACCAGGGTGAGCGGCTCACGTCGGTGGGCACCGGTTTCCTCACCGCGCTCGCGGCGGGCGACGCCGAGGCGTACCTGGCCGCCCACCCCACGCTGCGGGTGAGGAACTGACCGTCAGAGCTTCGCCGGCCGGGCCGGACGCTTCGTGCCGTACAACCAGGCGTCGAAGAGCCCGTCGAGCTGCCTGCCGGAAATCCTCTCGGCCAGCGCCACGAACTCGGCGGTGGTCGCGTTCCCGTCCCGCTTCTCCGCCGCCCAGGTCTTGAGAATCCGGAAGAACGCCGGGTCGCCGACCGCGACCCGTAGCGCGTGCACGGTCATCGCCCCGCGTTCGTACACCGACCGGCTGAACAGGTTGGGCACCCCGGGCTTCCCCGGCGGCGTGCTCCACACCGAGGTCGGCATCCCCGAATAGCGCACGTCGAACGCCTGCTTCGCGGTGCCCCGGCCGCTGTGCTCGTTCCACAGCCACTCCGCGTACGAGGCCAGGCCCTCGTTGAGCCAGATGTCCTGCCACCTCGCCAACGCCACACTGTTACCGAACCACTGGTGGGCCAGCTCATGCGCGACCACCTCGGTGTTCTCACCCCGACGGAAGAATCCGGCGGAGTAGACCGGACGGCTCTGCGTCTCCAACGCGTAGCCGATGCGGGGGTCGGCGACCACCACCCCGCCGTAAGCGTCGAACGGGTACGGCCCGAACACGCTCTCCAGGTAGTCGGCCACCCGCACGGTCTGGGCGATCGACCGGTCCGCCGCGCCCCTGGGCAGCGTGGTGGTCACCGCGCTGAACACCGGGCGTCCCCTGTGCTCCCCGGTGGTCAGCCGGAACTTCCCGATCGCCACGGTGCTCAGGTAGCTGGCCATCGGGGCCTTCTCGGCCCACTTCCAGGTGGTCCAGCCGCCCGCGCTGCCCTTCCCGCCCGGCACGCCGTTGCTGACCGCGGTCAACCCGTCCGGGACGGTGATTTCGAAGTCGTAGGTCGCCTTGTCGGAGGGGTGGTCGTTGACCGGGAACCAGGTGCTCGCCGACTCCGGCTGCCCCAGGGCGATCGCGCCGTCCTCGGTGTGCAGCCAGCCGCCCTCACCGAGCACCTCGTTCCTCAGCGCCTTCGGTTTCCCCGCGTACCTGATCTCGGCCACGAAACCGTTGCCCGAGGTGAGCCCCGCGGCCGGGGTGACCACCAGTTCGTTCTTCTCCTGGACGTGGGTGGCGGGGGCGCCGTCCACGGTCACCGCGCTGACCGTGAGGCCGGCCAGGTCCAGGTGGAACGACGCCAGGTCCATCGTGGCCGCCGCCCGGACCGTGGTCACACCGGTGAGCTGGTCGGTACGCGGGTCGTAGCGGACCTTGACCGTGTAGGCGCCCACGTCGTACCCACCGTTGCCGTAGGTGGGGAAGTAGTCGTCGCCCGCGCCGGCCGCACCCGGCCGGTAGTCACGCGACGGGGCCGGTGCGGCGCTCGCCGAGGCCGCCGGCGGGACGTCGTCGGACTGGCAACCGGCCAGGCCGAGGCCGCCGACAGCCGCCAGGGCAATCCCCAGCGACAGGCTCTGTCGTGCCACTCGCATCGTGTGCGTCCTCCCCCGTGCCGGGCGGTGGCTGCGTGCCGCCGCCACGCCGACCGGCCGGCGCGGGCCGGTCGCGGGGGGCAGCGTACCGAGTGGGCGGTCGGTCCCGCGTCAGGGTAGGGCGGGCGCGGAGGCGCCGGAGAGCCACGCCTCCAGCATCGGGCGCAGCGGCCGGCCGGCGACCCGCTCTGCGTGCCCGACGAAGTCGGCGGTGGTGGCGGTGCCGTCCCTCCGCTCCGCCGTCCAGCCGCGCAGGATCCGGAAGAAGGTCTCGTCGCCGACGGTGCGGCGCAGCGCGTGCACCGCCAGGGCGCCCCGCTGGTAGACGCCGTCACCGAACATGTCCGCCCGGCCCGGGTCCAGCGACGGCTTCGCCCAGTCGACGGTGGCGTGTCGGCGTTCGAACGCCCGCTGCGCGCTCGGGCCGCCCTGGTGCTCCGCCCACAGCCACTCGGCGTACGTGGCGAAGCCCTCGTTGAGCCAGATGTCCTGCCACCTCGCCACCGTGACGCTGTTGCCGAACCACTGGTGGGCGAGCTCGTGCACGACCACCGACGGGTTCGGTTCGCCCCGGCGGAAGAAGCCCGGCCCGTAGACCGGGCGGGACTGGGTCTCCAGCGCGTACCCGATCCGGTCGTCGGCGACCGCGACACCCCCGTACCCGGCCGCCGGGTACGGCCCGAACCGCTCGGCGAGGAAGTCGGCGATCTCGCCGGTGCGGGCCAGCGACCGGGCGGCCGGCCCGTCAGCCGGCAGGTCGGCGGCGACCGCCGTCACCATCGGCTTGCCTCGGTGCGTGCCGCTGTGCAGCCGGTAGTCGCCGATGACGAGGAAACTCAGGTAGCTGGCCATCGGCACGTCCTCACGCCACCGCCAGATGGTCCACCCGTCCGCGCTGGTCCGGTCCCCCGGCACGCCGTTGCTCAGCGCCTCGATGCCGTCCGGCACGGTCACCTCGATGTCGTAGGTGGCCTTGTCGGAGGGGTGGTCGTTGACCGGAAACCAGGTGGCCGCCGACTCGGGCTGGCCCAACGCGATCGCCCCGTCCCCGGTGTGCAGCCAGCCGCCGCTGCCCAGCGCGCCGTCGCGGACGGCGGTCGGCACCCCGGCGTAGGCGACCTCCACGGTGAACCCGGTGCCCTTGGGCAGCCCGCGCGCCGGGGTGACCACCAGTTCGTCCCCGTCACGGCGGTGCCGGGCGCCGGCCCCGTCGACGGTGACCTCGGAGACGTCCAGCCCGGCCAGGTCCAGATTGAACCGGGCCAGCGGGACGGTGGCGGTCGCGGTGACGCTCGCCCGCCCGGCGAGCCGGTCGCTGGCCGGGTCGTAGCGTACCGCCAGCCGGTACGCGGAGACGTCGTAGCCGCCGTTGCCACGGCCCGGGACGTAGGGGTCACCGGCCTCGGCCGCCCCGGGCCGGAACCCGTCGCGGTCGGCGCCGTCGTCGGTGCAGCCGACCAGCACCACGGTCGCCACGACGGCCACGGCGAGGGCCGGCCGGGTCCGGGCGAACAGACGACGCACCGGCCGAGCCTATCGGCACGGCCGGTGCGTCGGACTGATTTGCCCCGGTCAGCGGTCCAGGACCAGGCCGACCTTCTGGAACTCCTTGAGGTCGCGGTAGCCGCACTTGGCCATCGCCCGGCGCAGCCCACCGAAGAGGTTGAGCTGGCCGTCCGGCTCGTCGGCGGGGCCGAAGAGCAGCCGTTCCATCTCCCCGAGCGGCTCACCGGCGGCCTCGAACGCGCCCCGCGGCAGTGACGGGTGGCTGGCGGCCGAGTGCCACCAGGCACCGCCGGCCGGGGCCTCCGCGCAGAGCGACAGCGGCTCGCCGAGCATCACCGCGTCCGCGCCGCAGCCGAGCGCCTTGGCGATGTCGCCGGAGGTCTGCATGTCGCCGTCGGCGATCAGGTGCACGTACCGGCCGCCGGTCTCGTCGAGGTAGTCGCGGCGGGCCGCTGCGGCGTCGGCGATGGCGGTGGCCATCGGCACCCGGATGCCGAGCACCGACTCGGTGGTGGACCAGTCGTCGCCGCCGATGCCGACGATCACTCCGGCCGCGCCGGTGCGCATCAGGTGCAGCGCCGTCTTGTAGTCGGTGCAGCCGCCGACGACCACCGGCAGGTCGAGGTCGGCGATGAACTCCTTGAGGTTCAGCGGCTCGTCGGTGGTGGAGACGTGCTCGGCCGACACGATCGTGCCCTGGATGACGAGGATGTCCACGCCGGCGTCGAGGATCACCGGGGCCAGTGTCAGGGTGTGCTGCGGGGAGACCCGGACGGCCACGGTGCCGCCGCCGGCCCGCAGCTCGCGCACCCGCTCGGCGATCAGTTCGGGGCGGATCGGCTCGGAGTAGACCTCCTGGAGGCGCTTGGTCGCCCTGGCGTCCTCGTCCAGGCCGGCCAGCTCCTCCAGGATCTTGGTCGGGTTCTCGTACCGGGTCCACAGGCCCTCGACGTTGAGCACCCCCAGCCCGCCGAGCTGACCGAGCCGCACCGCGGAGGCGGGGCTCATCGTGGCGTCGGAGGGGTGCCCGACGCAGGGGATGGCGAACTGGTACGCGTCGAGCTGCCAGGCGGTGGAGACGTCGTCGACGTCCCGGGTCCGGCGGCTCGGCACGATGGCGATGTCGTCCAGGTGGTAGCCGCGCTGCGCGGTCTTGCCCAGCCCGATCTCGACCACGTCACGCATGGGGACTCCAGATGTCTCGGGGTTGGTCAGCGGGAGTGGTAGTTCGGCGCCTCGACGGTCATCTGGATGTCGTGCGGGTGGCTCTCCTTGAGCCCCGCCGCGGTGATCCGGATGAGCTGGCCGCGCCGGTGCAGCTCGGGGATGCTCTCCGCGCCGACGTACCCCATCGCGGCGCGAAGCCCACCGATGAGCTGGTGGGCGACCGCGGAGAGCGGCCCACGGTAGGGCACCTGGCCCTCCACGCCCTCGGGGACGAGCTTGTCCTCGGCGAGCACGTCCTGCTGGAAGTAGCGGTCCTTGGAGTAGGACTTGGCCTGGCCGCGGGACTGCATCGCGCCGAGCGAGCCCATCCCCCGGTACGCCTTGTACTGCTTGCCGTTGATGAAGATCAGCTCACCGGGGCTCTCCTCACAGCCGGCCAGCAGGCTGCCGAGCATCACCGTGTCGGCACCGGCGACCAGCGCCTTGGCGATGTCACCGGAGTACTGGATGCCGCCGTCGCCGATCACCGGGACGCCGGCCGGACGAGCGGCCCGCGCCGCCTCCATGATCGCGGTGATCTGCGGTACGCCCACCCCGGCGACGATGCGGGTGGTGCAGATCGCGCCCGGACCCACTCCGACCTTCACGCCGTCGGCACCCGCATCGATTAGCGCCTTCGCGCCGGCGTGGGTGGCCACGTTGCCGCCGACAATGTCGATGGACACATCCGCCTTGAGCCGGCGGACCATGTCCAGCACGGCCCGCTGGTGGCCGTGCGCGGTGTCCACGATCAGCACGTCGACGCCCGCGTCGACCAGCGTCCGGGCCCGCTTGTACGCGTCCTCGCCGACGCCAACGGCGGCGGCCACCCGGAGTCGGCCGGAGTCGTCCTTGGTGGCGTTCGGGTACTGCTCGCTCTTGGTGAAGTCCTTGACGGTGATCAGCCCTCGCAGTCGGCCGGCGCCGTCGACGATCGGCAGCTTCTCCACCTTGTGCTGGCGTAGCAGGGCCAGCGCGTCGTCCTTGCTCACCCCGACCGGGGCGGTGACCAGCGGCGTCCGGGTCATGATCTCGCGGACCCGGGTGGCCGGGTCGGAGACGAACCGCATGTCGCGGTTGGTGACGATGCCGACGAGCTGGCCCTCGCCGTCGACCACCGGCACGCCGGAGATGCGGTAGCGCCCGCACAGCTCGTCGACCTCGCGGAGGGTGTCCTCCGGACTGGCCGTCACCGGGTTGGTGATCATGCCGGACTCGGAGCGCTTGACCAGGTCGACCTGGAGGGCCTGGTCCTCCAGCGAGAGGTTGCGGTGCAGCACGCCGATACCGCCCTGGCGGGCCATCGCGATCGCCATCCGCGCCTCGGTGACGGTGTCCATCGCGCTGGACAGCAGCGGCACGGTCAGCTCGACGTTGCGGCTGAGCCTCGTCCGGGTGTTGACCCGGCTGGGCACCACGTCCGACTCACCCGGCTGGAGCAGCACGTCGTCGAAGGTCAGGCCGAGCGGCACCACCCGCGCCGAACCGGCCGGCAGCTCCGGCAGGTGACCGCCCGGCTCACCGTGCTCGGCGGCGCCAGGAAGATCGGTGCTGGGCGAATTTTCCACGATTGCTCCCCTGAGCTGCTCGGACGGGCTTCAGCGAGGTGGCGCGCGGGCACCGGCGCACGCCGGCATGGCGGCGTGTTCGGTTCATCGTACCCACTGAGCTGCGCGGGCCCCGGCGGTGCCGGCACGGCCGGTGGCGCCACCGGAGCGGGGCGGGGGCGGGCGTCCGACGTTCCCGGGGACTACGGTGAGAGGGTGCACGACGAGCCCATCGACCCGTTCAACGGCGACCCGGCCGATCCGGCTGCCGGCCTGCACGATCCGCGTGACGAGGACCAACTCGACCCGCTGACCGAGGCCGAACGCCAGGACGTGCTGGAGGATCTGGCCGACCTGGAGATCTACCAGGCACTCCTGGCCCCGATCGGGGTGCGCGGGTTGGTCATCGAGTGCGAGGACTGCCGCGAGCCGCACTACTTCGACTGGGACCTGCTCCGGGGCAACCTGCGCCACCTGCTCAGCTCGGGCCGGCCCCGGGTGCACGAGCCGGCGTACGACCCGGATCCGGATCACTACGTCACCTGGGACTACGCGCGCGGCTACGCCGACGGGGTGCACGACACGCTGACCGAGACCGCCGAGGACGGCGACGCCACCGGCGACTGACCGCGCCACGGGTGGCGACGGGCCGGCGCGGGTGGGTCAGGCGACCAGGCCGGCGCGGAAGCCGGCGGCCACCGCGTGCGCCCGGTCCCGGGCGCCGAGCTTGCGGAACAACCGGCGGGCGTGCGTCTTGACGGTGTCCTCGGAGACGAACAACTCCCGCCCGATCTCGGCGTTGCTCTTGCCCTCGGCCATGCCCAGCAGCACCTGCAGCTCCCGTTCGGTCAGCCCGACCGCGCCGCGTCCGTTCCGGGTGCCGGGCCCGCCACGCTGACCGGCCGGCACCGGGGCCTCCGCGTCGGCGGCCTCCGCGTCGGCGGCCTCCGCCTCGACCTCGTCGTCGCCACGCTGCGCCGGCACCACCGTCGGGACGGCCCCGGGCCCTTCTCCCGGGCCGGACCAGCCCGGTCCCGTCTGCGCCGGGTTGCGTCCGGCGGCGGGCCGGGGAGGCGCGCCAACCGCAGCGGTGTCCCGCGCCGGGTCGGTCACCCGGTGGCGGCTCGCCCGGCCAGGTGCGGCGAGCAGCAGCAGGGCCTTGGCCACCGCACTGGTCAGGTCGTGGTCGGTGCCCTGGATCAGCCCTCGGGCGCCGGCGCTGATGGTGGCCGCGGCGGACTCGGACTCCTCCGCGCCGAGCAGCAGCACCGCCGCCTGTGGCGCGCGGGCCAGCACCCGCCGGACGAAGCCGGCGCTGTCGGGTCGGGTGAGGGCGGTGTCGGCGAGCACGACGTCGACCGGCCGTTCGGCGAGCCGCAGCATCACCTCGGGATCGGAAACGGCCGTCCGCACGACCGCGGCCAGGCCGAGCCGAGTGGCGGCCGACGTCAACTGCTGCGCGGCGAGCGGTGTCCGAACGCAGACAAGAACGGTACGCACTGTGGTGTCTCCTCTCCGCAGAGAGCAGACCATGACCGGGTCTGCCGGGGAGGAGGTTCCGGGCAATCCTCCGAACTTTTCCGACATTTAGGGCATTTGCCGCAGGTAACCGAAGTTTCGATCACCCCACGTGTGAGCCGAGCAGAGATCGGGTACGGGGACGCCAGGCCGGAAACGGTGCGCCTGCGCGGACACCGCCCGGACGCCGGTTCAACGAGGATCTCCGCGGTGTCGCGCGGGAGGAGGGGTGCTGATGTCGAACGTACGTAGACTGCCCGGACCCATCGTCGATCTGTGGGACTGGCAGCGGCTCGGCGCGTGTCGGGGCCGCGACAGCGCCCAGTTCTTCCACCCGGACGGCGAGCGCGGCTCCTCGCGGCTGCGCCGCGAGTCCGGCGCCAAGTCGGTCTGCCGCGCCTGCCCGGTCCGGGCCGAGTGCGCCGCCCACGCCCTCACCGTCCGCGAGCCGTACGGCGTCTGGGGCGGGTTCAGCGAGTCGGAGCGGCTGCGCCTGCTCGCCCTCGGCTGGGAAGACCTCGCCGACCGCCGGCAGACCCGGGTCGACATCGCCCGGTTGGAGGCCCGCCTGGGCCTCCCGCACAAGTCCGCCGTGCCGGAGCAACGCAAGATCGCCTGACCCTGGTCGGCACGCCACCGGGGCCGGGCCGGAGCGGGCGGGTAGTCCGAGTCAGCGGACGGTCACCGTCACCGCGTGCCAGCCGGTGGCGCCGTCGGGCGCGACCGGCTGCTCCCGCCCGGTCTGGGTGGCGCCGGTGGTGTCGGTCGCGCGGACCTGGAGCGTGTGCTGGCCCGGGCTGGCCTCCCAGCGCCACGACCACTGCACCCAGGTGTCCACCGAGACCGTCGGGGCGAGCGTCGCCTCCCGCCACGGCTCGTCGTCGACGCGGACCTCCACCCGGCTGATGCCGCGGTGCTGGGCCCAGGCCACCCCGGCCACCATGACCGGGCCGGCGGCCAACCGGTTGCGCGGGCGCGGGGTGTCGATCCGCGACTGTGTCTTCACCGGCCCCTGCGCCGACCACCCCCGGGGCACCCAGTACGCGTCGAAGTCCGCGAAGCTGCTCAGCTCCAGTTCGGTCACCCACTTGCAGGCCGAGACGTACCCGTACAGGCCGGGCACCACCATCCGGACCGGGAAGCCGTGCGCGACCGGCAGTGGCTCGCCGTTCATCCCCACCGCCAGGAGCGCGTCCCGCCCGTCGCGCAGCACAGAGGTCGGGGTGCCGCAGGTCCAGCCGTCCACCGAGCGGCCCACCACCTGGTCCGCGCCCTCCTCCGGCTCCACCTCGTCGAGCAGGTCCCTGATCGGTACGCCCAGCCAGCGAGCGTTGCCGATCAGGTCGCCGCCCACCTCGTTGGAGACGCAGGCCAGGGTCACGTACCGCTCGACCATCGGGCGGGCGAGCAGGTCGGCGAAGCTCAGCTCGACCGGGTGGCGTACCCGCCCGTGGACGCGCAACCGCCAGGTCTCCGGGTCCACCTGCGGAACCACCAGGGCCGTGTCGATCCGATAGAAGCCGCTGGTCGGGGTGACGTACGGGGCGAGCTGCGCCAGCGACAGGTCCGCTCCGGCGGGTACGGCCGGGGCCGAGGAGACCGGGGCGGGCAGCCGGACGGCCTGCCGGGCCGCCGACACACCTTGCCGGCCGGCGAGCCAGTGCCCGCCCAGCCCGGTGACGGCAGCCGCGCCGGCCAGCACACCCACGCCGCGCAGGAACCGCCGCCGGGCCTCCGGGTCGGCGCTCGCCGGCCGATCCGGCCCGCCCGAGGTCCCGCCGGCGGCCTCCGCACCGGGCACCGGTCCCCGCGCACCCGGCTGGGTGCCCGCCGGCACTCCACCGGCCGCCTGCCCACCGGCGCTCGGAGTCTGCGGGGGCGTCGGTGGGGTCCAGGGCCATGGTTCGATCTCCAGTGGCCCGGCCAGGAAGGCCCAGAGCGTCACCGCGCCCAGTCCCCCACCGGTCAGCGCGGGCAGCGCGTCGGCGGCGTCCGCGCCCGCCCGGGTGAGGGCGGCGGCCACCCCGAGGGCGACGAAGGCCGCGACGCCGGCCAGGCCGAGCCACAACCGGCGTACGGCCGCCAACCCGAGCAGTGCGGCGCCGGCAGCCAGCAGCAGCGCCGTCCCGACCAGCAGGGCGATCTTGTCGTACCTGCCGAAGACGGCGATGGCGAACTGCTTCAGCGGCTCGGGTACGACATCCACCACGAGCCCGCCGACAGCGACCAACGGCGCCGACCGGGGGCCGGTGAGGACCGCCACCGGCTCGGCGACCCCGATCGCCACGACCGCGGCGGTGATCCCGGCCAGCGCGGCGAGGCCGCGGGGGGTGCTGCTCATCGACCCAGTGTGATCGACCGGCCGGACCGGCAGCCAACCACGTCAGCGTTCTGTAACCACGGACGCCGAAGGGCGCACCGTCACGGAGACGGTGCGCCCTTCGTCTGTCCTACAGCCAGGGTCAGAAGCCCGGGCCGTGCTGGTGGCCGTGGCCGTGGCCGTGCCCGCCGGCGGCGGCCGGCTCGGCCTTCGCCGGCTTCTCCACCACGAGGCTCTCCGTGGTGAGCAGCAGGCCGGCGATCGACGCGGCGTTGGAGACCGCGTTGCGGGTCACCTTCACCGGGTCGATGATGCCGGACTTCACCAGGTCGACATACGTGCCGGTGGCGGCGTCGAGGCCGTGGCCCCACTCCTTGCCGACGACCTTCTGCACCACCACGTAGCCGTCGTGGCCGGCGTTCTGGGCGATCCAGCGCAGCGGCTCGACCAGCGACTTGCGCACGATCGACACGCCGACCTTCTCGTCGCCGGTGAGGCCCAGGTCGTCGTCGAGCGCCGGGATGATCTGGGCCAGGGCGGCGCCGCCGCCGGGGACCGTACCCTCCTCGACCGCGGCCTTGGTCGCGGCGATGGCGTCCTCGATGCGGTGCTTGCGCTCCTTCATCTCGACCTCGGTCGCCGCGCCCACCTTGATGACCGCGATGCCGCCGGACAGCTTCGCCAGCCGCTCGGCCAGCTTCTCCCGGTCCCACTCGGAGTCGGAGGCCTCGATCTCCTTGCGGATCTGCGCGACCCGGTCGGCGACCTCGGCGGCCTGACCGCCACCGTCGACAATGGTGGTGTTCTCCTTGTCGACCACGACGCGCCGAGCGGTGCCGAGCACCTCCAGGCCGACCTGGTCGAGCTTGTAGCCCAGCTCCGGGGCGACCAGCTCGGCGCCGGTCAGGATCGCCATGTCCTGGAGCATCGCCTTGCGGCGGTCACCGAAGCCGGGTGCCTTGACCGCGCAGACCTTGACGGTCTTGCGGATCGCGTTGACCACCAGGGTCGACAGCGCCTGGCCCTCGACGTCCTCGGCGACGATCAGCAGCGGCTTGCTGTTCTGGAGGATCTTCTCCAGCAGCGGCAGCAGCTCCTCGATCGCCGAGATCTTCTGCGTGGTGATGAGGATGTACGGGTCCTCCAGGACCGCCTCCTGCGCCTCCGAGTCGGTGACGAAGTTCGGCGAGATGAAGCCCTTGTCGAACTGGAGGCCCTCGGTGACGTCGAGCTCGGTGGTGAGCGCGGAGCCCTCCTCGACGGTGATGACACCGTCCCGGCCGACCTTCTCCATCGCCTCGGCGATCAGCTCGCCGATGGTGGCGTCCTGCGCGGAGATCGTCGCGACGTGCGCGATGGACTCCTTGTCGGAAACCTCGACGGCCCGGTCGAGCAGCGCCTCGGAGACCTTGGCGGCCGCCGCGTCGATGCCCCGCTTGAGACCGGTCGGGTTGGTCCCGGCGGTCACGTTGCGCAGGCCCTCGCGGACCATCGCCTGGGCCAGCACGGTCGCGGTGGTGGTCCCGTCGCCGGCGACGTCGTTGGTCTTGGTCGCCACCTCCTTGACCAGCTGCGCGCCGAGGTTCTCGTACGGGTTGGTGAGCTCGATCTCCTTGGCGATGGTCACGCCGTCGTTGGTGATCGTCGGTACACCGAACTTCTTGTCCAGGACGACGTTGCGCCCGCGCGGGCCGAGGGTCACCTTGACCGTGTCGGCGAGGGCGTTGACACCGTGCTCCAGCAGGTGTCGGGCGTCGTCCGAGAAGCTCAGGATCTTCGCCATGAATGTCCCTTCACGCGACGGTGCCCCGGCCCGGCGAGCCGGACCGGGGCAACGACACTGATCGGTTGCTTACTTCTCGATGACCGCGAGGACGTCACGGGCGGAGAGCACCAGGTACTCCTCGCCGGCGTACTTGACCTCGGTGCCGCCGTACTTCGAGTAGAGGACGGTGTCGCCGACCTTGACGTCGAGCGGCACGCGGTTGCCCTTGTCGTCGATCCGGCCCGGGCCGACAGCGAGGACGGTGCCCTCCTGCGGCTTCTCCTTGGCGGTGTCGGGGATCACGATGCCCGACGCCGTGGTGGTCTCAGCCTCGTTCGCCTGGACCACGATCCGGTCCTCGAGCGGCTTGATCGCAACCTTGGTCGCGGTAGTCACGGGCATACCCTCCTGGGGTACTGGTTTCGTAGCCGGACGGCGAGGCCGACCAGCGTAAATCTGCCACATGCCACCGGGCGGGGCCGTCGTCGCGGGTGCCGGTCCGCCTGGCGTTCAGCCTCCGCGCCGGATGACCCGGAAGCTGGCACCCTCAGGGTGAGAGTGCTAATCGCAGGTTATTCCTCGGCTAGCACTCCGTCAAGGAGAGTGCCAATGCAGTGTCCTCGTGTCGCCGCCGGACACCCCGCCGCGCTCACCTGACCGCACTTGATCCACTCCGCTCGCGGCAGATCGCGGCATCCGCACGCTTGATCCACTCCGCTCGCGGCAGATCGCGGCATCCGCACGCTTGATCGACTCCGCTTGCGGCATGGTGCGGCATCAACCCTCGAAGACACCCCCACCTGCCGCGTACGGAGTGGATCGAGAGGCCCGACCATGGCCGACGTCGAGGGCTGGAGCGAACGGCGGGGGCGGATCTCGACCAGTTCGCCGCGCCGCGTACCCCCGAGGGGTCGGCCGCGTCGCCACAGTTCCGCCAGTCGTGACCGCGACACGCCGACAATGCCTCGCCGTAGCGTGGCCGGCTCCCTACCGTCGGTGGCCGCTGCCGGAGGCTGTGGAGAGGAGAACCGGTGTCCCGGATACCGACACTGACGTTCCTGCGGGCCCAGCTGCGCCGGGCCCGCCAGGCGCGCGGGCTCAGCCAGGAGGAACTGGGCAAGCTGGTCAACTACTCGTCGTCGTACGTGAGCGCGGTCGAGCTGGGGCACGCCCCGGTCACCCCGGACTACCTGGCCCGGTTGGACCGGGCGCTGGACACCGGCGACCTCTTCGGCACCATGCTGGAGCTGATCCGGTTCCATGCCGCGCCGGACTGGTTCCGCCCGTGGGAGGAGATCGAACGGGAGGCGACCTCGCTGCGCTGGTACGGGCCGACCGCCCTCCCCGGCCTGCTCCAGACCGAGGCGTACGCGCGGGCGATGCTCGCCCTGGGCGGGGAGCTGACCGCCGAGGAGGTGGAGGCGCGGGTGGTGGGCCGGCTGGCCCGGCAGGCGGTGCTGACCGGCGACCGGCGGCCCCAGTTCGTCGCCGTGCTGGAGGAGCAGGCGCTGCGCCGGCAGGTCGGCGACCGGGCCGCCATGGCCGAGCAGCTGGAGCACCTGCTGACCGTCGGCGCCGCGCCGAACGTGCAGGTGCGGGTCGTGCCGGCCGACGCCCCCTGGCACATCGGGCTCACCGGGGCGTTCATCCTGGCCCGGCTCGACGGCGGCGTCGAGCTGGCCCACCTGGACAACCAGCTCCGGGGGCAGACCGTGGACAGCCCGAACGACATTGCCGCCCTCGGCCGGCGCTGGGAGACTGTGAACGCTGAGGCGCTGCCGCTGGGGCAGTCCACCCGACTGATCATGGAAGTGGCGAAGACATGGACCTGACCCACGCCACCTGGCGCAAGTCCTCCCGCAGCACCAGCAACGGCGGCGACTGCGTCGAGGTCGCCGCCAACCTGCCCGGCGTCGTCGCCGTGCGGGACAGCAAGGACCCGGCCGGGCCGGTGCTCGCGTTCGCCCCGTCGAGCTGGCGGACCTTCGTCGCCGCGACCCCCACGCGCTGACACCACCGCCACCCACCCACCGCCGGGCCGGGACAATGGCGGGGTGGATCTCGACCAGTTCGCCGCCCTGCGTACCCCCGAGGGGTCGGCCGCGCTCGCCGCGGCGGCCGGGCTGGCCGGCGGCGACCCGCTGACGGCGGCGGCCGCGCTCCGTTCCGCCGGGGTGCCGGCCGGGCTGGCCGCCGCCGCGCTCACCCAGGCCGAGCTGCGCCGCCGGGCGGTCGGAAAGTTCGGCCCCGAGGCCGCCGGCATGTTCCTCACCCGGGCCGGGCTGGAACAGGCCACCCGCCGGCCGGTCGCCGACCGTCGGGCCGACCGGTTGCGCGCCGCCGGGGTGCGCAGCCTCGCCGACCTCGGCTGCGGTCTCGGCGCCGACGCGCTCGCCGCCGCCCGTGCCGGCATCCGGGTGTACGCGGTGGAGGCCGACCCGGTCACCGCAGCGATGGCCGCCGCGAACGCCGAGGTGGCCGGGCTGGCCGAACTGTGCACCGTGGAGGTCGGCGACGCGACCGCGTTCGACGTGTCCAGGGTGGAGGGGGTCTTCTGCGATCCGGCACGTCGGCGGGCCGGCACCGGGCGGCGGATCTTCGACCCGAACTCCTACTCCCCACCCTGGGACTTCGTCACCAGTCTGGCCGGGCGGGTGCCGAACACGGTGGTGAAGGTCGCTCCCGGCATCGACCACGCGCTGGTCCCGCCCGGCGCCGAGGCGGAGTGGGTCAGCGTGGACGGCGACCTGGTGGAGGCGGCGCTCTGGTGCGGGCGGCTGGCCGGGGTGCCCCGCCGGGCGACCGTGCTGCGCGGCGGCGCCGTGCACGCACTCACCGGGTCAGGCAACGCGGAGGCGCCGGTCGGGCCGGTACGACGCTACCTGTACGACCCGGACGGCGCGGTGGTCCGCGCGCACCTGGTCGCCGAGTTGGCCGACGCGCTCGACGCCACGCTGGCCGACCCGACCATCGCCTATTTGTACGCGGACACCCCGGCCGCCACCCCGTTCGCCCGCTGCCTGGAGATCACCGACGTGCTGCCGTTCTCGCTGAAGCGGCTGCGCGCCCTGCTGCGCGAGCGTCAGGTGGGCCGGGTGGAGATCCTCAAGCGGGGCTCGGCCCTGGACCCGGAGAAGCTGCGCCACGACCTGAGGCTGGCGGGCGGGAACGCGGCGAGCCTGGTGCTGACCCGGGTGGCCGGCGCACCGACGGCCCTGGTCGGCCGCCCCGCGCCGACGGCCTGACCGGCGCGATTCCGCCCGGCCGGACCGCGACGGGCTGACCGGCGCGATCCCACCCGGCCGGACCGCGACGGGCTGACCGGCGCGATCCCACCCGGCCGGGCCGCCGGGTGGTTTCGGGCCGGGCGCCGGGGATTTTCCGATGGCCGGCCGGGCAGCGCCGGGTTAGCGTGACGCCATGGCGGGACAGGGCACTCCGGCGACGGCGCTGCTGACGAAGCGGAGGATCGCCCACCGCACCC
>NZ_SMKN01000098.1 GCF_004348675.1 Micromonospora sp. KC606 | reverse complement strand
TTCACCGCGTGGGGGTGCGGGGGGGGGACTCGTCGGCGACGAGCGCGGCGAGCCGGTCCAGTCCGAGGGCGAGCAGAGCCCGTCGCGCCACCGGCGCGGGATCCGACCGCCGTGGCGGGTTGTTCGGCTGCCGCCCACCGGATGTTCGCCGGCCGTGCGCCTGCCGGTGGTCGAGCGGCGGGAGCCCAGCGCCTACCGTGGTCGGTCGACCAACCGGGAGGTGACGGGATGACCCCGACGGCGACGAGCGGTCCGACGGCCCGGGTGCGGGAGGTCCGGCGGATCGCCGACACCGCGCCGCACAGCGCCTTCACCGACCTGGTCCGCCACCGCGGCAGCTGGTGGTGCGCCTTCCGCGAGGGCGACGGCCACGTCTCCGACGACGGGGTGATCCGGGTCCTGACCTCGCCCGACGCCCACACATGGACGCCGGCCGCCGTGCTGGGCAGGCAGTCGGGTGACCTGCGTGACCCGCGCTTCGTCGTCCGCCCCGACGGCCGTCTGCAGCTCCTCGCTGCCGTGGCGTCCGGCCCGCCCCCGAAGGCGGCACAGACGTTCCGGACGGTGAGCTGGCTCAGCGACGACGGACACCGGTGGAGCGACGCCACCCTCCTCGGCGAGCAGGACGTCTGGGTGTGGCAGGCGGCCTGGCACGGACAGGCCATGTACGGCATCGGGTACGCCACCCGGGAGCCGCGTTTCGTGCGGCTCTACCGCAGCGGAGACGGGCTCGACCTGCAACCGTGGGTGCCGACCCTGTTCAGCGACGGGTACCCCAACGAGTCGGGTCTCGCCTTCGCCCCGGACGGCACGGCGTACTGCCTGCTGCGCCGCGACCGGGAAACCGCCACCGCCCAGTTGGGGCTGTCCCGGCCGCCCTACCGGCACTGGGAGTGGACCGACCTGGGCGTCCGGGTGGGCGGGCCGGCGTTACGCCGGCTGCCGGACGGTCGGCTCATCGCCGGGGTCCGCCTGCACGACGGCCCGGTCCGCACCGCGATCTGTCTGCTCGACCCGGAGCGGGGCGAGCTGGCCGAGCTGGCGACGCTACCCTCCGGCGGGGACACCAGCTACCCCGGCCTGGTCTGGCACGACGGGATCCTCTGGGTCAGCTACTACTCCTCCCACGAGGGACGCACCTGCGTCTACCTGGCCGAGGTGGAGCTGGAACCGGCCTGACCGTCCGGCCCCTGCCCGACCGCCGCCGGCTCGCCACCCTGCCCGGCGTGGCATCGGCGCCGACCGAAGCGACGGCCGGCACGGCAGCGCGCGCAGCGACGCCATCGCGGTCGGCGGAGACCGTCCGCCGCCTCGGCGCCCGCCTGGCCACCCGCCGTCGCGCACCCCAGCGGACGAGTGATGACCGGGTAGCGGTCCGAGAGGCGCGTCGGCGTGTCCGGGCCCCACCCCATCGCTACCCGACCACCTGTGGGACGCCGCTCTGTCAGTGGGTGAGCAGGACGCCGCGGGCCAGGCAAGGGCGATTGTCCAAAGTAGACAGAAATCACAACCGCGTTCCGCCCGGGTCAACGTTCTGCCACCGTTACCAGGAATGCGCATTCCGTTATCACAGGAGCGTCACCTCGAAGCCCGGCACCGGCGCCGGCGCAACGGAGGCGCGCGATCGGAACGGATGACAATTGTCTGCACAGACACGAAGGCGTCGATGGGCGATCGCTCTCACCGCCGCACTGTTCGGCACGGCAGGCACGGTGGTGGTCGCGCCGGCCGCCGTGGCGGCGGGAACCCCGCCCGGGATCGTCGTGTCCAACGGCGCCACCCAACCCGTGTTCTCGATGGCCGATGCCGTCCGAGAGACGGTGCACGTCCGCTCGGACATGGACAGCGACGGCGACGGTGTCCTCGACACCATCACCGCCCTGGTGATCCGACCCGAGGAGACGAACGCCGCTCTCAAGGTCGCCTCGATCGTCAAGGCGAGTCCGTACTGGACGGTCCAGACCGCCGCCGCCCGGCGTGCCACGGTGACGGACCCGATCGCCGATCCGGCCACGCACTGGAGTGGCTGGCTGGACGAGTACTTCGTGCCGCGGGGGTACGCCGTGCTCGAGGTGGAGATCGCCGGTACCGGCACCTCCGAGGGGTGCCTGTCGGTCGGCGGCGCCGAAGACGAGCGAAGCGTGACCGCCGTGATCGACTGGCTGAACGGCCGCACCACCGCGACGTACGGCGACGGCAGCCCGGCGGCGGCCTCGTGGAGCACGGGAAGCGTCGGCATGTACGGGGTGTCCTACGACGGCACGCTGGCGACGCAGGTGGCCGAGACGGGCATCGACGGGCTCGAGACCATCGTGCCGGTCGGCGCGATCTCCAGCTGGTACGACTACACCCGGGCGCAGGGCATCGGGTACCGGAGCTGGCCGAACCGGTACATGCAGGGTTTCACCGGCCGGTGGGGGAACGCGGAATCCAAGGTGGACTGCGTGGCGCGGTACCAGGGCGTCGGCGACGGCGAGACGCAGGCCGGGTGGGACCATGGCCCGTTCTTCGTCGCACGCGACTACCGCGACGACGTGGACCAGGTCACGGCCTCCGTGTTCCTCGTGCACGGACAGCAGGACGACAACGTCAAGACCACCCAGTGGGGCAGGTACTGGGACCAGTTGGTCGCCCATGATGTGCCGCGCAGGGTGTACCTGCACGACGCCGCGCACGTCGACCCGTTCTACAGCGAGCCGAAGGACCCGGTCGGCCGGTGGATGGACCACTGGCTGTACGACATCGCCAACGGCGTCATGGACGAATCCCAGGCCACCGTCGCACGGCCGGACGGCACCCGGGTGACCGAGGCCGTGTGGCCTCCGTCCACGACCACGGCCACGTCGCTGTACCTCGGACCAGCCGGTAACGGCGGCGCCGGCAGCCTGACCAGCGCCCCGGTCTCCGGCAGCCAGCAGTTCACCAGCTCGGGCACCGTGGCCGAGACGACGATGGTGACGGGGCCCGGCACCGCCCAGAGTTACCGGCTCGCGTACCTCAGCCCGACCCTCCCGTCGGCACACCGGCTCTCCGGCGCCACCCGTGTCGAGGTGACGTTCACCTCGGCCACCACCAGCACCCCGCTCACCGCGCTGCTGGTTCACTACACCGGCGGATCGAGCACCCGGGTGGTGGCCCGCGGGTCGCTCGACGCCAAGAACCGCGACTCGCTCACCGCCGCCACGCCGCTGACGCCGGGGCAGCAGCACACCGGCACCATCCTGCTGGAGCCCAAGGACTACGTCTTCCCGGCGGGCAGCCAGCTCGGCCTGATCCTCACCGGCAACCTCAACGAGTTCGTCCACGCGGACCCGCAGGCGGGCCAGGTGACGGTGGCGCTCGGAGCCAGCCGGGCCGTCCTGCCGCTGACCGTCGCGCCCGCGCCGGCCTGCGCGGACCCGGCATGGAACCCCACGTCCATCTACACGGCCAACAACGTGGTCTCGCACAACGGCCACCGCTGGCGTGCCCAGTGGTGGACGCAGAACCAGGAACCGGGCACCACCGGGCAGTTCGGCGTCTGGGTCGACCTCGGCCACTGCTGACCCACCGCACCACCCGTGGGTCCGCGCCGGCCGTCCGGCGCGGGCCCACCGGTGTGCTCGCCACGAGAGGATGTTCGGTGGGCGTCGCCGAGATCGAGAACCACCACCCCGTCACGGAGCACACGGCGGATCCACCACCAGGCGTGGTCATGCCAGCGGCAACCGTGGTACGCCCGGTCTGCTCTGCTGCCACCAGCCCCGCACGGTCAGACCCGGGCCACCTCCGGGGTCTGGGCGTGGATGACGAAACGCAGCGACCGGGCGTCGGTGAAGCACTCCCGCATCGGCCGCACCAACTCCCGGTGCTCCGGGCTGCGCTCCCAGGCCTCGAAGTCCGCCAGCGACTCCCACTCGCTGGTGATCAGCCACTGTTCAGGATCGCTGGCCGAGCGGCACACCTGGTCCACCAGGTGCCCGGGCACCCCGTCGGCGACCAGGTGCCGCACCGCCTCGTACGCCCGCAGGAAGTCCTCGGTGCGCTCCTGCGCCACCCGTACCAGGAAGACGATCCGGGCCCGTCGACCACTCATTCCGCCGCTCCCCTCGGTGCCGGTGGCGCCCCGCGCAGCACCAGCGCGCTGTTGAAACCGTCGAAGCCCCGGGCGCAGACCAGCGCGAGCCGGTGACGTGGTCGCCGGGGCGCACGCAGGAAGTCCAGGTCGCAGCCCGGTGCCGGCTCCTGCGGGCCGGCCGAGGCGGGCAGCGTGTCGTGGTGGAAGGCCAGCAGCGCGGTCGCCACGTCCAGCGCCGAGCCGCCCTGGTGTGCCCGGCCGGTCAACGGCTTCTGCGTGCTCACCGGCGGCGGCCGGTCACCGAAGACCTCCCGCAGCGCCTCGGCCTCGGCGCGGTCGTAGCGGGGCACTCCGAGGGCGTCCGGCAGGACCACGTCCACCTCGTCGGCGGTGACGCCGGAGCGGTCGAGGGCCAGCCGCATCGCCCGCGCGTACCGGGCCGGGTCGCCCGCGCCGTCCGGGCCGGTGTGCGCGGCGTCGTGGGTGGCCCCCCAGCCGGTCACCTCGCCGTAGATCCGGGCCCCCCGGGCGACGGCGTGCCCGAGCTCCTCCACCACGAACACCGCCCCGCCCTCGGCGGGCACGTAGCCGCCCGCCGACCGGTCGAACGGCCGGTACGCCGCCTCCGGGTCGGAGGCGGCGCTGAGCAGGCCGGAGCGGAGCTGACAGGCCAGCGCGTACGGGCTCAGCGGGCACTCGGTGGCGCCGGCGATCACCACCGGGGTGCCCCGGCGCACGGTGCGCACCGCGTGGGCGAGACTGTCCAGCCCGCCGGCGGACTCGGCGACCAGCACCCCGCAGGGCCCCTTGAACTGGTGGTGAATGGAGAGCTGCCCGACGCTGGCCGCGTAGAACCAGGCGATCGACTGGTACGCCCCGACGGTGCGGCTGCTGCCTCCCCAGAGTCGTTGCAGCTCCCGCTGCCCGAACAGGTTACCCCCGGACGAACTGGCCAGGGTGACCGCCCAGCCGTACGGGTCGGGGGCCCGCTCGGGCAGCCCGGCGTCGGCCAGCGCCAGCCTCGTGGCGGCGAAACCCAGATGGGTCCACCGGTCGGTCTGCACCAGCTGCCGGTTGTCGGCCCACGCCGCCGCCTCGAAACCGGGCACCTCCCCGGCCACCCGGGTCGGGTAGCCCGCCGGGTCGAACAACGTGATCGGGGCGGTGCGGCGCACGCCCTCGACGACCGTGCGCCAGTGCGCGTCGGCGCCGACACCGCTGGGCGCCACCACCCCGATCCCGGTGACCACCGCCCGGGTGCTCATCCGCGCACCGCCCGAGTCCGGCGCACGCCGCTCACCCGGCCACCACCAGCCGGCGGAAGACCATCGCGGACTGGAAGCCGCCGAAGCCGCTGCCCACCGACAGTGCCACGTCCACCGGCGTCTCCCGGGCCACGTTGGGCACGTAGTCCAGGTCGCACTCCGGGTCCCGGGTGGTCCAGTTCGCCGTGGGCGGCACCACGCCGTACTCGATCGCCAGGGCGCAGGCGGCCATCTCGATCGAGCCGATCGCGCCCAGCGAGTGCCCGACCATCGACTTGATCGAGCTGATCGGCACCCGGTGCGCGGCCTCGCCGAGCGCCCGCTTGAACGCCGCCGTCTCGTGCCGGTCGTTCTGCCGGGTGCCGGAACCGTGCGCGCTGATGTAGGAGACGTCCTGCGGCCCCAGCCGGGACTGGCGCAGCGCGTCGGCGATGGCCAGTCCCATCTCCACCCCGTCCGGGCGCAGCCCGGTCATGTGGAAGCCGTTGGCCCGACTGGCGTACCCGGCCAACTCGCAGTAGACGTGCGCGCCCCGGCGGCGGGCGTGCTCCCACTCCTCCAGCACCAGCACCGCGGCCCCCTCGGCGAGGACGAACCCGTGCCGGTCGGCGTCGAACGGGCGGGAGGCGTGCGCCGGATCGTCGTTGTCCGGGCTGGTCGCCTTGATCGCGTCGAAGGAGGCGACGGTGACCGGGGAGATCGGCGAGTCGGACGCGCCGGCCAGCACGATGTCGGCCTCGCCGTCGACGATCAGGTGGTGGGCGTAGCCGATGGCGTCGATGCCGGAGGTGCAGCCGGTGGAGACGACCTGGGCGGGGCCGTGCACGCCGTGCCGGACGGCCACGTCGGCGGCGAGGCTGCTGGGCACCAGCGCCGGGTAGAGGTACGGGCCGCCGAGGGTGTGGTCGACCAGCCAGCGCCGGCCGGAGTCGCTGACCCGCACGTACTCCTGTTCCAGGGCCATGGTGCCGCCGACTGCGGTGCCGAGCACCACCCCGGTGACCTCCCGCTCGGCGTCGGTGAGCGCCAGGCCGCTGTCGGCGAGTGCCTCGCTGGAGCAGGCCAGGGCGAACTGCACGTACCGGTCGGCGCGCTGCCGCTCGGCGAGGGTGATGCCGGCGGCATCGGGGTCGAAGTCGCACTCGGCGGCGATCTGGGAGCGGAACGGCGACGGGTCGAAGAAGCTGATCCGGCGGGTGGCCGTCCGTCCCTCGGTGACGGTCTTCCAGAAACGGTCCCGGGTGGCGCCGCCCGGCGCGACCACCCCGACGCCGGTGACGACCGTGCGGCGCCCCGTCACGACCCGCCCCGCTGTTCGACGAGTTCGGTGTCGACGTGGCCGAGTTCCGGGCGGGGGGCCAGCGGGCCGAGGTGGAACACCACCTCGGCCGGCTCGTCGCCGGTGTTGCGCAGCCGGTGCCGCACGTTGCGCGGCACGAACAGCGCCGCACCGGCGGCCAGCGGAACCGGCTCGTCGTCCAGGTCGACGGTGATGGCGCCCCGCGCGACGTACAGGAACTCCTCGCTGTACGGGTGGTAGTGCTCGGCGATCCGCTCCCCCGGGTCGAGAGCCGCGACCCCCATGAACCCTGAGGTGCTGCCGACGGTACGCGGCCCGAGCAGCACCCGCAGCTCGCCGCCGCGGCGCCGGTCGGGAGCGATGTCGCGGGCGGCGACCAGCCCGGTCGTGATCTCGGTCATCGCGTCCCTCCCGCGTACGCCAGTTCGATCTTCCCCTTGATGATCTGGAGCTGGATCCGGCTGTTGGCGTTGATCCGGTCGGTCATGCCGGCGTCGTCCACCGGCGCCGTCGGTTTCATCGCGAAGTCCTGCACCCAGGTCATCCGGGTGCCCTCGGGCTCCTCGGCGTAACGCCAGTGGATGCGCATGTACTCGAACGGCCCGGTCTCCACCCGGTGCGCCCGGACCTGCCGGGTGGCCGGGTCGGCGGTGCGTTCGCTGACCCAGCTCCACGCGATGCCGTTCTCGTCCGGGTGCATGGTGAGCCGGAACCGCACCGTGTCGCCCTCACGATGCAGGATCTCCACCACGGCGTACTCGGTGAACAGCTCCGTCCATCGGGCCACGTCGTTGGTGATGTCCCAGACCAGCGGCAGCGGGGCGGCGATGACGATGCTGTTCTCGGTGTGCCCTGGCGACCGGGTGCGGCGGGCCACCAGGTCGGCCACGGCGGGGATGCTGAGCTGTCCGGACTGTTCGGGAATCCGCACCTGCCAGCGGTCGGCGACCACGGCGGAGAGTTCCAACAGGGCCAGTGAGTCCATGCCCAGTTCCTCCAGTGAGGCGGCGGGCGCGCGGGCTGCCGCGTCGGCGTCCAGCCCACAGTGCGCCACCAGGATGTCGGTGATCTGCTCGGTGAGCGGCTGGCCGTGTGTGACGGTCATCGGTTCCTCCTCGGTCGCGGTCAGGACTTCTCGGCGGCCGGCGCCGCGGTGGCGGCGACCGGTCGGGCGGGTGTCGCCGGCGGGACGGCGGCCCGCAGCGGCGGCAGGGCGGGCGCGGCCGACCCCGACGGCACCACGGCGGGCGCGGCCGACCCCGACGACACGACGGCGGGCGCGGGCACGTCGTCGGTGACGGGCCCGGGCGCGCGGGTGGACGGGGCCGGTGGCGGGGCGGCGAGGAGCCGGTCGACCAGGGCGGTGGTGTGGCGGCCGGCGCGGAAGTCGGCGTCGTCGAGGACCCGCCGGACGAAGGGGATGGTGGTGCGCACCCCCGGCCCGGCGATGTCGAACTCCGCCAGGGCGCGGTCGAGCCGGCGCAGCGCCAGGTCCCGGTCCGGCGCCCAGACCACGACCTTCGCCAGCAGCGAGTCGTAGTACGGCCCGACCAGGTAACCGGGGTGCCCGTGGGTGTCGACACGGGTGAACGGGCCGCCCGGCGGGACGAACCGTTCCAGCCGGCCCGGGGTGGGCGCGAAGTCCCGGTCCGGGTCTTCCACGTTGACCCGGCACTCGACGGCCACCCCCTGCGGGCGGACGTCGTCCTGCCGGATCCGCAGCGGCTTCCCGGCGGCGATGTGCAGCTGTTCGTGCACCAGGTCGATTCCTGTGATCATCTCGGTGACCGGGTGCTCCACCTGGATCCGGCAGTTGATCTCCAGGAAGTGGAACCGCTGCTCGGCGTCGACCAGGAACTCCACGGTGCCGGCGCCGGCGAAGCCCACCTCCATCGCGCCGTGCAGCGCGGTACGGGCGATCGCGTCGAGCGTCGCGGCGGGCAGCGCCGGCGCCGGCGCCTCCTCGACCAGCTTCTGGTGCCGGCGCTGGACCGAGCAGTCCCGGGTGCCCAGGTGCACGCCGTTGCCGTGGGCGTCGCAGAGCAGCTGCACCTCGACGTGCCGGGCGTCGGTCAGGTACCGCTCGACATAGACCCGGTCGTCGCCGAAGGCGGCCTGCGCGGCGGCCCGGGTACGCGCGTAGGCCCGGGACAGCTCGGCCGGGGAGCCGACCACCGTCATTCCCCGTCCGCCGCCGCCCGCGGCGGCCTTGACGATCACCGGGTACCCGAGCTCGTCGGCGATCTCTGCGGCGCGGGCCGCGGTGGAGACCGGGCTGACGCTGCCCGGCGGCAGAGGCAACCCCGCCCGGCTCATCAGCGCCCGCGCCGAGGACTTGTCGGCGAGCGCGGCCATCACCTGCGGAGGCGGGCCGATGAAGGTCAGACCGTTGTCGGCGCAGATCTCGGCGAAGTCGGCATCCTCGGAGAGGAAGCCGTAGCCGGGGTGCACCGCGTCCGCCCCGACCTGCCGCGCCGCCTCCACGATGGCGGCGGCGTTGAGGTAGCTGCGCCGGGGTTGCGGGGGGCCGATCAGGACGGCTCGGTCGGCGAGCCGGACGGCCGGCGAGTCGGCATCCGCCGTCGAGTAGACCACCGCCGTGGGAATGCCCAGCTCACGGCAGGCGCGCAGCACCCGTACCGCGATTTCGCCCCGGTTGGCGACGAGCACTGTGGAGAACATGGCGACACCCACCTCAGACCGGGTCGAGCGCGACCAGCGGCTGGTCGTACTCCACCGGCCGGCCGTCGTCGACGAGCACCTCGACCACCCGGCCGGCCCGCTCGGCGGTCACCTCGTTCATCAGCTTCATGGCCTCCACGATCCCGACGACCTGCCCGGGCCGGACCAGGTCGCCCACGCGGACGAAGGGCGCGGCCCCGGGCTCGGGCGCACGGTAGAACGTGCCGACGATCGGCGAGCGCACCTCGGCCCGACCGGCCGGGCCGGCCGGCGGCTGTGGGCGCGGCGCCAGGGCGGTCGCCTCCGGGGCCCGGGCGGGCTCCACGGCGGCGGTCGGGTGCCACTCGATCTCCAGCACGGTGTCCCCGCTGCGCAGCCGTACCCGCCGGACCGGGCCGGCGACCTCGGCGACGAGCTGCCGGGCGTGCCGGCGCAGCCCGGCCAGGACGACGTCCACCTCGGGTGTCACCGACGCGGTGTCGGCCTCGGCGGGCACGCCGCCGGCCGGCGGGGCGACGACGGCGCTCACCGGACACCTGCCCGGACACCTGCCCGGACGCCGGTGCGGGCGGCGCCGAAGCGCCGGAAGCGCTGCCGCCGGCGGCGGACCAGGGTCGCCGGCGGGACGTCGAGCAGGGGTAGCAGGTTGGCCAGCAGCGCGTCACGCAGCATCCGCGCGGTCCCTTCCGGGTCGTGGTGGGCAGCCGGGCTCGGCTCGGGGACGAGGTCGTCGACGACGCCCAGGCGGCACAGGTCCGGGGCGGTCAGCCGCAGCGCGCGGGCCGCCTGGGGGGCGGCGGCACGGTCCGGCCAGAGGATCGCTGCGCAGCCCTCGGGGCTGATCACCGAGTAGACGGCGTGCTGGAGCATCAGCACCCGGTCGGCGACCGCGAGGGCCAGCGCGCCGCCGCTGCCGCCCTCACCGGTGATCACCGCGACGATCGGGGTGGGCAGCACGCTGAGGGCGAGGATGTTCTCCGCGATGGCGGCCGCCTGGCCTCGCATCTCGGCGTCGAGTCCGGGATCGGCGCCGGGAGTGTCCACCAGGGTGACCACCGGCAGACCGAGCCGGGCGGCGAGCCGGACCAACCGCAGGGCCTTACGGTGCCCGGCCGGGCTGGCCATGCCGAAGTTTCGGGCCACCAGCTCGCCGGTGGTGTGTCCCTTCTGGTGGCCGACCACCATCACTTGCCGCCCGTCGAGTCGGGCCAACCCGCCGACCACGGCCGGGCAGTCCCCACCGAGCCGGTCGCCGTGCAGTTCCACGAAGCCGTCGAAGACGGTCTCCAGGTAGTCCAGGGTGGTCGGCCGCCCGGGGTGCCGAGCCAGCCGGACCGTCTCCCAGGCGTCGGCGCCGGTGCCGGCCGGCGCCGACCGGGTACCCCGGTCCGTCCCGGCCGGCGCCGGCCGAGCGCCCGGGTCGGGCGGTCGCTCCTGCCTGGGCACCGCGGCGGTCAGCGGCGGTCGCCGCTCGGCCCGGGCGGCGGCCAGCAACGCCACAAGCCGGCCACGTAGCGCGTGCCGGGGCACCACCATGTCGACCTGGCCGTGGCGGAGCAAAAACTCGGCGGTCTGGAAGCCCTCGGGCAGCTCCCGGCCGGTGACCTGGCGGATCACCCGCGGCCCGGCGAACCCCATCCGCGCGCCGCTCTCGGCGAGCACCACGTCGGTGTTGGTGGCGAAAGACGCCGCCACCCCCCCGTAGGTGGGATCGGTGAGCACGCTGACGGTCAGCAGCCCTGCCTCCCGCAACCCGGCGACCGCCTGGCTGACCGTGGCCATCTGCATCAGCGACAGTGCGCCCTCCTGCATCCGCGCCCCGCCGGAGGCGGTGACCAGCACCAGCGGGATCCGATCCTCCAGCGCCTGCTCGGCGGCACGCGTGATCAGCTCGCCGACGGCGGAGCCGAGGCTGCCACCGAGGAAACGGAAGTCCATCACGGCCAGCGCGCAGGAATGCCGGCCGATGGTGGCGGTGCCACAGACCACGGCCTCGGCGAGGCCGGTGCCGGCACGCGCGGCGCTGAGCCGGTGTGGGTACGGCAGTACGTCGACGAAGCCGATCGGGTCCACCTCGGCCGGGCGTTCCGGCAGCGCCGTGAACGACCCCGGGTCTACCAGCTGAGCCACCCGTTGGGGCGCGTCGAGGCGGGCGTGTGCCCCGCATTCGGGGCACACGTCGAGGTTGCGGCGCAGCCGTTTGCGGTACAGCAGGCTGGCGCAGCCGGCGCAGCGGGACCAGAGTTGCCCCTCCCGCGGGGCGGTGGCGGTCATGCCCGCTCCCCGCCGTCGAACCCGGAGGATTCGTCGGCGTCGAACCGGTAGAAACAGTGGGCCATGGCGTCGCGCGGTTCCCGCCAGGTCGGCAGGTACGGCGAGATGTAGCGGCGCAGCCGCTCGCTGATCCGGACGAACTCGGGATGCCCGCGGGCCGCCTGGACCGCCCCCTCCGTCGCCGCCTCCGTCTCCAGCAGATGCACGTAGAGGTCGTGCAGCCGGTAGAGCGAGCGGTGCCGCACCCCGACCAGACGGGGCAGTTCCGTCGCGTCGGACTCGGCGAAGATCTCGGCGACCTGCGCCTCGGCGGTGGGAACCACCTTCGCGACGATCAGCGAACGGTCCATGGTTGGGCCTCCCCCCACGGCCTCCGGCGCGGGATGGACCGCGCCGGCCGGCCGGACGACTGTCGACACGATGCGGCGGACCCCGTCACCGGGGCGTCAACGCGCAACCACCGGGGCCGCACCATCGTGACGATGCGTTGACGCAACCTGTGTATGAGCTGTGCGAAGATCCACTACGGATAGCCACTCTGGGCAGTTCAGAGGCGCTTTCGCGGCCACACGAGAAGCAACGGACAATCGACACCATCATTGACCGAGAGTTACCACGATTGATAATCTTCGGGACGGTCAGCCCGGTGGCCGCGGCGCGACGCCGTACCGCGGCGCAGCGACTCAGACAGTGAGGTCACGGGCAGCCGCGCCGGGACACAGAATCGGGACCGGGGTTCCGCAGGAGGTGCCGCCGTGGCCGCTGATCCGTCCATGTCGACCACCGGGTCACGACCCGGCACACTGATCGCGCTGTACCTGCTCGGCGGCTTCCGGCTGCTGCACGGCGGCGCGCCGATCGTGGTACCGCGCGGCCTGCAACGGGTCATCGCGCTGATCGGTCTGCGTCCCGGTGCCACCCGCAGCCACCTGGCCGGCCTGCTCTGGCCGGACGCGCCCGAGGAGCGGGCGCTGTCGTCCCTGCGTACGGCGTTGTGGCGACTGCGCCAGGACCCCTGCTGCCCCCTGGTCACCAGCGGCGACACCGTACGGCTGGACCAGCGCGTCCGGGTCGACGTGGATGCCCTGGTCGGCGCCGCCGCCCGGGTCCGCGACGGCGGTGACGCGGGCGCCGCCGGGGCGCTCGCGGCCGGCCGGCACGACCTACTCCCGGGCTGGTACGACGACTGGGTGCTCGCCGACCGGGAGCGGCTGCGGCAACTGCGCCTGCACATGCTGGAGGACCTGGCCGACCAGCACCTGGCCGCGGGCCGGCACGGCGAGGCACTGGAGGCCGCGCTGGAGGCGATGGCCGCCGAACCGCTGCGGGAGACGCCGCACCGGCTGGTGGTGCGAATCCACCTGGCCGAGGGCAACGCCTTCGAGGCGGTGCACGCCTTCTACGTCTACCGCGACCTGCTCCTGCGCGAGCTGCGGCTCGAACCGTCGGCGGCGATGACCGCGCTGCTGCAGGACACCCTGGCCCCGATCCACCAGGCCAGCCGGGGCCGTTCCTCCGCCACCGCGCGCCGCGCGCCCGCCGGCCGGCTGGCCGCCGCCCCCACCGACCGCCGCGCCGGTCGACCCTGACAACGCCGCCGGGCGCCGCGGTCGGTGCCCGCCGCGTGGGTAACGCCCGGCCAACCCGTCACGGGCAGCGAGGGCGACGTGACGGAGAGGTGACAGAATGGGCGGCAGGGTGGACCCCACAGCGGTCCGTGGCCTCCGAACTGGGCGGACGCCACCGACGAGAGGGGTCCCATGAGTCGTCTACTGATCGTCAGCAGGATCATCCCCGGCTCGGAGGGTCGGGTGGCGCAGATCTTCGCCGAGTCCGACGCGACCGAGCTGCCCACCCTGACCGGCGTCCGGCACCGGTCCCTGTACTGCCTGCACGACCTGTGTGTCCACCTGATGGAGACCGAGGACGTGGACCCGGACGCCCTGGCCGGCGCCCGCAACCACCCGCTCTACCTCCAGGTCAACGAACGGCTCTCCGCGCACACCTCACCGTACCTGCCGACCTGGCGGTCGCCGCGGGACGCGATCGCCGGTTGCTTCTACCGCTGGGACGCCGCCGAGGTGCCGTCGCCCCGGCCGGCCGGCTGAACCGGAGCCGGGATGGCTTCCCAACCACCCCACGTCCTGATCATCGGAGCCGGTACCGGTGGGCTCTGCCTCGCGCACGGCCTGCGCCGCGCCGGCATCAGCGTCGCCGTCTACGAGCGGTACCGCACGCGCGGCGAGGGCCTGCTCGGCTACCGCATCGGCATTGGACCGACCGGCAGCAAGGCGCTGCGCGAGTGCCTGCCGCCGGAGCTGTTCGACGTCTACCTGGCCACCTGCGCCCGCTCCCCCCGCTACTTCAACGTCATCACTGAGCGGCTGCGACAGACCGCGTCGTTCCCGCTGCGCCCGGACACCAACCCGGCCGAGACCGAACGCTCGGTGGCCCGGATGACGCTGCGGCAGGTGCTGCTCACCGGCACGGCGGACGTGGTCCACTTCGACAAGACCTTCACCCGCTACGAGCAACGCGACGACGGCACGGTGACGGCGTACTTCGCCGACGGCACCAGCGCCACCGGCGACCTGCTGGTCGCCGCCGACGGCACGCATTCGGCGGTCCGCCGCCAGTACCTGCCGCACGCGGTCGTCCGGGACGCCGGCACCATCAACATCGCCACCCGGATTCCACTGACCGCACACACCCGCCAACTCCTGCCCGAACGCGTCGAGAAGGGCATCTCGCTGATCTTCGGAGCCGGCGGCGTGATGGGCGTGATACACGTGATGGAGTTCAAGTGGGACCGCGACGGCCAGCTCAAACCCGAGGTCAGCGACGACGACGCGGCACTGCTGCACGGCTGGCCCGGTCGCGTGCACGACAACACCCGCGACAACATCAACTTCATCATCTGGAGCACCGCCCGCCGGTTTCCGCCCGACACCATGCAGCGCCGGCGCGAGGAGCTCGTCCAGGTCGCCCAGAATCTCACCCGCCACTGGCACCCCCACCTGCGGGAACTGCTCGCCCGCAGCGACCCCGGCAGCGCCCTGCCGATCCAGGTTTCCACCAGCGAGCCGATCCCGGCGTGGAAGAGCAGCACGGTGACGCTCCTCGGCGACGCCATCCACACCATGACCCCCGGCCGGGGTGTCGGCGCCAACACCGCGCTTCGCGACGCCGCCCTGCTCTGCCGGCACCTGCGCCAGGCCGCCGCCGGCGACAAGACGCTGTTGCAGGCGGTCGCCGACTACGAGGCCGAGATGGTGCCGTACGGCTTCGCCCGGGTCGCCGACTCGTTGCGCCGCAGCGGCACCAGCGGCGACGACCGGATGTACAAACCGGTCGTCGGCCGGCTGGCCCTGCTCGGGGCGCGCGGCTACTTCGGCGTCACCAGCCGGGTGCCCCGACTCGCCCGCCGGTTCGTCAACGACTTCTACACCTACCGGGGCGAGGACGACTGAGTCGCCCGCCGGGTCGCGACGACGGCACCTCGTCGCGGCCCGGCGTGTCCGTGGCGACGCGAGATCCGGCACACGGTCGGTCATCCCGTCACCACGCCCCGGCACCGGCTGTCTCACCTGGGCCGCGATGGCCGATCCTCTCTGTCGCCCGCCGTGCGCGTGTGCGAAGCTGCGCCGAGTTTGCTTCGCGACTTTCACGACGTACGCAAGAGGGAGGTTCGCCGTGCCGTCGACTTTCGGGCAATGGCTGATCGTGATCCTGGCCCTGCTGCTGGGCGGAGCCGCCGGCTGGCTGGCACGCGGCCGGCAGCTGGCGACCACCACCGCTCCGGTCGGGTCCACCGTGGACGGCGACCCGGTCGTCGGTCTGACCGAGGCCGAGAAGGCCGAGGCCAGGGCGACTCTCGACACACCCCGCCCGGAAGCCACCGTGAACCGCACCCCGGCGCCCGTCGCCGTCATCGACGAGCCCACCGACCGGGACCTCGCGGTCACTCCGGCCGCCACGTCCCCGGCCGCCGACGAGCCGGCCGCCACGTCTCCGGCCGCCGACGAGCCGGCCGTGGCCGGCGCCGACCGGGAACCGGTCGCCGACGCGCCGATCACCGACGACCAGTTCCCGACCGTCGCGCCGACCCCGGCCGAGGTGGACGCCACCGCGGACACCCGGCAGCACGACGCGCCCCCGGCCGACAGCGCCCTGCCGGCCCGCGCTGACGAGCAGGCCCCGCAGGTCACGCCGGCGGCATCCGGCGACGAGCCGGCCGGGGCGGACACCGGCGACGGCGACACCGACGAGCGCTCGCCCCAGGTCGGTGACGCCGCACCGGTTGCGGAGGCGCCGGTGGCTGTCGAGGCCGACACGCGCCCCGACCCCGCCGCGCCCGTGGCAGCCGACGCCCCCGCTCCGGCAACGACCGACGCCGAGACCGCCAGCCCGGTGACGACCGACGCCGAGACAGAGAAGCCGGAAGCGGCCCGGCCGGGCACCCCGGCGCCGCGCACCCCGGTGGAGGACGCCGAACCGACCGCCGAGGTCGGCAGCGCCGACCGGGCGACCTCGGACGACACCCAGCCCGCCCCGCAGCTGACCACCGCCGCCCCGACGGCGGTCCCCGCGGCGGAGGACGCCACGGTCGCGCCGACCGACGAGGCCGCGCCGGCCGAGGAATCCGCGCCCGCCGAGGAATCCACGCCGGCCGAGGAATCCGCGCCGGCGGACGAGGCCACGCCGGCGGACGACTTCCGCCGGATCCAGGGTGTCGGCCCGAAGATGGCCGCCGCGTTGCAGGCGGCCGGGATTCGCAGCTACCGTCAGCTCGCCGAGCTGGACGAAACGGCGCTGCGGGAGACCATCCGCGCCGCCGGGCTCCGCGCCGCGCCGAGCCTGGCCACGTGGCCGCAGCAGGCGAAGGTGCTGGCTGGCACCGACGCCGGGTCGGTGCTGCCCGCCCCCGCCGGGGCCGCCGGACAGAACTGAGCATCCGCCGGGCCGGTGGCCGTGCTCCGGCACGACCACCGGCCCGGCGGCCCCGTGACTAGCCCGACGCCGGGTACTCGGACAGCACCGCGTCCAGGGTGCGCCGCGCGTCCGCCCGGCGGCCCGGGTCGGGGTCGTCGAACGTGATCAGCGCCTTCCACAGCACCCAGCCACGCCCCCGGCACCAGCTCGCGGCGTCCACCGCGAGCGCCGCCCGGAACACCGCCCGGCTCGCGCCGTCGAGCAGCGTCCAGGCCACCGCCAGATCACACGCCGGGTCGCCCACCCCGCAGGTGCCGAAGTCGATGACGGCGGCCAGCCGGCCGTCGCGTACCAGCAGGTTGCCGGAGGCGACGTCGCCGTGGAACCACACCGGCGGCTTCGACCACTCGGACGAGAGCGCCAACTCCCAGATCCGGGTGACCCGCTCGCCGGGGATCCGGTCGCCGAGCGTGGCGATCGCCGCCCGGGTCTCACCGTCGTAGGTCGCCAGCGGTCCGCCGCGCCAGAAGCTGTGCGGCCCGGCGACCGGCCCGCCGGTGGCGTCGACGGCACGCAGCGCGGACAGGAATCCGGCGAGGGCGCGGGCGAACTCCCTCAGGTCCGCGATCCGCTCGGCCCGGGCCTGCTGGCCCTCGATCCACTGGTACACCGACCACTCGAACGGGTAGCCCTCGGCGGGCAGCCCCCTGGCCAGCGGCCTCGGCACCGGCAACGGCAGCCGGGGCGCGAGCAACGGCAGCCAGCGCTGTTCCTTGGCGACCTGGGCGGCGTAGCCGGCGGCGCTGGGCAACCGTACGGTCATCGCGTCCCCGAGGTGGAAGGTGCGGTTGTCCCAGCCGCCGTGGGCGACGGGACGCACGGGCAGGGTGACCCAGCGCGGAAACTGTCCGGCGATCAGGCGGCGCACCAGGGCGGCGTCGATGTGCGCAGGCGTGGTCGGTACGGCGGGCGGGACGCGATCGGCAGTGGTGTCCATCGGCTCCAGACTGGTCACCACCGCCGTGTCCGGCAATCGGATAACACCCGCTTCCGGCGGCAAAGCACCGGAACGGACCCGCTGCCCTGCCCGCCTCGCTACCGTCGGTTGGGAGCCGCCACGGCGAACCCGTCGCGCCAGGAACCCCGTTCGCAGGAGCAACCCGTGCCGCAGGACCCGCCGGAGCGTCCCGCCGGGGCGCTCCGCCCGCCGGTGCGCGATCCGGATGCCCCTCGCCGGGTCACCCTGCTGGAACTCTTCTTCGACCTGGTCTACGTCGTCGCGCTCGCCCTGATCTCTCGCGGCCTGGTCATCGACGTCACCTGGCAGGGCGTCGGACAGGCGCTGCTCATGCTGATGGCGGTCTGGTGGACCTGGGCGATCTCCACCATGGTCACCGACCTGTACGACCCGCAGCGTCCCGAGATCAAACTTCTGGTCGCAGGAACGATGTTCGGCGTGCTGCTGATGACCGCCGCCATCCCCAAGGCCTTCGGCCCGCGCGGGCTGGTCTTCGCCGGCGCATATGTGGCCATCCACCTCGGTCGTGGGATCTTCCTCATGCTGGCGTTGCGGGCGCATCCGCAGGCCCGGCACCGGACAGCCCGGGTCTTCGTGTGGTTCGCCGTGTCGGCGGTGCCCTGGATCGTCGGCGCGTCCGTCGGCGGGCACGCCCGGGAGGTGCTGTGGGCGCTCGCGCTCGCCATCGACTACGGCGGCTTCCGGGTGGCGTACCCGGTGCCGGGGCTGGGCCCGATCCCGGAGGGGCAGCGCACCGGCACCGCCACCCCCGAGCACCTGCCGGAGCGCTACCAGCAGTTCTTCATCATCGCCCTGGGTGACGCCGTCCTGGTCATCGGCACCATGTTCAGCATCAAGCACTCGGAGGCGGAGAACCTCGCCGCGTTCACCATCGCCTTCGCCACCACGCTGCTGCTCTGGCGCATCTACGTGCACAAGTCCGGCGAGTTGCTGCCGCAGGCCATCCAGAGTTCGCGGGCACCGAACAAGTTCCTGCGCACCGCGCCGTACACGCAACTGCTGATGGTGGCCGGGGTGGTGATCACCGCCGCCGGTTTCGACCTGGTGCTGCACGAGCCGTCGGGGCGTACCCCGCCGTCGTGGGCGGCGGTCATCCTCGGCGGGCCGGCGCTGTTCCTCGTCGGCCGGGCCTTCTTCGAGTACGAGGTGTTCAGTCGGGTCTCGCTGTCCCGCCCTGGCGGGCTGCTCGCCCTACTCGCCATCGCCCCGGCGGTGCTCCTCCTGCCACCGCTGTTCGCCGCCATCGGCACCATGCTGGTGCTCGCCGGTGTCGCGGTCGCCGACTACCTGCGCAGCCGGGGCCGGCCGCCGGAGGCCCCGTCGCCGCCGCACTGACCCAGTGCGGGTTCGGGCCGTTCCCGGCCGGGTGCCGTTTATCCGTTTGCCGCCGCTGGGTACATCTAGCATCACCTCGACCCCCACGACCCGGGAGGCCCCCATGCGCGGCACGTCCATCTTCGGAGTTCTCGTCGTGATCTGGCTGATCATCGGCGCCGTCGCAGCCGGCCAGCGCGGCTACTACGGCAACGACGAGACCAACTGCGCGGAGGCCGGGACCATCCTGGTGACCATCGTGGCCGGCCCGCTCAACTACCTGGGCGCCAACCCGAAGGTCGACTGCAAGCTTCCCGAGCCGTCCAGGTAGGTCTTTCGGCGAACCACCGGCCCGCGCCCACTCCCGGGGCGCGGGCCGTTTGTGTGTCGCCGCGTCACCCACCCCAGCGCATCCTAGGAGGCTGGGCCATCAGGTGCGGCTGCCGCGAACCGCTCAGCCGCCGACATGGATGCCCGGCCGGCGGGCCGGATCGGGTTCGCTCTTGCGGATGATCTCCCGGACCACCGGCGGGGTGTCGCCCCGGCCGAGGATCAGGTAGCGCAACAGGTGGGCGACCGGATTCCCCTCGGACCACTCGAAGTGCGCGTGTGGGCGCACCCCGGTGGCGTCGCGCAGGGCGAGCAGGATCGCGGCGATCGCGTTGGGTACGGCCGGGCTGCTGGCGCGCAGCACCCGGTGCCCGCCGGTCTCCACGCCGCGCACCCGCAGCACCTGGCTGAACTGCGACGGATCCACCACGTCGATCTCCAGGAAGATCACGTCGGCCGCGCCCGGCACCGGGTTCATGCCGCGCTGCGCCCGCTCCTTGACCCGGTACTCCTTCACCGCCCCGCTGTCCCGCTTGTTGGCGATCAGGTGCAGCCGGCCGTCGTGGGCCAGCGACTCGGCCAGGATCCGTCGGGCAACCTCGTCGAACTCGACCCGTTCCGCCCGCAACTCGGTGGTGCGGGTGACCCTGGAGATCAGCGAGACGACGATGATGCCCGCTACGAACATCGCCGAGATCGCGATCCCGTCCGGCTTCTCGATCACGTTCTCCGCCAACGCGTAGAGCAGGACCGCGGTCAACACGCCGAACCCGACGCGGGCGACCCGCCGCCGGGCGCGGGCCGCCGCGATGGTCACCGCCACCGCGCCGGAGACCATCATCGCCAGGATCCCGGTGGCGTACGCGCCGGCCTGGGCGTTGACGTCGGCCCGGAAGGCGACCGTGATGGCGATGCTGATCAGCGTGTAGACCAGCACGACCGGTCGCACCGCCCGGCCCCACTCCGGCGCCATCCCGTACGAGGGCAGGTACCGCGGCACGATGTTGATCAGGCCGGCCATCGCGGACGCGCCGGCGAACCAGAGGATCAACACGCTGCTGATGTCGTACACCGTTCCGAACGCCTCACCGAGGTGCTCGTGGGCCAACCAGGCCAGGGCCCGACCGTTGGCCGTCCCGCCCGGACCGAACTCCTCGGGCGGGATCAGCACGGTGGTCACGAAGGTGGTGCTGATCAGGTACACCGACATGATCACGGCGGCGGCGGTGAGCAGCTTGCGGGTGTTGCGGATCCGCGCCGCCAGCCGCTGGTCCGGATCCGTCCCCTCCCCCCGCACCAGGGGCATCATGCTGACCCCCGTCTCGAAGCCGGAGAGCCCCAGCACCAGCAGCGGGAAGGCCAGCACCGCCGGGCCCAGCAGATCACCGGCGCCGACGCCGCCGGCGGTCAGCGCGGCCACCCACCCTCCCAGCAGGGACGGGCCGGCGACCACCTCGGCCAGGCCGACCAGCACGATCACCGCGTTGAGCGTGAGAAAGGCCACGACCAGCGGGATCGCCACGGCCACGGCCTCGGTGAAACCCAACAGGAACACCCCGCCCAGCACCACCAGCAGCAGCACCGTCACCACCACCGCGGCCTGGGTGCCGTGCGGGAAGGCGGCCGGCAGGTACGGGTTCTCCAGCAGGTGGACCGTGGCGTCGGCGGCGGACAGGGTGATCGTGATGATCCAGGAGGTGGCGACGAAGCCGAGCAGCACCAACACGAAGATCTTGCCCCGCCAGAAGGGCAGCAGCCGCTCCAGCATCGCCACCGACCCCTGCCCGTACGGGCTCTCCCCGGCCACTCGCCGGTACATCGGCAGCACGCCGAACAGGGTCAACGCCACGATGAGCAGCGTGGCCAGCGGCGAGAGCGCCCCGGCCGCCAGCACCGCGATGGCCGGCAGGTAGGAGAGGGTGGAGAAGTAGTCCACGCCGGTCAGGCACATCACCTGCCACCAGGGGTGGCGCCGCTGCTGACCCTCCTCGGCCTGCGGGCCCGGCGGTGGCACCCGGTGGGCGAAGAGCCAGCGCCGCAGCGCCCCCTCCGGGGCCCGGACGCGGACGTGGCCCTCCACGCACTCGGGGACGCCCAC
>NZ_SMKN01000097.1 GCF_004348675.1 Micromonospora sp. KC606 | reverse complement strand
GGCATGGGCGGTGGGGCTGCTGACGCTGCCGGTGGCCAGCCGGCTCGGCCAGCAGGCGGTGCACACGGCACTGCAGGCGATCCGGCCGGATGCCCCGCCCCTGCCCTTCCTCGACCCGCGGCAGGTCGACGCCGCGGTCGCCACCACCTGCTTCGTCTATCCCGTCATCGTGCACGACGAACATGACGTCGACGACCTTCTCGCGACGATCTGCGAGGCCAGACGCGACGGTGGAGACGGGTTCCTCGCCCATGTGGCACTGGTGGACCTCCCGGACGGGCCGTCCCCCACGCTGCCCGGAGACGACCGACTCCGAGGTCTCGTCGACGATCGCATTCGTCACGCCAGCGAGGCCTGCCCCGGACCACCGATCTTCGCGCTGCACCGGAGACGGCAGTGGAATCCGGCGGAAGGCGTCTGGATGGGCTGGGAGCGAAAACGCGGAAAGCTCGTGGAGTTCGTGCGGCTGGTCACCGGCTCCTCGGAGACGACGTTCTCCAGCACGTCCGGGACGATCCGGACCGCACTGACCAGACTCCGACGTGCGCGCTACGTCATCACGCTCGACGTCTCCAGTCGACTCTGCCCGGGCAGTGCTCGGCAACTCGTCGCCACCATCGAGCATCCGGACAACCACCCGGTCGTGGACGTGGCGGCCGGTCGGGTCGTCTCCGGGTTCACCTTCCTCCGCCCACTCATCGTGTCCCGCCGGGCGCGGACGCTCTTCGCCTGGGCGACCCGATCCAAGCAGCACTCACCGAAGATCACCGTCATGCAGCAGTGCTTCGGCCGCGACCAGTTCTTCGGGCAGGGCATCTTCGAGGTCACCGCGTTCAGCGCCACCCTGAACGACACCCTGCCGGAGAACTCCGTGCTCAACCACGACAAGCTCGAAGGAGCGTACGCGCGCGCCGCCTACGAGAGCCGGGCACTGATCATCGAAGACTCCCCCGAGGACTACCTGACGTCCCGGCTTCGCGACCACCGATGGGCACGAGGAGACATCCACCTGGTTCCCTGGCTCCTCGCCGGCCCGAGGTCGAGCCTGCGCAGGCTGCCGTTGCTCGACCGGTACCGGGTGCTCGACGACGCCGTGCGTCACCTGGTGCCGCCGGCGAACCTGGCACTTCTGGCCGTCGGTTCGCTCACCCTGCCGGGAGCGCGAGCGGGGCTCTTCGCCGCCGTCGTGTTGCTGGTGCCGCTCCTCGCTGGCCACCTGCTGTTCCGGCCGATCCTGGCGATCGCCCGGGCGCGCCGACCACGGTCGGCCGCCGGCCCGGCGAGCACCCTGACCGGGCATCCGCTCCTGCGGGAGCACTACAGTCACGTCAGGCACCGGACCCTGGCGGAGTTGGCGAGCCTGCCGACCGGGATCGTGCTCCTCGCCGACCAGGCGGTGCTTCTCACCGACGCGATCGTTCGGGCGGCGTACCGCACCGTCGTCAGTCGTCGCAAGGTGCTGCAGTGGACGGCCTCGCGGGTGCAGACCCGAGCCGTGGGCGACAGCCTATTGCTGCGCTACCGCACGATGATCGCCTCCTGTGCGGTCAGTGTGGTGCTCGCCGGCGTCCTCTGGTCGGTCAATCCGTCAGCACTGCCCTTCGTGGCGCCGATCCTGGCCCTGTGGCTGATCGCACCCCTCGCGGTCCACTGGTCGGCCAGGCCCGCCCGCCGAATACCCTTCACCGTCCGATGAGGATGAGCCGACTCTTGGCACGCCGTCGCCTCGACGAAACTCGCCCAGACCAGAGTCCTCATCTCGACGACCAACCAGCCACTGCCGGGATGGCGACACCGATGCTCGGGCCGGCCCGGCCACTCGAGAGAGCCGGGGGTTCGACATGACGGTCGAGGAGACGACGCGACCGCCGGCGTGGTTGGACTTTCGGCTGTCGGCGGTCCGGGCGACCGCCGCCGAGCGACTTCGACTGGCAAGACTGCTGGCCCTGGCCGGGCCCGCCCTGGTCGCCGGGATGCTCCTGGCCGCCGCCGCCATGGCGGCGGCGGCGCCACTGACGGCGCTGGCCACCGGGTCCGTGGTCGAGGGCGTGGTGGCCCGCGGGGAGACCGGCGGGGTGGTGGTGCCGGTCGCGATGGTGGCCGGCGCGGTCCTGCTGCGTCTCGTCGGTGAGTCGTTGCTGGAGTTGCTGAACTGGCTGGCCACCCGTCGGATCGACGGCGCCGCCCGTAGTCGGGTGAGGAGGACGGTGCTGAGCCCGGCGCTGATCGACCACCTCGCCGACCCGGCTTTCGCCGCCGAGGTGACCCGAGCCTCGGACCAGGGCGACACCTGGCGGCTGCGGTCACCGGGCACCGCGGCGACCGGTCAGATGGTGCTGCTTGCCCGGCTGGCTGCCACGGTGGGTGCCGCGCTCGTCCTGGCTGCGCATTTTCCGTGGCTGGCGGTGGCGTTACTGGCCGGTTCCCTGTTGATTCGGGCGGTCACCCGCCGGCAGTGGATCTATCTGGAGCGGCTGGTCGACGGTTTCGCCGACGCCCAACGCCGGGCCGAGTACTGGACGGAGCTGGCCGCTGGTCCTGCGGCGGCCAAGGAGATACGGCTCTTCGGGTTGGCATCGTGGGTGGTGGGGCGCAGGCGAGAGGCGCACTGGGCCTGGGCTGCGGGATACTCCGCCCAGGTGCGCGAGGTCCTGCGCCGACAGTGGGTCACGATCCTCATCGCCGCCGGGGCCAGCCTGGCCGCGTTGCTGGTCCCGGGACTGGCCGCCCTCGATGGGCGGCTGAGCCCGGGCGGGTTGGCCGAGTGCGTGACCGCCGCCTGGGGCATCTTCGGGATCAGTTTCATGGGGGTCGAGGCCCTGAACATCGAGTACGGTGTCGGCGCCGTGCACGCGATGGACCGGCTGTCGGCCCGGTACGACACGCCGGCAGGTCGGGCCGGCGCCCCGGACAGCGCCGGGGCGACGACGGCAGCGGGCCCTCCTCGCCCACCCAGGGTCAACTTCACGCAGGTCCGGTTCGGCTACCCCACGGGGGATCGACTGGTACTGGACGGGCTCGACCTCGACCTCCACCCCGGCGAGGTGCTTGCCGTCGTCGGTCTCAACGGGGCCGGAAAGACGACCCTCATCAAGCTTCTCGCCGGCCTGCACCGGCCGTCCTACGGCGTCGTCACGGTCGACGGGGTCGATCTGGCCCGGCTGGACCCGGTGGCTTGGCGCCGCCGGGTGGCGGTGGTGTTCCAGGACTTCGTGCACTACCCGTCCACGCTCCGTGACAACATCCGCATGTCGGCACCGGAGGTGCCGGTCGACGACGAGGTGATCATGGCCGCTCTGCAGGCCGCCGGTGCGGGGGACATCGTCGAGCGGCTCGGGGACGGACTGGACACCCCGCTGTGGCGCGCCGACGCCGGCGGGACCGATCTCTCCGGTGGGCAGTGGCAGAAGATCGCCATCGCGCGGGCGATACACGCGGTCAACCACGGCCGGACGATCCTGGTGCTGGACGAACCGACCGCTCATCTGGACGTCACGGCGGAGGCGGAGTTCTACCGCCAGGTCGTCGCGGCGGTGGGCGACGTGTCGGTCGTCCTGATCTCGCACCGGCTGTCGACGGTCCGTGACGCCGACCGGATCGTCGTGCTCTCCCAGGGACGAGTCACCGAAACGGGCAACCACGAGGCGCTGATGGCACTCAGAGGTACCTACGCCAGGATGTTCCAGGTGCAGGCGGACCGATTCACGGGCCTGTCATGAGGCGGGTGATGGGCGTCACCGCGGTGTCGCTGCGGCTGACCTGGCGCGCTCAGCCCCGAGGCACCGTACTGGCCATCGGCCTGACGGTGGCGCTGGCCGGTGCGGCCGCCGGTACCGCCGTCAGCCAGCGCTGGCTGATCGACTCCGCGGGCATGGGCACGGTTGCCGGCCTGCTGAGCGCGGTCGCGTTGGGCGTCGCCGTGCACATCGTCACCCTGGCCCTCGGCCGGGTGGCGGGCAACCTACGCGTTGATCTGACCGACCGGGTCGCGGCGACCCTCACCGAGGAGATCGTGGCGGCCACCGCCAACATCCCCGACGTCGAGCATCTCGAGCGTGCCGAGCACCTCAACCGACTGTCGCTGCTGCGACGCGGCGCCTGGTCGCTGGCCTGGTCGTGCTGGTCGCTCGCCGAGACGGTGTGCGCGGTCGCCAGTCTGGCGCTCAGCGCCTGGCTGCTGGTCGAGATACATCCCGTGCTGCTGGTCCTCGTCATCGGGACCGCGCCGGTGCTACTGGCGGGACGACGCGCACAACGGGTGCTGGGTCGGGCCCGGGACGAGGTGGCCGGGCCGGCGCGGCAGGAAGCTCAACTACACGAGCTGTGCATCAAGCCCGAACCGGCCAAGGAGGTCTGGATCACGGGAGCCGGCCCCGAGGTGGACCGAATGGCGGGTGCTGCCTGGCAGACGGTGACCCGCCGGGAGGTCTCGGCGAGGGTACGCGGCTTGGCCTGGTCCTACCTCGGCTGGTCGGCCTACCTCGCCGGGCTCGCGGTGGCCGTCGTCGTTGTGGTCGACGCCGCGAGGCAGCACCGCGCCTCGGTCGGCGACGTGGTGCTGGTGCTGAGCCTGTCCAGAGAGCTGCGTTCACAGGCCGCCGGCACGATCGGTGGCCTGAACGCCGTCGCCGAGGCCGGCCGGATCGCCGGCCATTACGTCTGGCTCCGTGGGTACGCAGCGACGCGCGACCGAAGCGGGGGCACGCCCCCGGAGCACCTGAACGGCGGGATCCGGCTGCGTGGCGTGACGTTCTGCTACCCCGGCACCGACATCGCGGTCCTGCAGGACGTCGATCTAGATCTTCCGGCGGGGTCCACCGTCGCCCTGGTGGGCGTCAACGGCGCCGGAAAGAGCACGCTGGTCAAACTCCTCTGCGGCCTGTACCGACCCCACCACGGCGTCATCACGGTGGACGGGACTCCGCTCACGGACCTGGACCCGGCCGAGTGGGCAGAGCGCTGCTCCGGAGTCTTCCAGGACTTCGGCAAGCTGCAACTCCCGGTACGCGACGCGGTGGGGGTGGGAGACCTCGGGCGCATGCACGTCCCCGGGGTCGTCGCGACCGCGGTCGAACGGGCCGGCGCGGCGGAACTCGTCGCCGAGTTGCCCCGCGGGCTGGACACCCAACTCGGACATGTCTTCGGTGGCCCGGATCTGTCGCACGGACAGTGGCAGAAGCTGGCCCTGGCCCGCGCTCTCATGCCTGAGCGGCCGCTGCTACTGGTGCTCGACGAGCCGACCGCGGCGATGGACCCACAGGCCGAGCAGAGCCTCTTCGAGACCTTCGGCCGCCAAGCACGGACCGCCTCCGCACGCTCGGGGGCGGTGACGTTGCTCGTCTCCCACCGCTTCTCCACAGTGCACATGGCCGACCGCATCTACGTGTTGTCGAACGGTCGAATCGTCCAGTCGGGCACTCACGCCGAACTCGTCACGACGGCCGGCCCCTACGCGACTCTCTACGCCACCCAGGCCAGGGCGTACCGGACGCACTGACCTGGGTCGCGCCGGACTCAGTCGCGCGAGCGCTCCTCGACCACCTCCGCGAGGGCGAGGCGACGAGGGCGACCTCGGTCGTTCGTGATGCTCCTGTCGTCCGCCGACTGGCCCTGCCTCCGGTCGTGAGGTTGCGGCTGAGGAACCGTCCCGCTACGCGCGAGGACCGCTGGAGCGTAGGCGGGTAACCGGATCGCGGTCAGCCACGGCCGGGCGGCGATCAGGGCGTGCATGCGGCGGCTGACGTGGGTGTTCAGGTTGTCCCAGATCAGAACTATCGGTGCCCGCAGGCACTGGTGGGCCTGGTCGAGGAAGGCGATGTAGTCGTCCTCGCTGAAGCTGCCGCGTTCGCCTGTGCGGCCCCGGTGCAGCCGGGTTCGCCACATCAGCCGGCCGCGCTGTCCGGGCTTAGGGCAGACCAGCCCGGCGATTCGAGACCCGGCCGGAGCCCTCGACCACCGGCATGTGCCCGCGCCGGGCCCACGTCTTGGCCACCGGCGGTCGCATGACCTGGCCCGCCTCGTCCTGGAAGCAGATCCAGGCGCCTTGCGCCGCCGCTAACCTCTTACCGACGGCCACCGCCCGCGATGCCAGCCGGCGATCGCTTCCGGATCGCGTTCGATCGCCCGACGAGTGGGAACCTGGTGGCTGTACCCGATGCGATGCAGCAGATAGGACACCCCTCGCAGCGTGTAGGAGACGCCGAAACGGCGCTCGATCACCTCGGCCACCCGCGTGAGGGTCCAGCGGGCATCGTCCCAGCCGTGCAAGATCGGACCTTCATCGAGTATTTCGGCCAGCTGTTTCAGCTGCTCAACGGAGAGTTTGCAGTCCGAGCCGCCCGCCCCGGCCGACGCCAGAGCCTCCGTTCCGCCAGCAGGCCGGGCCCTGCCGAAGTACCCCGCCCTCGCCGTCCCCGTCGCCAGCGCTGCCGGGGTGATCCTGCCCGGCTGCGGGTGCGGGGCCGTGCCGATCGCGGGCTCCCTGATCCGCCGCGGCGTCACACCGGCGGCGGCACTGGCGTTCCTGCTCGCCGCGCCAGCGATCAATCCGATCGTTCTCGTCGCCACGGCCGTGGCCTTTCCGAACAATCCTGAGATGGTCCTCGCCCACGCGGTCGCCAGTCTGATCGTCGCGATGATCATTGGTTGGCTCTGGCTGCGCCTGGGCCGCGCCGACTGGATGCGACTTCCGCGCCGACCCGACCTAGAAGGGCTTCGACGCGGGGAAGCGTTCTGGTCCGCCGTACGGCAGTCCACGCCGGCGGATTCCTCGTCATCGGCGCGATGGCCGCAGCCACCATCAACGTTGTTGTCCCCGAACAGTGGCTGCAGACCCTCGCCGCGACCAGCCGGTGCTGTCCGTGCTCGCCTTGGCCGGGCTCGCGGTGCTGCTGTCGATCTGCTTCGAGGCCGACGCGTTCGTCGCCGCCTCACTGTCGCAGTTCTCCCTCACCGCCCGGCTGGCCTTCCTGGTCGTCGGCCCGATGGTCGATCTGAAACTCATCTCCATGCAGGCCGGCATCCTCGGCAAGCGCTTCGCCGCCCGATTCCGGTAATCTGCGGCGAAGCGCTGAGCAGAGCATGAGCGGGTCAGCGGCGGAAGATCTCCACGACGAACACGCCCATCACGAACCACGAGTCGCCTGGCTACTCCTGCTTCCCGCGCACTTACCGCTCAACAGGACTACGACTACCCTCCCCTGCCCCCGGCGATCCGCCGACGACCACCGTGTTCGACTACGCCGCTCGAGCCCTGTTCGACAAGGGCCAGTCGATCGGCAACCGCCGAGTCCAGCTCACCAGATTCATCACCCCGGGATCCGACGGAAAGCCGATCCTCGCCCGCATAATCTTGTCCTGCTGCGCCGCCGACGGCAGACCCACCAAACTCGGCATGACTGGCAACGCGCCCACCGGTCTGGCCAACGACGCCTGGATCCAGGTCACCGGCCGCTACACCGACCGTGTCACCCGCGACTCCATCAACGACGAGGAGATCCCCTATATCGACGTCGAGTCCTGGCGACAGGTGACCGCCCCCAAGGATCCGTACGAGTAGTCCTCCGCCCGCCGGGCACGACACGGGGCGCGTACGGCCGCCGGAGCGCCGTAGACACTGCACGCTCCGATGAGAAGCCCCAACGAGCACTTGGTAGCTGGTCTGTCATCGATCGGGCCGCGACCGCACTGGATGCCACCGGCTACAGCAGCCGCGTTCGGGTGTTGGTCGCCGACGCCGCGCACGGCGTGCCGGACGAGGGGCCGTTCGACGCCATCATCGTGACGGTCGGGGCGTGGGACATCGCCCCGACCTGGCTGGACCAGCTACGGCCGGACGGCATGCTCGTCCTCCCGCTGGTCATGAACAACGTCACGCGGGTCATCGCCTTCCGCCGCGACGGCGACCACCTGGCCAGCACCGCGACGGAGGTCGCAGGCTTCGTACCCATGCAGGGCGACAGCAGCCACGCCGGCCAGGTGTTCGACCTGCCCGACACCAACGGCAGCACGGTCAAGCTCTCATTCGACTCCGGCGTACCCGCGGATCTGTTCCAGCTTGATGATGTGCTTCACGCTGGCGCGGCCGAGTTCTGGTCTGGTGTCACGGTCGGCCACGGCATCTCCTTCGCCGACCTGCACTTGTGGCTGGCGTGGTACCTCGAAGGATTCTGCCGTCTGTCCGCCGACGGCGGGACCGAACTGGCAACCCAGAAGCGGTGGCTGCCGTTCGCGGTCGTCCGCGGAGCCGGACTCGCCTACCTGGTGCTGCGCGATGCGCTACAGGGCGCCGGGGCCGAGTTCGGTGCCCGCGCCTACGGCCGCGACGGGCAGGTGGCCGCCGCCGCGCTGATCGAGCAGATCCAGGCGTGGGACCGAGCCGGGCGGCACGCGCCCCCAGCCTTCGCCTACTGGCCCGCCGGCAGTAGGCGCTCGCAGATTCCCGCCGACGCCGCGGTCATGAACAAGAACCGCGGCGCGATCACAATCTCCTGGCCCCCGAGCAACTGACCCTTCCCTGCCCAGCCTCACTGGGCAGCCTGCGCAACCCACCCCGCCAGCACCCGTAAGGCGAAGCCTGACGTGGGTCCGGCAGCCCCCGACCCGAAGGAGCGCGATGACGGTGCACGTTGACGACGCCACCCCCTTTCGCCAGGCCATGGTGGCCGCGCTGCGCGACGGAGGTCTCAGCACCAGTGACAGCGTCGCCGCGGCGATGAACGCGGTGCCCCGCCACGACTTCGCCCCGGGCGAGCCGCTGGAGAAGGGCTATCGGGCTACCTGGGCAGCGCCTGGACAATCAACGCCACCTAACTCGCGACGTCAGCCCGGCCACCGCACAGCTGATCCTGAACACCATCGACACCCTCGCCGCCTGGACGCCGACACCGCCACTACCGCAACCTGTCGACTACCACGGCCGCACCGACGCCGAACACGCCGCCGGGCTCCTCGACGACGCCGACCAACAGGCCCTCCATACCCTCGTCGACCAACTCGGCCCGGACCGGGTCACCGCACACGGCGACCCCCTACCCGCGAACCTGCTCCTCGACCGCGAGCACTGCGCCCTCATCGACTTCTAGCACACCGGCAGCTACCTACCCGTTCTCCGGGGGTGGAGACTTATGTTGAGTCCTGCGTAAACGCGTTTGCGCAGCTCATCGCCCTGTACGGGAGGTCTAACTTCCGCAACAGGTGCTGTGCACGTGACGCCACGAAAGAATTCGACGGCCCGGAAGGGAATCGCTGTCTGGTGTCGCCGCTACTGACGTGGCGGGCATGCGAAGCGTCCTTTGCCTAGCTAGGCGCCGGGGACGATGCGGCGGGTCTCGTACGCCCACATCGCGATCTCAACCCGGTTCCGGACGCCGAGCTTGCCCATCAGGCTCGCGAGGTGGGTCTTCACCGTGCTCAGACTGATATGCAGGGCGTCGGCGATCTCCACGTTGGTCAGCCCCCGGGCGACGGCGATGAGCACGTCCTCCTCGCGGGCGGTGATCGGGACGACCGGCTGTGTCATGGGCCGCCCGACCGGCACGTCAGCGAACGCCTGCAGCAGGCGCACCGTGACGCTCGGGGCGATGAGCGCCTGACCGTCCGCCGCCGACCGGACGGCCTGGACCAGCAGCTCCGGCCCGGCGTCCTTGAGCAGGAACCCGCGGGCGCCCGCGCGCAGTGCACCGTAGACATACTCGTCGAGGTCGAACGTGGTGATCACGACGACCACGAAGGGGTCGGCGACGCCGGGTCCGGCGAGCTGCCGGGTGGCCTCCAGCCCGTCGAGGACCGGCATCCGGATGTCGAACAGGCAGACGTCGGGCCGCAGGTCACGGGCGAGCCGCACGGCCTCGCGCCCGTCGGACGCCTCGCCGACCACCTCGATGTCGGGCTGGACGTCCAGCATGATCCGCAGCCCCGTGCGGATGATGGCCTGATCGTCAGCGATGACGACGCGAACGGGCTGCACTGTGCGTCCTCCCCCGGGGCAGCTCGGCCTCGACCTGCCAGCCGTGCTCGGCGCCCGGCCCGGCCCGCAGCTCGCCGCCGAGCATCGCGGCCCGCTCGCGCAGCCCCGCCAGACCATACCCATCGCGGCCCTTGCCGGCGCGGACCCCGTCGTTGCGCACCGTCACCGTGATCCGCTCCAGCTCGCCGGTGACCCGGACGATGATCCCGCTGGCGTCGACGGAGTGCCGCCGGGCGTTGGTCACCGACTCCTGCACGATGCGGTAGACCGCCGCGTCCACGGCCGGTGGCAGCGCGTCCAGGTCGCCGTCGAGCCGCAGGTCGATCGGGAGCCGGCCGCCGGTGCCGCTCAGCAGCCGTTCAAGGTCCGTGACCCCGGCGATGGGGGCCAGCTCGGCGCCGTTGCCGCGGTCCCGCAGCGCGGCGACCATGGCCCGCATCTCCTCCAACGTGCGCGCGCCCTCCTCCTCCACGCCCTCCAGCGCCTCGACGGCGGCGGCCGGGTCCACGCCGGCGAGCACCCGACCGGCCTGGGCGCGGATCACCATCGCGGAGACGTGATGGGCCACCGTGTCATGCAGCTCCCGGGCCAGTCGCTCACGCTCTTTGGAGCGCACCCCGTCCAGGAGCCGCTCGCGGGCGGTCGCCTGGAACCGCACCGACGCCCCGATCACCGCCGGCATGAACAGGAACCCGAACCCCGCGATCTGCTCGGCGGGCGGGGTGATGTCGTCCTCGACCGCCTGGACGACGAACGCCGCGAGGAGGATCCCGATACCCAGGACGATCTCCCGTCCCGATCCCCACCGGAGCAGCGCATACACCAGCAGCAGCACGATCACGCTGCTGCCCAGCCCGACCGGCTCGCTCGGGTCCGCTACCAGTGACGCCAGCCCGAGCAGGATAATCGCACCGAACCCGAGCGCGACCGCCGCCAGCGGCCGGGTCCGGCGCCACATGAGCAACGCGCACAACCAGACGGCGAGCACGAGGGCCACCGGCCGCCACACGAGGTCGTCGCGCAGCGTGGCCTCGGTGACCGCGGCGCCCAGTCCCGCGGCGAGCAGCGCCCAGTCCCGCCACACCCGGACGGGCACGTCGGGGGGCCGCGGCTCGGTCCACAGATTTCGCAGGTCATCGGTCAGCACGCTTTCCAGCCTAGGGATCGCACCGGCGCGCGCATCGGCCGAAAGAACGGCGGACCGCTCGGCCCCGGGGAGGGACGAATCTGCGGCTCGCAGGCCGATGCCCGCCGGTGCTGCGACGACGAGCCTTTGCATCAGCGGCCGGGGTACAGCGGCCGAAGAGGTCATTGGAGGACCCCGATGCTTCCGAAAGCCCTTTCCCGTCTGGGCGGCGGCGCGGCCCGCCATCCGTGGCGGATGATCGCGGCCTGGCTGCTCGTCGCCGCGCTCGCTGTCGTCGCCGCGAGTGCGTTCGGTGGGCGGCCCGCCGACTCGATGACCGCCCCCGGGCTGGACTCCCAGCTGGCCGCGGAGCTGATCGAGCAGACCGGCACCGGCCAGGACGGCATGACGGCCCAGGTGGTCGTCACCCCGCTCGACGGCGGCGTGAGCTTCTTCGACCAGGGTGCCGCGCGGACGGCGCTGGCCCGGCTGCAGGCCGAGGTGCGGCAGCTCCCGCACGTGCTCGGCACCGGCGAGCCGGTCCAGGCGCTGGACGCCGGTGGCGACGCCGCCGTCCGCGCCGGTCTGGTCTCCGCCGACGGGCGGATCGCGCTGATCCGGGTGCAGTACCCGCCGCAGGACGAGCTGTCGGCCAAGGACCTCGACGCGCTGGTCGCCGCCGTGGAACGACTGCGCGGTGAGCTGCCGCTGCGCATCGAGATGGGCGGGGACCTGTTCTTCGCCTTCTCCGATGCCGGCGCCGGCATCGGCGAGCTGGTCGGCCTCCTCGCCGCGGCCACGATCCTGTTCCTGGCGTTCGGCTCGCTCATCGCCGCCGCGCTTCCGATCGGCATGGCGATCTTCGGGCTGACCGTCGGCATCGCCACGATGACGGTCCTGGCCCGGTTCATCGAGGTACCGACGTTCGGGCCGGTGCTCGGCAGCATGGTCGGGCTCGGGGTCGGGATCGACTACGCCCTGTTCGTGCTGGCCAGGCACCAGGAGTACCTCGCCGCGGGCATCGAGCCGCCCGAGGCGGCGGCGCGGGCGGTGGCCACGGCCGGGCGGCCCGTGGTGTTCGCCGGCGGCACCGTCGTCGTGTCGATCCTCGGCATGGCGGTCGCGAACGTGCCGTTCATGACGATCGGCGGGCTCGCGGTCGCCCTGGTCGTGCTGATCATGGTGCTCGCGTCGGTGACGCTCCTGCCGGCCTTCCTCGGCCTCGCCGGTGCCCGCCTGGGCCGCCCGGGCCGGCTGATGCGCCGCGTCGTCCGGCTGCGCGCCGCTACCACCGCGGGCACCGGGTGGGTGCGCTGGATCGGGCACGTGAACCGGCACCCGGGGCTCTACGCGGTCGGTGCCGCCGCGCTTCTGCTCGCCGCGACGCTGCCCGTGCTCAGCCTGCGGGTGGGTCTGCCGGACGACGGCTCGATGCCGCAGAACCGGACGGAGCGCAGGGCGTACGACCTCGTCGCCGAAGGCTTCGGGCCGGGCGCCAACGGTCCCGTCATCATCGCCATGACCACCGCCGGGGATCCGGGCGCGCTGAACCGGGTCGTCACCGCGGTCACCGCCGACCGGGGCATCGCATCGGTCGCCGGGACGCAGGTCGACCAGGCGACCGGGATCGCGACCCTGGTGCTGTTCCCGACCAGCGGGCCGCAGGAGAAGGCCACCACGGACACCGTCGCCCGGCTGCGCGCCGACGTCCTGCCCGGCGCGGTCGGTGCGGGCCCGGCGAAGGCCCACGTCGGCGGCGCCGCGGCGAGCCTGTCCGACGTCGGGAAGCGGACCAGTGACCGCATGCCGGCGTTCGTCGGCGCCGTGCTGGCGCTGTCCTTCGTGCTGCTGCTGCTGGTGTTCCGCTCGGTGCTGGTACCGCTGAAAGCCGTGCTGCTGAACCTGCTGAGCATCGGCGCGTCCTACGGCATCATGGTCGCGGTCTTCCAGTGGGGCTGGGGCGGCGCGCTGATCGGCCTGGAGTCCACGGTGCCGATCGTGTCGTTCATCCCGATGTTCATGTTCGCGATCCTGTTCGGCCTGTCCATGGACTACGAGGTGTTCCTGCTGTCCCGGGTGCGGGAGGAGTACCTGCGCACCGGGGAGAACCGCACCGCGATCGTGCGGGGCATCTCCGGCACCGCCCGGGTCATCACCTCGGCCGCGCTCATCATGGTGGCGGTCTTCCTGTCCTTCGCCGTCGCGGACGACCCGTCGACGAAGATGTTCGGTCTCGGCCTGGCCACCGCCATCTTCGTCGACGCCACGATCGTGCGCATGGTGCTGGTACCGGCGACCATGACCCTGCTCGGCAACGCCAACTGGTGGCTGCCGAAGTGGCTGGACCACCTGCTGCCCGGCGGCCACGAGCCGCTGGACGAGGCACCACCGGCCCGGGAACTGGAGACGGTGCACTAGTAGTGCTTTGTTAGGTTGGGACGAGTTGGCGGCAGAGGGGGCAGAACCCGAGCCAGGTCGCGAGTAGGTACTGCAGTTCGCGGAGGACGGCGTACAGGCTCAGGTCTGCCCTGCTGCTTTTGGGTGTGTCAGCCTCAGTTGGGTGAGGAACAGTTGGGCGGCTGCGGTGAGGGTGACGTGGCGGTGCCAGCCGATCCAGGAGCGTCCTTCGAAGTGGTCGAGGCCGAGGGCGGTTTTGAGTTCGCGGTAGTCGTGCTCGATGCGCCAGCGGCTCTTGGCCAGGCGGACCAGTTCGGCAAGGGGTGTGTCGGCGGGCAGGTCGGACAGCCAGTAGTCGCTGGGTTCGTCCTGGCCGGGAGGCCACTGCACGAGCAGCCAGCATTCGGGCAGGACGCCGTCATCGCCGCGGTGCGGTCCGCGTCGGACGGCCCGGCCGGCGGGACGCACCCGCAGGGCAAAGAAGTACCCGGACAGTTCACCGACGGACCGGTCCGGGGCGCGGTCGGGTGCGGGTAGCCGGGCACGCCAGCGCACCAACGTCGCGGCGTCGGCGCCGTGAGCGAGCGCCAGGTCCTTCAGGCTGCGGGCCGGCTGGGGGTAGCGCGGTGTGGGGTGCTTGCCGACTCCGGCGTAGGGCACCTCGACCGGCTTGGCGGTACCGGGTTGTGCGGTGGTGGGAGACGTGGTCGCCACGATGTAGCTGATGCCGCGTTCGGTCAGTCCCTGACGGAACTCGGCGACCTGACCGTAGCCGGCGTCGGCGGTCAGCAGCGGAGGACGCAGCCCCCACTCGGCCAGCTCGTCGAGCATCTCCAGGGCCATCAGCCACTTCGGCCGGTACCGCTCGGTGTCGGGGACCTTCGACGCCGCCCGCCGGCGGCGGATCTGGTCGATCTGCTCGGCGGGCGGCAGCCGCACACGCGAGTGTGGTTTCTTCGCCCCGGCCGCATCGAGGGTGACCGGCTGCTGGCGCAGCCTGCGAGCGTGCGCGTTCGCGGGCTTGCCGTCCGGGCCGGGGACACAGGTGTCGTCCCAGGACTCCGGCACGAACAACCGCCAGTTCAGCACCGCCGACGCGGCGTCGGTCGCGGCGTGGACACTGACGGCGATCTGGCAGTTGGCGACCTTGCCCAGGGTGCCGGAGTACTGCCGAGCCACACACGCCGATGCCTTGCCGTCCTTCGGAAAACCGGTGTCATCCACCACCCACACCTGGGGCGTCACCACGTCGACCGCGGCCGTGGCCAGCCGCCGCCGCACACCGGCGACATCCCAGGTCGACGAGGTCAGGAACTGCTGCAACTGCTGATGATCAACCCCGAGCCGCTGCGCCATCGGCTGCATCGACTTACGCCGACCGTCCAACATCAACCCACGCAGATACCGCAAACCCGTTGCCCGCTGATCCGACCGCCGCAACCCCGCGAAGATTCCCGCCGCGAAGTCCTCCAACCCCGCTCGCACCCGAACCAGATCCCGCTCATCCACGCACCGCAGCCAAACACCGCCACGACGCCCGTACAAGCGACACGCCACCACGACCTAACAAAGCACTACTAACAAGATCGCCGGAAACACCGTTAGCGAGACAGCCCCGTACTTTCAGGAGATTTGGGTTGGAGCTGGGCCGCTTGTGCCTCGGATCTGCAGCGTTCCTTCGAACAGCTTCTGCGTGTGGGCGCCAGGTTTGCCTTCGAGGCGGTTGATGAGTAGCTCGATGCCGAGGCGACCCATTTCGCGTTCGTCGGGGCTGACCGTGGTCATGGCCGGTGCCGACATCAGTGCGGCTTGTTCGGACATGGCGATGGCGACGATGGACAGGTGGTCCGGGACGCGTAGGCCGCGGGTGAGTGCGCCGGCCATGATTCCGGGGGCGGCTTGTTCGTTGAGGGTGAGGACTCCGGTGAGCTGGGGGTCCTGGTCGAGCAGGCGGTTGATGAGGGAGCTTCCGGCTGCTGCGGTGGAGTCGCAGGCAACGGTCGCCAGGTCGAGGCCCATCCGCGCGGCTGCGGTCTGTGCGGCCTGCTGGGCGCGGATGGCGAATGACAGTCTGGTCTCCAGGATCGGCGCGGCCTGGTTGACAAACACCACGTGGCGATGCCCGAGAGTGGCCAGATGTTCCAGGGCGACGTGCACGCACTGGTCGAAGTCGGTGTCGACCCAGTCCACGTCGATGGTCCGCCCGGTCTGGCCGATCATCGCGAAGGGGATGCCGGCTTCGGTGAGCACAGTGATCCGGGGGTCGTCCATCTTGACTTCCATCAGCAGGACACCGTCGAGCAGCCCTTGACCGACCAAGGTGCGCAGGGAAGCGAGGGAGCCGGCCTCGGTGGTCCACAGCAGCAGGTGGTAGTCCATCGACTGCGCGTGGTCGGAGGCGCCGAGGATGTACCCGAGGCTGCTGATGTCGATCCCGCGGCCCCGGCCGGGGTACAGCAGGGCGATTATCTTGCTCTGGAGTCCGCGGAGCCGGCGGGCGTGGATGTTCGGCGTGTAGCGCAACTCGGCCATGGCCGCCTCGATGCGTGCCCGGGTCTCGGCGGAGATGGGACGGGTGCCATTAAGGGCGTAGGACACAGTGCTGACGGACACCCCAGCCCGTCGGGCGACGTCTGCCATCGTGGTCACTTCTGTCCCTGTTCCCCTCGTGCCCTGCGCGCCGGGGCGTTCGTCTGCGGCCTGTGTCGATGTCGTCGTACGACACGTGCGTGGATGGCGGTCCGGTCTAAACGTTTCGACGACTCTAGCAGCGCCGCATCGGCACCCAAGAACAAGGCATTTCATTAGATCTCGCCCATGGCGCCAAATCCAAGATAACGAACAGGTAACGCGCGAAGTCGCCTCCGTTGACACCGCCGTCGCGCGCTCGTAGCTTCGTCGAAACGTCTAGTCGAATCGTTTTGACACATCGTTTCGATGCTGCTGGCCTGGTCGTCGCAGCTGGTCCATAGGAGGTCTGACATGGTCATGAGGACTCGGCTCTGGCGCGCTGTGGCGCTGGCGGCCGCCGCGACGCTCGCGCTGGGCGCCTGCGGCTCGGGCGGTGGCGGCGGGAGCGGCGACGGTAAGACCTTCACCGTGTGGTGGTACGAGGACGCTGGCAATCCTCAGGACACCGCCTGGCAGGACGCGCTCACGGAGTTCAAGGCGGCTCACCCGGACGTCGAGGTCAAGTTCGAGCGGAAGGTCTGGCAGCAGATTTTCGATGCCGGTCCGATGATCCTGAACTCCAACGAGGTCCCGGACCTGCTGGAGTACAACAAGGGCAACGCCAGCGCGGGCGCCCTCTCGTCCAAGGGCTTGTTGACGGATTTGACCGCCGAGGCGTCGAAGCGGGGCTGGGACAAGACTGCCGGTGCCGCGCTCACGGTGGGCAGCTATGACAGCCGGGGGCTGATGGGTCCGGGGAAGGTGTACGGGATTCCCTCGTACGGCGAATACCTCAGCTTCGCCTACAACAAGGACATGTTCGCCAAGTACGGGGTGAGCGTGCCGACGACCATGGACGAACTCGTCGCCGCGTTCGAGACGTTCAAGTCCCAGGGGATCACGCCGCTTGCCGGGAGCGCAGGCGACTACCCGGCACAGCACCTGTTGTGGGGACTGGCTGTGGCCAAGGCCGACCGGAACTGGTTGAACGGATACTTCGGGCTCTCGGCGCCGCTGGACACGAGCGCGAACAGCCCACTCACGCAGGCCGCCCAGACGATCGCCGACTGGACCGCGAAGGGCTACATCGACAAGAAGTCAACCGGTCTGAAGGCCGAGGACGCCTGGGACCTGTTCCGCAGCGGGAAGGCTCCGATCACCTACGCCGGCACCTGGATGGCCGGCGACTTCAAGGAGAAGATCAAGACCTTCCAGTGGGGTCAGTTCCTGATGCCCGGTTCGGGGATCAGCGCCGGCTCCGGCGGAAACATCTGGGTCGTACCGACCAAAGCCGGCAACAAGGATCTGGCGTACGAGTTCATCGACCTGACGATGGACTCCAAGCGCCAGAACCTGATGGCCAACTCCGGCGGCGTCGCGGTCGCTGCGGAAGCCGCGGCAATCACCGACCCGACCGGTCGGATGGTGAACGAGACGTTCGCCAAGTTGGTCTCCTCCGACGGCCTCGGTCTGTACGGGGACTGGCCGGTGCCGAACTTCTACCAGGTGATTTTCTCCAACACCCAGACACTGGTCGGCGGCAGCCAGACCCCAGAGCAGTTCATGAAGCAGCTCAAGACACCGTACGACCAGGTGCAGTCCACCGTCGGCTGACGTCCGCGTGGACGGGGACCGCGTTGCGGTCGCGGTCCCCGTCCGCCCTCGCCTCAGCGCCCGCCAAGGAGGACCGCCATGACCGTCTCTACCGCCGTCGATCGAGGAACACGTCCGGCATCGCCGCTGTCCCAGGCCACCCGCAAGGGCTACCTGCGCTACCTGGTCCCGGGTGTACTCGGGTTCCTTGTCGTGGTTCTGGTGCCATTCGTGATGAACGTGGCCATCAGCTTCACCAGCTGGTCCGGGATCGGAACGCCCAGCTTCACCGGCCTGGACAACTACCAGCGGCTCGTCCGCGACCAGATGTTCTGGTCGGCCTTCGCGCACAGCATCTGGTTCATCGTCGCGATGGCGGTGATACCGACCGCGCTGGGCCTGGTCCTTGCCGCTGTGCTGTTCGACTACATCGAGCCCCGCTTCGGACAGCGGGTCTCCAGCGCCCTGCGAGCCGGCTTCTACCTGCCGCAGGTCCTACCCGTCGCCGTGGCGGGAATCGTCTGGAGCTGGATCCTGAACCCCTACGGTGCCCTCAACACCGTCCTGCAGAAGCTGGGGATCGCCGATCCGCCGAACTGGCTGGGCGACACCAGCTGGGCACTGCCGGCCGTCATGGCGGTCCTGGTGTGGATGCAGCTCGGATACGGGCTGGTCATCTTCATGGCCGGCATGGCGCGGATCGACCCGCAGCTGCACGAGGCCGCCGAACTGGACGGCGCATCGTGGCTCACACGCTTCCGCCATATCACCATTCCGCAGATGCGGCCGGAGACCTTCGTGGTCCTGCTCACCACCACGATCGCCGCGTTGAAGGTGTTCGGGCCCGTCTACGTGCTGACCAAGGGTGGCCCGGGGGACGCGACCAACGTGCCGTCCTACTACTCCTACACGAACTTCTTCGGCACCCTCCAGGTCGGCTACGGGGCGGCCATCGCCACCGCCCTGACTGTGGTCGTCATCGCGTTGTCCGTCGTCTTCATCAAGCTCCAGTCCAAGTCCGAAGGAGCGCAGTAGGCATGGCCCTCACCACGGAAGTGGACACCACCGCCACCGTCACTCGGCCCGGTCGACGCAAACTGCGGCCCAGTCCCGGCGCCGACCGGGCCGCGTCCCGGCTCAGGCACCAGCGTGGAATCACCCGCTGGGTCCTGCTGACCCTGCTCGCCGTCGCGACGCTGGCCACCCTCTTCCCGTTCGCCATGGCCGCGATCAACGCGATCAAGACGGTCGAGGACTACACCGCCCACGGGCCGCTGGGCCTGCCGCGCTCGTTTGACCTCACCGCGATCAAGGACTTCTGGCAGAACGTCGACTACACCAACAAACTCCTCAACAGCATCCTGATCAGCGCCTCGGTCGCCGTCCTCGGGACCGTGATCAGCGTGCTCAACGCCTACGCGATCGGCATCGGCAGGATCAAGGCGCGCAACGCGCTGCTTGTGCTCCTGCTGTTGGCCACCACGATCCCGCAGGAGGCGCTCATCTACCCGCTCTACTACCTGGCCAAGGCCGTCGGGCTGTACGACACCAAACTGGTGGTGATCATCATCAGCGCGGTGCTGTCGAGCGCGTTCGGCACCTACCTGCTCGCCTCGGTGCTGTCCGCCTTCCCGTCGGAGATCCTCGAAGCGGCGCGCATCGACGGCGCCGGCCGCTGGCAGGTACTGCGCCACGTCGTCGTCCCCGTCATCCGGCCGACGTTGATGGTCCTCATGACCTTCTTCTTCATCTGGACCTGGAACGACTTCTTCCTGCCCCTGATCATGCTCGTCTCCAACGGCAACCAGACCGTCTCCGTGGCCCTGGGGAGCCTCCAGGGCCAGTACACAAGCTCACCGACGAGTCTGGCCGCAGCATCCCTGATGGGCATCCTGCCCGCGGTGGTGTTCTTCCTGATCTTCCAGCGCACCCTCACCCGCGGCGCCGTTGCCGGGGCCGTCAAGTAAGCCCACGAACCGAGCAAACCTGCCCTATCCACACGACAAATCAACGAGGTGTACCCGTGACGTGGTGGCGCAACGCCGTCGTCTACCAGATCTACCCCCGCAGCTTCGCCGACTCCAACGGCGACGGCCTGGGCGACCTGCGCGGGATCATCGACCACGTCGACCACCTCACCGAGTTAGGCATCGATGTGGTCTGGCTGTCACCGGTCTACCCGTCGCCGCACGACGACAACGGCTACGACATCAGCGACTACCAGGACATCGACCCGATCTTCGGCACCCTCGACGACTTCGACACCCTCGTCGACACCCTGCACCGCAACGGCATCCGACTCGTCATGGACCTGGTCGTCAACCACACCAGCGACGAACACCCATGGTTCGCCGACTCCCGAACGTCCCGCGACTCGACGCGCCGGGACTGGTACTGGTGGCGGCCAGCCCGGCCCGGCACCACGCCCGGGACACCCGGTGCGGAGCCGACGAACTGGGTCTCCTACTTCGGCGGCCCCGCCTGGGAGTACGACGAAGCCACCGGGGAGTATTACCTACACCTGTTCACCCGCAAACAACCCGACCTCAACTGGGAGAACCCGGAGGTCCGCGCCGCCGTGCACGACATGATGCGGTGGTGGCTCGACCGCGGCGTCGACGGATTCCGGATGGACGTCATCAACATGATCTCCAAGGACCCGGCGCTACCCGACGGCATCCCCGGCACCGCCGGGCCGGCCCACGGGTCGCTCGGCGACGGCCGCCCCCACTTCATTTGCGGGCCACGGCTGCACGAGTTCCTCCGCGAGATGCACGACACCGTGTTCGCCGGCCATCCCAGGCGATTGCTCACCGTCGGCGAGACCCCGTCGATCACCCACGAACAAGGACGGCTCCTCACCGACCCGGCACGCCGCGAACTCGACATGGTATTCCAGTTCGAACACGTCGAAGTCGACTGCGGCCAGACCAAGTGGGACCGCCGCCAAATGGACCTGCCCGCGCTCAAAGCATCCTTCGCCCGCTGGCAGACCGGACTCGGCGACGGCTGGAACAGCCTCTACTGGGAAAACCACGACCAGCCCCGGGCCGTCTCCCGCTTCGGCGACGACGACCCCGAATACCGCGACCGGTCCGCGAAGCTCCTCGCCGCCGTCCTGCACCTACACCGCGGCACCCCGTACATCTACCAGGGTCAAGAACTCGGCATGACCAACGTGCCGTGCAACGACATCACCGACTTCCGCGACATCGAATCCCTCAACCACTACCGCCACGCCACCGCCGCCGGCGCCGACCCGGACGACGTACTCCACGCACTGCGCGACCGCAGCCGCGACAACGCCCGCACCCCCGTCCAATGGAGCAGCGGTGAACACGCCGGCTTCACCACCGGCACGCCATGGCTTCCGGTCAACCCGAACCACGCCGGTATCAACGCCGCTGACCAGCGCAAAGACCCCGACTCGGTCTTCCACTTCCACCGCAGGCTGATCGCCCTGCGCCACACCCACCCGGTGGTCGTCGACGGAGACTTCACCCTCCTGCTCCCCGAAGACCAACAGGTCTGGGCCTTCACCCGCCGCCTCGACAGCACCGAACTGCTCGTCCTCGCCAACCTGTCCCGCAAGAACGTCTCACCCACCCTCGACC
>NZ_SMKN01000096.1 GCF_004348675.1 Micromonospora sp. KC606 | reverse complement strand
GGGCAGCCGGGCAGGCGGGCCGGGAGGGTCAGGCGGCAGGACGGTGGAGGTGCTTCGGGCGGCGGAGGCCGGCGGCGCGCAGCAGGCGGGCGACCTCACGGCTGGGGACCACCCGAGCGCCGAGCCAGACGGCCACCGGGAAGCGCTCGGCCGGGATGTCGTAGTGGTCGCGGTCGAAGCCCCGGCGGGGTGCGCCGAGCGCCTCGGCGAAGGCGTGCAGCTCGGCGTACGAGACGTCGCTGATCAGGTGCGACCAGAGCCGCCCCCGCCACGGCCAGGCGGGCCGGTCGAGGTACAGCATGGCGGCCAATCTAGCTGGCGATTAGCCTTCCCCGCATGCTTGGCTCCTCCCTCGTCGACGACCTGCGCGCGGCGCTCGGCGACGACAGCGTCCTCACCGACCCGGACCTGTTGCGCGCGCACCGCCGCGACGAAGCGGACCTCTGTGCCGCCGGGACGCCGCTGGTGGTGGTCCGGCCGCGCAGCACCGAGGAGGTGGTGGCGGTGGTCCGGGCCGCCGCCCGGCACCGCGTACCGGTGGTGCCGCAGGGGGCGCGGACCGGGCTGGCCGGCGCGGCCAACGCCGTCGACGGCGCGCTGGTGCTGAGCACGGTGGCGATGGACGCGATCCGCGAGATCGACCCGGTCAGCCGGATCGCCGTGGTGCAGCCCGGGGTGGTCAACGCCACCCTGGCCGGCGCGGTGGCGAAGCACGGGCTGCGCTATCCGCCCGATCCGGGCTCCTGGGAGTCCTCCACCATCGGCGGCAACGTCGCCACCAACGCCGGCGGGATGTGCTGCGTCAAGTACGGCGTGACGACCGAGTACGTGCTCGGCCTGGAGGTGGTGCTCGCCTCCGGCGAGGTGCTGCGGACCGGCCGGCGCACCGCCAAGGGGGTCGCCGGGTACGACCTCACCCGGCTCCTCGTCGGTTCGGAGGGCACCCTCGGCGTGATCACCGAGGTGACCGTGTCGCTGCGGCCGGCCCCGGAGGAGTCGCTGACCATGGTGGCGGTCTTCGGGTCCACGGCGGAGGCCGGCGCGGCGGTCGCCGGCATCGCCGCCAAGGGACTGAGCCCGAGCCTGCTGGAACTGCTCGACCGGACCCACCTGCGCGCGATCGAGGCGTACCGGCCGATGGGGTTGCGCACCGACGCGCAGGCGCTGCTGCTGGCCGCCGCCGACACCGGCGTACGGGCGGCGGACGACCTGGCCCAGCTCGCCGAGGTCTGCGTGGCGGCCGGCGCCGGGGAGGTGTACACGGCCACCGACGCCGTCGAGGCCGCGGCGCTGCTCCAGGCCCGCCGGCTGGCCCACCCGGCGATGGAGAAGTTCGCCGCCGACACCTTTCCCGGCGGCAACGGCGGCCTGGTCATCGATGACGTGGCGGTGCCGCGCGGCGCGTTGGCCGCGCTGCTGGACGGGGTCTCCCGGATCGCCGAGGAGTGTGCGGTGCCGATCGGCGTGGTCGGGCACGCCGGGGACGGCAACATGCACCCGAACATCGTGGTCGACCGGGCCGACCCGGCGAGCCTGGAACGGGGTCGGCGGGCCTTCGACGAGATCATGCGGCTCGGCCTGGCGCTCGGCGGCACCTGCACCGGCGAGCACGGCGTCGGGCTGCTCAAGCGGGACTGGCTGGCCCGGGAGATCGGCCCGGTCGGGGTCCGGGTACACCAGGCGATCAAGGCGGCGTTCGATCCTGAGGGGCTGCTAAACCCGGGAAAGGTGCTCTGAGCCGTGGCACGGCCGGCCCGGGCTCAGGTGGACCGCGCGATCAGGCGGTCGGCTCCGCCGGGGTGGCCTGGGTGAGCAGCAGCAGGATCTCGTACGCCACCGGCGGGCGTTCCTCGCCCGGGCAGTCCTGCGAGGTGATCAGTCCGACCGAGGTGAGCAGGCTCGACGTCAGCGCGTCTATGCAGGTGGCCCGGTACTGGCGTACCTGATCGGTCTCCCCGGCCAGCCGGGGGTCGGCGAGCAGCCCGTGCAGCCGCCCCACCTGCTCCGGGTCGAGCGTGCCGGTCGACGTGACCCCGTCACCGGCGCAGTCGTCGCACTCCCACCGGCCGTTCGGCTCCACGTTGAGCGAACGGAGCGGGCCGTCCTGACCGAGCCTCTGCACCAGGCTTACCCGGCCGGCACCGGAAGAGGCCGTCACCGCTGTCCCCTTCGGACCCCTGGTGGACGCCTCGTCCCTGCCGAACACCGAACAGGCGGTGAGGCTGACCGTCAGGACGGCGCCGGCACAGACCATGAGCACCCGTGACCACTGAGGGGGAACCACGCGCCGAAACTTACCTTACCGTGGGTAAGCGCCGGTACCCCGTGGAGCGAACGGGCGTCGATGGGTGCGACGTTCGGTGCCCGATCGATCACCGGGAGGAGGTGGGGAGTTCCAGGCTGTCTCCGTCGGCACCCCGATCCGCGGCGAAGCCGCGAACGTCGGGTGCGCCGAGCCGCGCCGCGTCGGCCGTGGCGTCGTCCGGCATGAGCTGCGACTCCCGTTCCGCCTCGACCCGCGCCCGGTAGTGCGCGACCTCCCGCTCGCGGATCGCCGCGTCCCAGCCGAGCACCGCACCCATCAGCTCCGCGGTGTGCTCCGCCGACTCCAGCCCCCGGTGGCTGGTCTCGATGGAGATCCGGGTACGCCGGGTCAGCACGTCCTCCAGGTGCAGCGCCCCCTCGGCGCGGGCCGCGTACGTCACCTCGGCGGCGAGGTACTCCGGGGCGCCGGCCAGCGGCGAGGCGAGCAGCGGGTCGGCGTCGATCATCGCCAGCAGTTCCAGGGTGAGGGTTCCGTACCGCTCCAGCAGGTGCTCGACCACCCCGACCGGCACGGCGTGCCGCCGGGCCAGGTCGGCGCGGTCCCGCCACATCGGCGCGTACCCGTCGGCGCCCAGCAGCGGCAGGTCGGCGGTGCGGGACGGGCGCACCCCGCCCAGCCGGAAGGCGGCCCGGTCGACCACGTCCGAGGCCATCACCCGGTATGTCGTGTACTTGCCGCCGGCGACCAGGAGCAGCCCGAGCATCGGCTCGAAGACGGCGTGTTCCCGGGAGAGCTTGGAGGTGGAGTCCGCCTCGCCGGCCAGCAGCGGGCGCAGCCCGGCGTAGACGCCCTCGATGTCCGCGGTGGACAGCGGTCGGTCGAGGACGGTGTTGACCTGGTCGAGCAGGTACTCGATGTCGCGCGCCGAGGCGGCCGGGTGGGAGCGGTCCAGCCGCCAGTCGGTGTCGGTGGTCCCGATGATCCAGTGCCCGCCCCACGGGATCACGAAGAGCACGCTGGTGGCGGTACGCACGATCAGCCCGGTCTCCCCGATGATCGCCGACCGGGGCACGACGAGGTGCACGCCCTTCGACGCGCGGACCCGGATGCCGGGGCGCAGCCCGACGTCGTTGAGCATCCGCGACATGTCGTCGCTCCACACGCCGGTCGCGCCGATGACCGTTCGGGCGTGTACCTCGAACTCGGCGTCCGGGGAACCGGTGGCCGCCTCCAGGTCACGGACCCGAACCCCGGTGACCTCACGGGCCTGCCGGATCAGCCCGACGGCCCGGGCGCTGCTCACCACGGTCGCGCCGAGGCTGGCCGCGGTGCGGGCCAGGGTCACCACCAGCCGGGCGTCGTCTACCTGCCCGTCGTGGTAGCGGATGGCGCCGGCCAACCCCTCGGCCTTGAGGCTCGGGAAGATCCGGCGGGCCCCCTCGCGGGTCAGGTGCCGGTGCAGCGGCATCCCTCGGCCGCCACCGAACACGCCGGCGAAGGCGTCGTAGGTGGCCACACCGGCGCCGTAGTAGGCCCGGCGGAACGCCCGCGCCGGCAGGTCGCGCAGGCCCCGCCCGGACGGCAGCGGGACCAGGATCGGCACGGGCCGCACCAGGTGCGGGGCGAGCCGGGTGGCGAGCAGCCCGCGCTCGGTCAGCGCCTCGTGCACCAGGTGGAACTCCAACTGTTCCAGGTAGCGCAGACCACCGTGAATCAGCTTGCTGGAGCGGCTGGAGGTGCCGGCCGCGTAGTCGCGCGCCTCGACCAGGGCCACCTTGAGCCCGCGGGAGGCGGCGTCCACCGCGGCGCCCGCCCCGGTGACGCCACCGCCGATGATCAGCACGTCGAACCGCTCGGCTCGGAGCCGGCGCAGGTCCGCGGCGCGGCGCTCCGGGGAGAGTTGGCCGGCGGTGGATCGGGTCAGGTTCGGGTCACGCACCCGTCCACGGTAACCGCACGGCGCCGGGAGCAGCAGAGGCGGAGTCCGGACGGGCAAACCCAACCCCATCCATTCACTCTGAGTAACGAAGCCTATCCCATGATTCCGGCATCGGCAGCGACATACCGGGCATCCATGATCCACGGACGAACTGTCGAACCGTCGGCCGGTTGCCGTGTCCACCTGCCAGTTGGCACCGATCGCACGCTGATCCCGGCAGGGCACCGCGCCTGCTTTGCTCTGCTGCCACCGGCGCGCCGGCTACTCGTCACCACCGGCTACCCGCCGTCACCGTCGCATGGAGGGCAGCAGCGCAAAGGGGCGTGGGAAGGTCACCGGAGAGAGCCGACCGACGACGGGTCGGGCAGCGCCGGACAGCGCCACGACCGATCCGGGTGACAACACCGGCGGCGGGTGGCGAACCAGCCGGTGAGGACGACAGCACCGCCACCCGACTGTCGTACTGTTTCCGGATGCGGGCCGAGGCAGCTGACTCCGGAAGCGACGACGGGGGGCGACAGGGGAGCCCGTGGGCCGTGCTGGCGGCGGCGCTGGCCGGCGGCTGGACGGTGGTCACCGCCGTGCTGCTCCAACTAGCCGGGTGGACGGTCGACCAGATCCGGCTGGCCGGCGGCCTGGACCGGTGGGCGTGGCTCTGGCCGCTGGTCGGCGTGGTCACCGTCCTACTCACCGGTCTGCCCGCCCTGCTGCTGGCGTTGCTCCCCCGCTCGGCCGCGGTGCGCGCCACCGGCCGCGCCTGGCTGGCCGGAGCGGTCGCCCTCGGCGCGCTGGGGGCGCTGCGGGCGCTGCCGCCCGCACACCACGAGCTGTACCTGACCGCGTTGGCCGCGACCGCGCTCGCGCTCGCCACCGTCGCCGCCCGGCTGCCGCACCACCTCCGCACCGCCGGGTCGCCCCAGCCGGGACCGGCCCGGCCGGATCACCCCGCGACGCCACCCGACGCGATCGCGGCAGGTGTCTCGGGTGCCGCCGGCGGCCGGTGGCCGGGCCTGGGCACCCTGCTCGCGGTGGCCGCCGGGCTGGCGCTGCTGCTTCCGTGGGCCTGGTTCGGCGCCCTCGGCGGCCTGCTGGAGACCGTAGCCGCGATGACCGCCGCGGCGGCCCTCGGCGTTCTCGCCGGGGTGTTGTTCGACAAGCGGTTCTGGGCGCCGTTCGCCCCCACCGCGCCGCCCCGACCGGCCCGGTTGGTGCTGGTCGGCGGCCTGGTCGCCGGGGTGGCCCTGCTGCTGCTGGCCGCCGGGGCCGGCCAGTCGGGGGCGCAGCTGCCCGCCCTGCTCACCGCGCCGCCGGTCGCCTTCACCCTGGCCTCCCTCCGAGCCCTGGCCCGTCGCACCGGCGCGACCGGCGCTGCCCCGACCCGATGGCTGGTCGGGCTGGCGCTGCTCGGCCCGCTGGCCTTCGCCGACCCGGAGGAGATCACCATCCTGCTGGCCACCAGCCGGGACGTGCCGTTCTGGGTGGCGGTCGCCGCGGCCGGCGGACTCGCCGTCGCGGTCCTGCTGGCCATCGGGTACGGCGTGCTGCTGGCCCGCCCGCGCGGGCCCGTGCCCAGCCGGCTGGTGGGCGCGCTGGCCACGGCGGTCCTGCTCGCCACCGTCGGCGTGGTCGGCCTGGGCCCCGGGCAACCCGGGTTGCACGGCGAGCGGCTGCTGGTGGTGCTGCGCGAACAGGCCGATCTCTCCGGTGTCCCCGCCGGGACGCCAGGTCGCGCCGGCCGGGACGCCCGCGCCGCCGAGGTGTACCGCCGGCTGGTCGCCACCGCCGAACGGACCCAGGGCGACCTGCGCCGGGACCTGACCCGGCTGCGGCTGAACCCCACCCCCTACTACCTGGTCAACGCGATCGAGACCGACGGCGGTCCCGTCGTTCGGGCCTGGCTCGCCAGCCGGCCCGAGGTGGACCGCGTCCTGGTCAGCCAGCGGCCCCGGCCGCTGCCGGCCCCGGCCCCGACCACCACCGGCGACCGGCCCGCACCCACCGGTCCCACCTGGAACATCCGGATGGTCGGCGCCGACCGGGTCTGGTCCGAACTCGGGGTGACCGGCGCGGGCGTCGTGGTGGGCAGCTCCGACTCCGGCGTGGACGGCCGTCACCCGACGCTCGCCGAGGGCTTCCGGGGCGGCGACGACTCCTGGTACGACCCGTGGGAGGGCACCCGGTCGCCGCAGGACAGGGGCGGCCACGGCACCCACACCGTCGGTAGTGCGGTCGGCCGCGACGGCATCGGCGTCGCCCCCGGCGCGGGTTGGGTGGGCTGCGTCAACCTCGACCGCAACCTGGGCAGCCCGGCCCGCTACCTGGACTGCCTCCAGTTCATGCTGGCCCCGTTCCCGCCAGGCGGAACCCCGTTCACCGACGGCCGACCGGACCGGGCGCCCGATCTGCTGACCAACTCGTGGGGCTGCCCGCCCATCGAGGGCTGCGACGCCCGGGCGCTGCGCCCGGCGACCACCGCGCTGGCCGTCGCCGGGATCCTCGTGGTCGCCGCAGCCGGGAACACCGGCCCGTACTGCGGCTCGATCGCCGACCCGCCCGCGCCGTACCCGGACGTGCTGACCGTCGGCGCGGTGGACCGGCAGCGGACGGTCGCCCAGTTCTCCAGCCGGGGGCCGGCCTCCGGCGGAGCGGCCAAACCCGACCTGGTCGCGCCGGGCGCCGACGTGCTCTCCGCGATGCCCGGCGGCGGGTACGCCACCCTCGCCGGCACATCGATGGCGACCCCACAGGTGGCGGGGGTGGTGGCGCTGATGTGGTCGGCCAACCCGGCACTCGTCGGCGACCTGGAGCGCACCCGGCGGATCCTGCGGGAAACCGCGAAACCGGCCGCGGTGGCGGCCGGCTCGGGCGTCTGCGCGGCGGGAGCCGACGCCGAGGGCGCAGGGATCGTCGACGCCTACGCCGCGGTCCGAGCGGCCCGGGCCGGTTGAACGGATCGGGCCGACCTGGTGCGTTCACCCGCGCCGGTGACCGATGACCCCTACCGTTTCGGTAGAGGAGGCGGCCATGACCATGGACGACGAGCAGAGCGACGACGCGGTGCCCGGCGCCTGGCCGCCGGCCGGCGATCCGCCCACCCCGGTGCCGTTCGACCGCCGGGACTACGGCGACGCCGAGCAGCTGGCGGAGTTGGTCGGCGCGGACGCGGCGGCCGACGAGCCGGTGAACGTCGTCGACGAACCCGTCCCGGTGCCGCCGTACGACCGGACACAGAAACGGCGCAACCAGCGGGCACTGCCCTGACGGACGCGGAAGGGGCGGGCCGCTGACGCGGCCCGCCCCTTCTCGGCGTACTGGTGGAGCTGGACTCAGAAGTCCATGTCCCCGCCACCCGGGCCGGCCGGGGCGGCCGGGGTCTTCTCCGGCTTGTCCGCCACGACGGCCTCGGTGGTGAGGAACAGCGCCGCGATCGACGAGGCGTTCTGCAGCGCCGAGCGGGTGACCTTGGCCGGGTCGATGATGCCCGCGGCCAGCAGGTCGACGTACTCGCCGTTGGCGGCGTTGAGGCCGTGACCCGCTTCGAGGTTACGAACCTTCTCCACCACGACGCCACCCTCGAGGCCGGCGTTGACGGCGATCTGCCGCAGCGGGGCGTCCAGCGCGACCTTGACGATGTTCGCGCCGGTCGCCTCGTCGCCGGCCAGGTCCAGCTTGTCGAAGGCGGTCTTGCCGGCCTGCACCAGCGCGACGCCACCACCCGGGACGATGCCCTCCTCGACAGCGGCCTTCGCGTTGCGGACGGCGTCCTCGATGCGGTGCTTGCGCTCCTTGAGCTCGACCTCGGTGGCCGCGCCGACCTTGATCACCGCAACACCGCCGGCCAGCTTGGCCAGGCGCTCCTGCAGCTTCTCCCGGTCGTAGTCGGAGTCGCTCTTCTCGATCTCGGCCCGGATCTGGTTGACCCGGCCCTGGATCTGCTCGGCGTCGCCGGCACCGTCGACGATGGTGGTCTCGTCCTTGGTCACCACGACCTTGCGGGCGCGGCCCAGCATGTCGAGGCCGACGGCGTCGAGCTTGAGGCCGACCTCCTCGCTGATGACCTGGCCACCGGTGAGGATGGCGATGTCGGCCAGCATGGCCTTGCGGCGGTCACCGAAGCCCGGCGCCTTGACGGCGACCGACTTGAAGGTGCCCCGGACCTTGTTGACGACCAGGGTCGCCAGGGCCTCGCCCTCGATGTCCTCGGCGATGATCAGCAGCGGCTTACCCGACTGCATGACCTTCTCCAGGATCGGGAGCAGGTCCTTCACCGACGAGATCTTGCTGTTGACGATCAGGAGGTAGGGGTCGTCGAAGACGGCCTCCATACGCTCCGGGTCGGTCATGAAGTAGGCGGAGATGTAGCCCTTGTCGAAGCGCATGCCCTCGGTGAGCTCCAGCTCCAGACCGAAGGTGTTGCTCTCCTCGACGGTGATGACGCCTTCCTTGCCGACCTTGTCCATCGCCTCGGCGATGATCTCGCCGACGCTGGTGTCGCCGGCCGAGATGGAGGCGGTGGAAGCGATCTGCTCCTTGGTCTCCACGTCCTTGGCGAGCTTGAGCAGCTCCTCCGAGACGCTGGCCACGGCAGCCTCGATGCCCCGCTTCAGGGCCATCGGGTTGGCGCCGGCGGCCACGTTGCGCAGGCCCTCACGGACCAGGGCCTGGGCCAGGACGGTCGCCGTCGTCGTGCCGTCACCGGCGACGTCGTCGGTCTTCTTCGCGACCTCCTTGACCAGCTCGGCGCCGATCTTCTCGTACGGGTCCTCGAGCTCGATCTCCTTGGCGATGCTCACACCATCGTTGGTGATGGTGGGGGCACCCCACTTCTTCTCGAGCACGACGTTGCGGCCCTTGGGGCCGAGGGTCACCTTCACGGCGTCGGCGAGCTGGTTCATGCCCCGCTCGAGGCCGCGGCGCGCCTCTTCGTCGAACGCGATCATCTTGGCCATACGGCGTTGTCCTCCTGGACACTCACGGGCCACCCGAGTGTGTGCCCCGGATGGGCCGCCTGGTGTACGCACCTTGGGACGTCGCCACCTGGCGACGACGACGTCCTTCGGCCGGGCCGGATAGCCCGCGACGACCGGCCATGTGCCCCGGAGACGTTTCGGAACGTCACCGCGACCGTGGCCCCACCGCCCCGACCTTTGGCACTCGCGTCATGCGAGTGCCAATGACTTGTTTAGCACTCTCCCCTGCCGAGTGCAAGCACACTCCGGATCGGTCAGCCGAGTTCCGCCGCCAGCCGAGCGGCGTCCACCGGCCCTTCCTGCGCCCGCTGCTCGGCGTACGCGGCGACCAGCCCGACGAGTTGCGCCAACTGGAACGGCAGGGTCAGCACCCCCGACAGCAGGATCACGCCGAGCACCGCCACGGCCGGGCCGGGCGAGGCCAGCGGGTCGACCCCGAATGGGGCCGTCGCGATCTCCTCCAGCACCGCGCCGACCCCGACGCCGAGGAGCAGCGCCAGGGCCACCAGACCGACCCGGCCGAGGACCAGACCGAGCCGGTCGTGGAAGAACCGGAAGGACCGGCCGATCGGGCTGTGTCGTTCGAAGAGATAGACCGGGCCGGCGAGGGCGAGCGCGAAGGCGAGGTAGATGCCGGGCAGGATGAAGAAGCACGACCCGGCCAGCACCAGCAGCGAGACCAGCAACTGCCAGCCCCACAGGCCGGGCGCACGGCGCAGCCCGTACCGGAACGCGCCGCCGAAGGCGACCGGCTCGCCGGCGGCCTGGCGGGTCACCACCCACGTGCCGCCCGCCCAGCCGACACACTGCACCAGGCTGGACAGCACACCGACCACAAGAACGACGACTCCGAGGATGGCGAGGTCGCGGAAGAAATTGTCGGGCAGGGAGCCGTCGGCCGGCAGCGACCGCGGCGCGGCGAACGAACTCAGCCCGAGGACGACCACCGAGATCACCAGATTGGGCAACACCTGGGTCAGGAACAACAGCGGCAGCAGCAGCCGCCAGCCTCGGCGCACCGCCCCGGCACAGCGCGCGAACCAGCCGTTCACCCCGGCGTACGGCGGATTGACCAGCGGGTCGTGGGGGTTTCCGCCGTACCCGACGGGCCAGCCGTACGGGAGGTGGCCGCCGTGGGGCGGGTAGCCCGGGTACGGGACGACGCCGGGCGGGTAGCCCGGGTACGGGACGACGCCGGGCGGGTAGCCCGGGTACGGGACGGTGCCGGGGTAAGCCTCCCCCGGTTGCGACCCGGCGCCGGGTGGGAAGGTGTGGGCCGGCGGCGCGGCCGGAGGCCACGGGTACGCATCGACCGGCTGCCCGGCGGCGGACGGCTGTCCGGCGGGGGTCTCGCCCGCCTTCGGCCACGGCGGCCCGGTCACGTCGCCGGCCGGCGGACCTGACCCGTCAGCCCCTGTCGCGGAGGGCGCGTCCGCCGGGTCGGGACCGCCCGACTGCCGGGGCGCCGTCGGATTCGAGGGATCGGGTCGGCCGCCCGAGCCGGACGAGGCCGCGGGGTCGGGCTCGGAAGCACCCGGCGGGGACTGGTCGTACATGAGCCCTCCTCAGCGACGGCAGCTGTAGCGACTCATGATCTTTCCTGGTGCCCGCCACCCACCGCTGCCCCGCCGGGCAGGGAGCGAGCGGGCCGGGACGCCAGCCGCCCGGCCGCGTCCGGGGCAGGACCAGCTGCTGTCGATGGTCGCTGAGCTGCCCTGCCCGCCCGGGTCCTCGCCGCCAGAATCGAGCCCGTGAGGGTGCGCGGAGTCGTCATCCTGAGCTCGCCCTACCTCGCCATGTCGCCACAGCCTTCCGCACCGGTTGCTTACAGCTCTGCGGATCGCACGCCTCGCCAACCAACAGACCAGCTACCACGACAACCGAGCGGAGGCGGCCGGTTCAACCGCCACCGCTCAGCGACCCGACACCCTCTCAGGCGATGACGCGGACCCGCTCGGCCTGGGGCCCCTTCTGGCCCTGGGCGATCTCGAACTCCACCCGCTGACCGTCGTCCAGCGCCTTGTAGCCGTCCATCTCGATGGCGGAGAAGTGGACGAAGACATCCTGGCCGCCGTCGACGGCGATGAAGCCGTAGCCCTTTTCGGCGTTGAACCACTTCACGGTGCCCTGTGCCACGGTGCACTTCCTCACTCTGCGCGGCGTTTCACAACTCCGGACGCCGGCGGGCCGGCACCGGGCGGCCCCTCGTTCGGCGAGCGGCGACGGCCGCTGAATCGGTGACCGAAATCGCACGCTACACGAAGCGTGACGACGGCGCACGACCACAAATCGGGCAATATCGGACGCAGGATAGCTGCCGTCCCCATCGGCGGCCATCGCTGCGGTAAGCAGATGGCATGACACCTGCCCCGGCCCTTCCGGACGCGCGGACGGCCACCGTCCGCCGGGTACACCCCGCAGACGCCGCCCGGATGCGGGCGCTACGCCTGGAGATGCTCGCGGACTCCCCGCTGGCCTTCCTGGAGACGATCGCCCAGGCCGCCGCCCGTCCGCACGCCGAGTACGCCGCCCGGGTCGCCCACGTCTCCCAGGGCTGCCACACCGCTCAGTTCGTCGCGGACCCCGGCGGCCGGCTGGTCGGGCACGCCGGTGGGATGGCCTCCCCCGACGAGCCGCATCTGACCGTTATCTACGCGGTGTACGTGACGCCCGCCTGGCGCGGCCTGGGACTGCTCGGCCGCCTGGTCGACGCGGTGGCCGCCTGGTCCCGGGAGTGCGGCCGCCCGGAGCTGATGCTGGAGGTGGTGGTCGGCAACGACCGCGCCTACCGGGCCTACCAGAGGATCGGCTTCACCGACACCGGCGTGCGCGTCCCGCACCCCACCGTCGGGGCCATGCGCGAACTCCAGATGCGCCGCCCCGCCTGACGACTCCGCAAGCCGTGGGCCGTGGCCGTAGGGCCTGGGGCCGATGGCCGGGAGGGCCGATGGCCGGGAGGGCCGATGGCTGCCGAGCGCCCCGGGACCGTCCGGTCGGGGCGCTCGGCGTCGGCGGGACAGGCCGTGCGGCGGGCCGGACTACGCCAAGTCGGCCCATCACCGGCCGAGGAAGCCCCCGGACCGCTAGATTGGGCTCCACCCTGCGGCTCGCCCGAGCCAACCACGGTGCCACGTCAGGCGTGCCGCCGGCTCTGCACGATGCGGAACCGGTTCGCGACGTACGCGCCGTCGGTCAGTGCGGCGTTGGCGGCCGGGTTGGCGCCGCTGCCGTGGAAGTCGGAGAACGCGGCGGACTGGTTGACGAAGACCCCGCCGGTCAGGTTGCAGGACAGGTGCACCCCGACGTCGATCGCGGCGGCCTCGGCCGCGTCCAGCACGGCCGCGTCTGTGGAGTAGACGGCGGCGGTCAGCGCGCCCTTCGCACCGACCGTGGCGCGGAGGATCTGCAGGCTGTGCGCGGTGGAGTCGGTCGCGATGACGAACGAGATCGGCCCGAACCACTCCCTGCCGTACACCTCGGTGTCGTCGGCGGCCAGCCGGACGATGGTCGGGGTCCGCACCACCGCGCCGGGCAGCGACGGGTGTTCGACGGTGCGCGACTCCAGCACCGCCGTACCGACCTTGGTGACCTCGTCGAGACGCGCCAGCACCCCGTCGTTGACGATGGCACCGGTCAGCTCCACACCCCGGGCCGGGTCGGCGGTGAGCTTGCCGACCGTGGCGGCGATGCCGGCGGCCACCTCGTCGAGGCTCTTGTGCCCCTGGTCGGTGGCGATGCCGGCGGCGGGGATGAGGATGTTCTGCGAGGTGGTGCACATCTGGCCGCTGTAGAGGGTGAGCGTGAACCCCAGGTTGCGGCACATCCCGGCGAAGTCGTCGGTGGAGTCGATGACGACGGAGTTCAGGCCGGCCTTCTCGGTGTAAACGGCGGCCTGCCGGGCGTTGGCTTCCAGCCAGTCGCCGTACTCGGTGGAACCGGTGAAGTCGACGATCTTCACGGCCGGGTGCAGGGCCAGGGTCGAGGCGAGCCGCTCACCCGGGGCCTCCGGCGCGAGCAGCACCAGGTTCGGGTCGAAGCCGGCCTCGGCGAGCACCTCGCGGGCGTACCGGACGGTGATGGCCAGCGGCAGCACGGCGCGCGGGTGCGGCTTGACGACCACCGGGTTGCCGGTGGCCAGCGAGGCGAAGAGCCCAGGGTACGAGTTCCAGGTGGGGAAGGTGTTGCAGCCGATCACCAGCGCCACACCACGGGGCACCACGTGGTAGGTCTTGGTCATCCGCAGCGGGTCTCCCTTGCCGGCGCTCTTCTCCCAGGCGGCCGTGCCCGGGTGCCGGGTCATCTCGGCGTACGCGTAGGCGACCGCCTCCAGCGCACGGTCCAGGGCGTGCGCCCCACCCGCCTGGAAGGCCATCACGAACGCCTGGCCACTGGTAAACTGCACCGCGTTGGCCAGCTCGAAGACGTGCCGGTGCAGCCGGTCCAGGATCTCCAGGCAGACCCCCACCCGGGCCAGAGGGCCGGCGTCCCGCCACGCGGGCAGCGCGGCGGAGGCGGCGGCGACCAGCTCGTCGGCGCCCGCGTGCGGGTAGCGCACGTTCAGCGGCAGCCCGAACGGGCTGCTCTCGGTGGCGACCCGGTCGTCGGAACCGGGCTGGTCGAGGGGGAAGTCGCCGTTCAGGTACGCCTCGAAGGCGGCCCTGCCGTCGGCTGCGGCGGTCTCGCCGTACACGCGAGGGCTGGGCGACTCGGGGTAGGCGGACCAGTACCCCCGCTCGGTGATCGCGGTCAGCGCCCGGTCGAGAATGTCGGCGTGCCTGTCGTACAGGGCCTGCGGGGTCTCCGTCATGCCCGCCATCATGCAACAGGAGGGGCCCAGATCAGTAGGGCCGTGTCACAACTCAGATCGCCAACTGCCACTCCACCGCGGCGTCCAGCGGTCGGAAGCCGAGCTGCTCGTTGATAGCGATCATGTGGACGTTCTCGGCGGCGTTGTAGGTGTCGACCGCCCGCAGTTCCGGCTCGTACGCCAGCGCGTGCTCCAGATTCTCGATCTTGCAGAGCACGCCGAGCCGGTGACCCCGGTGGTCCGGGTCGACGATGGTGGTCTGCTGCCACGCGTGCCAGGTGCTGCTCGCGGCGAGGGTGAGCTGGCTCCAGGCGACCAGCCTGCCGCTGGCCTCGTGCACCGCTCCGACGTGGTACCGACGAACTCCCCGGATGTCGAGCGCCCGCTCCGTGCCCCGGATCCGGCCGGCGTCGATGTTCTCCTGCTCCCATTCGAGGTCGCCCGTGGGCGCGTCGATCATCATCCGCCCCTCCAGGTAGGCGACGTCGGCGACGTACTCCTCGGGGGTGGTCTGCCGCCAGCGGACCGCACGGTAGCCGGTCGCCGCGCCCCGGGCGGTGGCGGCCAGGGCGTCGAGCGCGGCCCGGTCCAGGGCGGTGGTGTCGAGCCGGCGGCGGACCTCGGCGACCGCGGGTCGGGCGCCGACCGCCGCGGCGAAGGCGTCCCCGGCGGGGTCCCGCGCCGGGCCCCCGGGCAGGGCGGAGACAGCCTGGCCGACCACCCGCTTGCGGCCGGCCTCCCGCAGCAGCCGCAGGCCGTGCTCGTGCAACGCCCGCCCCACACCCCGTCGCCGGTACGCCGGGTCCACCACCAGCTCGACCCGGGCGTTCTCGGTGTTGTCGAGTTGGGGAAGTTCGAGGCGCAGCCAGCCGGCCGGCGACCCGTCGAGCCGGGCCAACGCCAACCGGGTGGCGAGCCCGGGCATGGGCTGCCGGACGAGTGCCTCGAAGCGCTGCCGGCAGTAGGGCGGGAGGCCCGGAAGGTCGGCCGGCAGAGCAGCGGCGGCGATCCGGTACGCCGCATCGACGGCGGCCTGGTCGGCGGGGTCGACGATGGTGATGGTGATGGTCATGCCGTGACCCTGCGTCAACGGACGACGAAAGGGCCAGCGAATATTCGCCGACCCTTCCGGACGCTGGTCGGGAGGGACGTCCGCACAACGCCTCCGGCGTTGGGTCGCAAGAACTTGAAAAGTCTCCGGCGGATGCCCTCCCGCACGGAGCATTTTGCGCCGTCCCTTTCCTGCCGTCAAGTCCTCGGTGGCGGGTTTTCCACACTCACAGCAAAATGCCAATCACCCGACGGATCGGCACCATCCCCCGTCCGGACGATGCTCCCCTCCTCCGTCTGACCCAACTCTGATCCACTCGACCAGCCCCCGGCTCCACCCCGGCTCGCTACGGCCCGTTCCCGGCCGGCCCGGCCCACTCTCTCCGGCCCACTCCTCGGCCGCCCCTGCCCACTCCCCGACCCGCTCGGCCCACTTCCCCCCGGGCCGCTCGGCCCGCCCGCTCCGTTTCGGACTCTCGCTCCACACCCTCGATCCACTCCAACCGCGCCAGGTCGCAGCATCCGACCCGACACAAACCCCAACATGCCGCAAACGGAGTCGATCACACCCAGCACACCCAGCCCCGCAGGGCGAGGGTGGGGCAGCCCCTGCCCCGTCCGGGACGGGGGGCGAGGTGGACAGTGCCGCCCGGGGTCGAGCCGAGGCAAGGCGCGGCCGGCACGGACCAAGGCGAGGGGCGAGGGCGCGATATGGCGGGGCAGTCAGGAGAGCAGGCCGGCGGCGCGGGCGGCGCGCAGCGAGGGCTTGATCCGGTGCGTCGGGCCGACCTGACCGGCCACCGCGTCGATGGTCTTCAGTCCCTCGCCGGTGTTGAACACGACCGTCTCGGCGCTCGGGTCGAGGCGGCCGGACTCGACCAGCTTGCGCAGCACCGCCACGGTCACCCCGCCGGCGGTCTCGGCGAACACCCCGGTGGTGCGGGCGAGCAGCCGGATGCCCTCGCGGATCTCGTCGTCGTCGGCGTACTCCATCCAGCCGCCGGTGCGGCGCACCGCCTCCAGGGCGTAGAGACCGGCCGCCGGGTCGCCGATGTTGAGCGACTTGGCGATGCCGGTCGGCTTGACCGGGACGATGGTGTCCCGGTCGTCGTGCAGGGCGGTGGCGATCGGGTTGCAGCCGGCGGACTGCGCCCCGAACACCTTCCAGCCACCGGCCGGTGCCTCCGCCAGGCCGATCTCGACCAGCTCGCTGAACGCCTTGTCGACCTTGGTGAGCAACTCCCCGCTGGCCATCGGGATGACCACCTGGGCGGGAATGCGCCACCCGAGCTGCTCGGCCACCTCGTACCCGAGGGTCTTGGAGCCCTCGGCGTAGTAGGGGCGGACGTTGACGTTGACGAAGGCGGTGTCCTCGAACTCGTCGGTCTCCACCAGCTCACCGCAGAGCCGGTTCACGTCGTCGTACGACCCGTCGATGGCGACCAGCTCACCGCCGTAGACGGCGGTGGTGACGACCTTGCCCTGCTCCAGGTCACCGGGGATGAAGACCACCGAGGGCACCCCCGCCCGGGCCGCGTGGGCGGCCACCGAGTTGGCCAGGTTTCCGGTCGAGGCGCAGGCGAAGCGGGTGAAACCGAGCTGGCGGGCGGCGGTCAACGCCACCGAGACGACCCGGTCCTTGAACGAGTGGGTCGGGTTGGCGCTGTCGTCCTTCACCCAGAGGGGCGCGGTGACGCCCAGCGCGGCGGCGAGGTGCGGGGCGGCGACCAACGGAGTCAGCCCGGGGTCGAGGGTGACCCGGGTGGCCGGGTCCTGACCGGCGGGCAGCAGTGCGGCGTACCGCCAGATGTTCTGCGGGCCGGCCTCGATCTGGGCACGGGTGACGGCGGCGAGAGCGGCGGCGTCGTAGTCGACCTCCAGCGGCCCGAAGCACTCGAAGCAGGCGTGCTGGGCGGCCAGCGGGTAGCGGGCGGAACAGGCGCGACAGACCAGGGCGCGGGCGGGGCTGGTGGCGGTGTCGATGCCGGCGGGAGCGGGAAGCGTCGACGTCATGTCGAGAAGTCCTCTCATCTTTCCCCACATCGCACCTTGCGGCGGGGACGGAATTGGCACCTGCCCGCGTCGACTCGTCGTCGAGCGTGCGGGTGGTTGCCGGGGCGTCGTCGGGCCGTATCCCTCAGCCCCTCTGGATGAGGTATGCAGTTGTACCGAGCAGTCTAAGCAGATCCGGGACGGACGCCCAGCCGACTTCCCACGCTGTGAGCCATCCCCCACTGCCGCAGGTCAGCGGGCCGCGAATGCTCGCCGGTACGCAGCACGTCGCCGGAGACCCCGGGGCCGGTGTCCGACGACGTGCCCCCGATCGGATCAGGCGGGGACCGAGTTCCGTTCGGTCACCGCCGGGCGGGTCACCTGCCCACGGCGTCGGCGCAACACCGTGTCGAGCGCCCACGGGCCCGCGCCGAGCACCATGATCAGCGCGAACGACCAGCAGAAGAGCGCGGCGAGTTCCCCGCCGTTGCGCAGCGGCAGCAGCCCGTCGGGCTGGTGCACCACGAAGTAGGCGTACGCCATCGAGCCGGACGCGACGAGCGCGGCCGGTCGGGTAGCGAGCCCGACCATCACCAGCGCCCCACAGAGCACCTGGATCAGCCCGGCCCACCAGCCGGGCCACTGGCCGACCGGCAACGCTTCACCGGTGCGCGGGATGCCGCCGAAGAGGCCGAAGACGGACGCCAGGCCGTGGCAGAGGAAGAGCAGGCCGATCACCATGCGGAACAGGGACAGGGCGGGGCCACTCAGCCGGTCAAGATTCATCTGGTCACCTCTGAAGAGTGGGAGAGGTCAACACCCGGAGTGAGGTATTGATTAGTTTAGCTTAATCAATACCTTGCCCCTGGGAATATCCGCCCGCAGAGTTCACCGCCGGAGGGCGCGACAACCGAGGCGAGGCCGGGCCGTCAGGTGCCCGCGAGCGCGGGTTCTGAGTCCGGCCTGCCCGCCGGCGGCTGGGGATCGTCGTGCTGCTCGAACAGTTTGCTGGGCCACCACATCCATCGACCCACGTCCAGGGTCAGCGCGGTGACCAGGACCGAGCGGACGATCATGGTGTCCAGCAGCACGCCGAACGCCACCGCGAACCCGAGTTGCGCCGCGAACACCAGTGGCAGCGCGCCCAGCGCCGCGAAGGTCCCGGCCAGCACCAGGCCCGCCGAGGTGATCACGCCGCCGGTGGCGGACAGGCCCGTCAGCGCGCCGCGTCGGGTGCCGTGCAGCATTGCCTCTTCGCGAACCCGGGTGACCAGGAAGATGTTGTAGTCGATGCCCAGGGCGACCAGGAACACGAACACCAGGAGCGGGAAGTTCGCGTCCGCCCCGGCGAAGCCGAACACGTGGTTGAACACCAGAGCGCTCACGCCGAGGGCCGCTCCGAACGACAGCACCACGGTGGCCATCAGCAGCAGCGGTGCGACGATCGCCCGCAGCAGCAGCGCGAGGATTCCGAAGACCACGACGAGCACGATGGGGATGATCACCTTGGAGTCGCGGGCGGCCGACTGCTGGATGTCGAGTGCTGTCGCCGTGTTACCGCCGAGCAGGGCATCCGCACCCTCGATCTGGTGGATCGCGGCTCTGGCCCGCTCGACGGTGCGCATCGCGGCCCCGCTGCCGGGAGGGTCGTCGAGCGTTCCGAGAACGAGGGCCTCACCATCCTTGATCATCGGTGCCGCGACGTCGGCGATCCCTGGTACGCCGGACAGCACGGTCTTGACCTGCTCCGCCGAGGCGGCCTTCGCCACGACATAGACGGGGTCACCCGACCCGGCCGGGAAGTGCCTGGCCTGGATCTCCTCACCGACGCCCGCCTGCGTCTCGATGGTGAACTGGCCCCTGCTGGGGATCCCGTCGGCCTTGAGCCCCGACACCCCGATCGTCATGACGCCGAGGACGAGCGCGGTGCCGATCCACACGATCCGCGGCCGGCGGGAGACAGCGACGCCGACCCGGGTCCAGAAGCTCGGCCGGTTCGCCCCGGCCGATCCGTACGACGGCTTCACCGGCCAGAAGATCCAGCGGCCGCAGATGACCAGCAGGGCCGGCATCAGCGTGACCATGGCCAGCAGGCCGACGAGGATGCCGATGGCGCTGGCCGGCCCGAGTCCCCTGGTGGAGTTGAGCGTGGCGAGCATCAGCACCAGCAGGCTGACCGCGACGGTCGCGGCGCTGGCGATGATCGCGGGACCTGAGCGGCGCAGGGCCTCCGCCATGGCTTCGTGCCGGTCCTCGTGCCGCCGCAACTCCTCCCGGTACCGCGAGATGAGCAACAGTGCGTAGTCGGTGGCCGCGCCGAACACCAGCACGGTCAGAATGAAGCTGGTCTGCGTGTTGACGGTGAGCCCCGCGTTCTTCGCCAGCAGGTAGATCACCGCTTCGGCCGTGACAAGAGCGCCACCCGCGGCCAGTAGCGGCACCAGTGGCAGCAGGGGGCTGCGGTAGGTCAGCAGCAGGATGGCGACAACCACCAACGCGGTGATCGTCTCCACGAGACCGCCTCCGCCGAAGGACTTTACCGAGTCGGACGCGTAACCTGCCGGCCCTGTGACGTGGAACCCGAGACCGTTGGCGTTCTGCTCACCGACCCTGGTCATCGCGTCGATGACCTTGCGGGCTCCGTCCCAGCCTTCCTTACCGTCGTGAACCTGGACCACGGTCTGAATGGCCTTGCCGTCCTGGGACTTCGATGGGCCCTGTGGTTGCCCCACGACGTTCCTGATGCCCTCGAATGCCTCGGCGTCGGCCCGAGCTTTGGTCATGTCGGCGGGGGTGACGCCCCCCGGCCGGTCGTAGATCACAATGGCGGGCAGGGTCTCGGCGGGCTGGAACTTACCGGCCTGCTCGACGACCTTGGTCGACTCCGCGTTGCCGGGCAGCCAGGCCGCACTGTCGTTCTTCTCTACGTCGCCGAGCCTGCCGGCCAGCATCAGCGCCGGGACCAGCAGAGCGATCCAGAGGGCCACGATGACCCACTTCGCCACCCTGCCGGCGGGCAAGGTCGTTACTTTTCGCATCATCGGGATTCCTTGCTGTCCAATCGGCATGGGAAAGATCGACGTGAGGGTCTCGTCGGAGTTGGCAAGGTCGCCCGGTTCAGCAGGAGGTTCAGCACCGAGCCGGTCAAGGTCATGTGACCGACGCTAGGGTCCCGATGAGTTAACCTCAAATGCAACTTCTGCACAGCAAGGATGCATGTGACGCAATCACGGCTGGATCTGAACCTGCTCACCGCGCTCGACGCGCTGCTCAGCGAGCGCAGCGTGGGTGGCGCCGCGCGGCGGTTGCACCTCTCCGCGCCGGCCATGAGCCGCACGCTCGCACGCATCCGCAAGGCCACCGGCGACGCCATCCTGGTGCGCACCGGCCGCACCATGACGCCGACGCCACGGGCGCTGGAGATTCAGGTCGCCACCCGCGAACTCCTCGAGCGCGCCGAGGCGATCTTCACGCCGCCGGGTATGCCGGACCTGCCCCGGCTGACCCGCACCTTCTCGATCGCGGCCGCCGACCTGGCCGCCGTGGTCGGCGCGCGGTTGCTGGACCGGATTCGCCGCGAGGCGCCCGGTGTGACGCTGCGGCTTCTCGGCGAGAGCGCTACCGATTCCGGCCGTCTGCGGGACCGCGACGTCGATCTGGAGATCGGCGTCATCAGCGGCGCGCCACCGGATGTCCAGGTGCAGCCACTGGCGGAGTACGAGATGGCGTTGGCGGTGCGGGACGGGCATCCGCTCACCCGCGGCCGTCTCACTGCGGCCCGGTTGGCCGCCGCCGACCACGTCAGCGCCTCCTACTGGGGCCTCGCCACCGGCCCGCTGGACACCGCACTCGCCGCGCACGGCCTGCGCCGCGCGGTGGTCGCGGTCGTACCGTCGTACACCGAGGCGCTGCTGATGGTCGCGCGCAGCGACCTGGTCGGCCTGTTGCCGGTACGGCGAGGCGAGCACGCGTTATGGGTACCCGGGGTGCGGGTCCTCGCCCCGCCCGTCGTACTGCCCAGTATGAAGGTGTCGCTGGCGTGGCACCGCCGGCACGACACCGACGGCGCGCACGAGTGGCTCCGCCACTGCGTGACTGAGGTCATCACCGCCCCCATGACCAAGGCATCCCGGTAGTCGCTGGAAGGTGGTCGACACTCCGGCGGCACCCACGGCAGCCCTAGCCGGGCAAGCGCCCGGCCGCTACGGACCCGATCAAGCGTGAGTTCACCGCACCGGCGCCACTTCGAGCGCGTGCGCCGGCTCTAGTTCCGCGCGCCTGGCACGAACACCCCCAGACCCTGGTGGCCGTACAGCTCGCCGGTCTCGATCAGGATCGTGATGGCCTGTCGGACGGTCGACTGACTGCCCACCTCGTACAGGTCTGCCAACTCCTTGGTGGATGGCAGCTTGTGACCGGGCGGCCACTCGCCTTCGGCGATTCGCCTCCTGATGTCAGCAATGATCCGGCGGTAGTGCGGCTCGAACTTGCGCGGTGTGGACATGCGAGTACTCCCAGCTAGGCACTATTCCCCGGCCGGGGTAGCGCGTAGCAACGACCCGGACCCCCTCCGGGCCGGCCGTCGTGCTGCCCCAACGCCCCAC
>NZ_SMKN01000095.1 GCF_004348675.1 Micromonospora sp. KC606 | reverse complement strand
GCCCCCGCCCCCGCCACACACCGACGTACGGCAGCAGGCCGTCGAGCGTCGGATGCAGCTTCGGCCCGACCCGCAGATCGTGGCTCTCCTGGTACGGATACTCCTCGACCGGCGGCGCGTTCAGCCACGGCGGCTGCAACGGGTTCTCATCCGACGGCTTGGCGCTCATCGCGCTCACCAGTTCCCTCTCGATATGCGTACAGCCAGGTAGACCAGGCCACCGGCGAGCGCGCCGAGGCCCGCGACCAGCAGGCTGACGAACCCGATCTCGGTGACCATCATGGTCATCCTATGCTGGCTGTCATGGCCCGCACTCTCGTCGTCAAGGCCACCGCCGGCGCGGACGCGCCCGAGCGGTGCGCCCAGGCTTTCACGGTCGCCGCCACCGCCGCCGCCGCCGGCGTGGAGGTGTCGCTCTGGCTGACCGGTGAGTCGACCTGGTTCGCCCTGCCGGGCCGGGCGGAGCAGTTCGAGCTACCGCACTCCGCGCCACTGGCGGAGCTGCTGCACGTCATCCTCACCACCGGTCGGGTGACCGCCTGCACCCAGTGCGCCGCCCGGCGGGACATCGGCCCCGGCGACGTGCTGCCCGGGGTACGCATCGCCGGCGCGGCGGTCTTCGTCGAGGAGACGATGGCCGAGGGAGCCCAGGCGCTGGTCTACTGACCGCGTGCCCGGTAGTCGACCGCGTGCAGCACGCAGGCCCGGTACGCGAGATCCGCGAGGTGGGTGCCGGTCAGGGGCAGGGAGCGGAGGCGGCCAGGCGAAGCTCGTCGCCCGTCGCGTCGGCCAGGACGACCAGCGGGCCGCGCCGGTAGGCGTACACCTCGGGGGCGTCCAGCAGCGCGGCGGGGTCGGCGGCCGAGAGGGCGGCCAGTGGCCGGAGGCCGGCCAGGTCGACCGGCGCGGGACCGGCGGTGACCAGGGTGGTGGTCGCCCGGCCACCGCCTGGGCAGGCTGCGCCCAACGACCCCCCGGGCGTCGGGGCGGACCGCCCCAGGGCTTGGGCGGCCTCCGCCACGGCGGCCAGCGGCGGACCGCCCACCGGCGACGACGGCGCACGGTACGGCTGGGTCACCGGGCGACAGCCGGTGTCCGCCTCGAACTCGATGCGGCCCGCGCCGCTCACCCGCCCCTCGACCGCGACGAACTCCCCGGCGTCGGCACGCAGCCGGGGGCCCGCCGAGCCGGCCCGTACCCCGGCACGCCAGCTCGCCGGCAGCCGGTCCGCGACCCGTTCCAGCAGCGCCCGCTCGCCGCCCTCGGCCACGAACACCGTCACGCCACCGATCAGCGCCGCCCCGTCGGCCATCGGGGTCACCCGGCAGCCGGGTTCGTAGCGGGTCGCAGCCAGCGCCCACGCGCCGTCGCCGATCGCGGCGACCAGCTCACCGACGGCCCGCTCCACGACCGGCGCGGCCTCACCGATGGCGCGCTGCTCGCGCACGGTCGGCGGGTCCGTCCGCACCGACCACCAGGTGAGCGCGCCCAGCAGCACCGCCCAGAGCGCGGTGACGACCAGCAGCCAACGCGGCCACCCCCACCGGGGAGTCGGCTCGGGAGGACCACTCGGCGGGGCCCACCCCGCCTGGACAACACCGCTCACCCGGCCATCGTGTCACGGGCCCGCCGCCGGCCCGGGACACGCCCCGGCACCGCAACGCGCAACGGCTACACCCCCGGCACGGCCAGCCGGTAGCCGACGCCGCGCACGGTCTGCACCTGCGGCCCCTCGGGCAGGGCGCGCAACTTGTGGCGCAGCCGCTTGACGGCGGAGTGCAGGATCGCCGCGTCGCCCAGCCAGGCGCCACCCCAGACCGAGGCGAAGACCCGTTCGTAGCTCCACACGCCGCCCGGCGTGCCGGCCAGCCGGGCGAGCAGCTTCCGCTCCAGCCGGGTCAGCGACAGTGCCTGCCCCCGCCAGGTGACCAGGTGCCCGACCGGGTCGACGACGAGGTCGCCGCAGCGCACCGGCGGGGTCGGCGGATGCTCCACCGCCGGGGCGGCGGGCTCCGGTGACGGGAAGAGCATCTCGCGCAGCTCGGCAAGGTCCGCGCAGACCACCACCGGCCCGAGGTCGTCGAGCCGGCGTACCACCCGCTCCCGCACCGATACGTCGGCGCTGACACAGACCACGAACCCCATGCCGACACCGGTCACGACGCTCCTCCCCTGCCACCCGCTCCGCCGACCGAGCGCGAGGAGCCCGTCACGCCGCGGCCAGCATAGTGACGACAGCGTAGCGCCTGGTTACTGACCAGATACTGACCGACGCCATTCATTGATCGCGGTAGTTCCGCAACCGAGCATCGTTCACAGCGGATGTGGGGGCGACCATCCGCCACCACCGACCGCCGCCCCACCCGCTGCGCGTGCCGCGACCACGGCACACGCGGTACGGCCCGAACCGATCGGGACCGATGACGTGGGGAGGGAACCGTGTTCGAACGACCGACCGAACGGCCCGTCCGGTGGAGAGCCGTAGCCGTGTTCGCGGCGGCGTTGCTGGGCCTCACCGCCCAACCGGCCGCGCCCGCCGTGGCCGCGCCGGCCGCGCACCGCGCCACCGTGGACCGCCCGGTCCTCGACGCGCTGGCCACCGGCGGCGCCGCGACCTTCCTGGTCTACCTCAGGGAGCGGGCCCCGCTCGCCGAGGCGGCCCGGGTTCGCGGCGCCGACAACCGCGCCCGGGAGGTGCACCGGCTGCTCACCACCACCGCCGAACGGTCGCAGCGCGACCTGCGGTCGACGCTGGACGCGCGGAAGGCGCCGCACACCGCGTACTGGATCGCCAACGCGCTGCGGGTGACCGGGGACCGGGCGTTGCTGGACGCCATCGCCGCCCGGCCGGATGTGGCCCGGATCGCGCCGACCCGCAGCTACCCGCTGATCCGCCCGGCCGAGCGGGCCGCCGCTCGGGCCGGCACCCGGGCGGCGGAGTGGGGCCTGACCAGCATCAACGCGCCGCGAGCCTGGGACGAGTTCGGAGTCCGGGGCGAGGGCCTGGTGGTCGCGAACATCGACAGCGGCGTGCAGTTCGACCACCCCGCCCTGGTCCGGAAGTACCGGGGCAACTCCGGCAGCGGCTCCTTCGACCACCACCACAACTGGTACGACCCGGCCGGTGTCTGCCCGACCGCCGCGCCCTGCGACAACAACAGCCACGGCACCCACACCATGGGCACGATGGTCGGCGACGACGGGGCCGGCAACCAGATCGGCGTGGCCCCCGGCGCGCGGTGGATCGCCGCGAAGGGCTGCGAGAACGACGGCTGCTCGGACGCCTCGCTGCTCGCCGCCGGCCAGTGGGTCCTCGCCCCGACCGACCTCGACGGGCGGAACCCGCGCCCCGACCTGCGCCCGGACATCGTCAACAACTCGTGGGGCGGCAGCGGCGGCGACCCGTGGTACCAGCAGACCGTCGCCGCCTGGCGAGCCGCCGGCATCTTCCCGACCTTCTCCGCCGGCAACAGCGGCCCGGCCTGCGGCAGCGCCGGCTCCCCGGGCGACAACCCCAACGCGTACGCGGTCGGATCGTACGAGGCGAACGGCGCAATCTCCAGGTTCTCCGGCCGGGGCGCCGCCACCACCCCGGACGGGGTGAAGCCGAACATCGCCGCACCAGGCGGCAACGTCCGCTCCAGCGTGCCCGGCAGCGGGTACGCAGCGTTCAGCGGAACGTCGATGGCGGCACCACACGTGGCCGGCACCGTCGCGCTGGTCTGGTCCGCCGCACCCGCGCTGCGCGGTGACGTCACGGCCACCGAGGCGCTGCTCGACGACACCGCGACCGACGTCGACGCGACCGACTGCGGCGGCACCGCCGACGACAACAACGTCTTCGGCGAGGGCCGGCTCGACGCGTACGCGGCGGTCCGGCAGGCTCCGCGCGGCACGGCCGCCCGGATCTCCGGCACGGTCACCGCGGCGGCCGACGGCACGCCGGTGGCCGGCGCCACGATCGGCAACGGTGAGCGCGCCGCCACCACCGGCCCGGACGGCCGGTACACGCTGACCGTCCCGGCCGGCGAGGTCACCCTCACCGTGGCCGCGTACGGGTTCACCGGTCAGTCGGTGACCCTGACGGCCCCCGAGGGCGGCGCGGTGACCCGAGATTTCGTGTTGACCACCACGCCCACGGCAACCGTCTCCGGGCGGGTCACCGACGGCTCCGGGCACGGCTGGCCGTTGTACGCGCGGATCGACGTCACCGGCCGCCCCGGCGGCCCGATCTTCACCGACCCGGTGACCGGCCGGTACGCGTTCACCGTGCCGACCAACGCCAGCTACCGGCTCGCCGTCACCGTTCGGTACCCCGGCTACCGCACGGTGACCCGGGACGTCAGCGCCACCGCCGAAGCGGTGACGGCGGACATCGCCGTCCCGGTCGAGGCCGCCTGCACGGCCGCCGGTTACACCGGCAGTCTCAGCGCGCCGATGCTGACCCAGAGTTTCGACGGCCGGGCCACTCCCGACGGCTGGTCGGTGCGCAACCGCACCGACAAGGGCGGCTGGACGTTCGACGACCCGGGCGCGCGGGGCAACCTGACCGGCGGCAGCGGCGGCTTCGCGATCATCGACAGCGACAAGCTGGGCGCTGGCAACACCCAGGACACCGACCTGGTCACCCCGGCGGTCGACCTGTCCCGCTCGGCCGCGCCGCTGCTGCGCTTCCGCAGCGACTGGCGGGCGGTCGGGGTGAGCGACACCGCCGACGTGGACGTCTCCACCGACGCCGGCGCGAGCTGGACCAACGTCTGGCACCAGACGGCCAGCCGGCGCGGACCGCGGGTCGAGGAGGTGCCGCTCACCACGGCAGCCGGGGCGCCGGCCGCGCTGGTCCGCTTCCGGTTCAAGGGCACCTTCGCCTGGTGGTGGCAGGTCGATGACGTCGAACTGATCAACCGGGACTGCCTCCCGACGCCCGGCGGGTTGGTGGTCGGCGCCACCACCGACCGGAACACCGGCACGGCGGTCAACGGGGTGACCGTGACCAGCGTCGACCGGCCGGCTGACCGGGGTATCTCGGCGGCCACCCCGGACGACCCGAGCCTGCCGGACGGGTTCTACCACCTCTTCTCCGGCCTGACCGGCGAGCACCCGTTCGCCGCCTCGCGACCGCCGTACGCGACGACGACGAAGCCGGTGACCGTGGCGGCGGACGACGTCCGCCGGGCCGACCTCGCCCTGGCCGCCGGACGACTCACGGTCAGCACCAGCGACATCGAGGCCCACCAGCCGTACGGCAGCACCCGGACCGCCAGGGTGACGGTGCGCAACACCGGCACCGCCCCGGCCGAGGTGGAGCTGCTGGAGCGGGGTGGCCGGTTCGAGCTGCTCTCCTCCGCCGGCGCACCGCTGCGCGAGCAGACCGTCAAGGGGATCAGCAAGGCGCGCACCGGCATCGGGTACGGCGGCGGGGCGCCCGGCGCCGCCCCGCAGGCGGACGACGCCTGGACCCGGGTCGCCGACCTGCCCACGGCGATCTTCGACAACGCGGCGGCCAACCTGGACGGGAAGGTGTACTCCGTCGGCGGGGGCAGCGACACCGGCACCGATCGCCGGGCCTGGGTGTACGACCCGGCGGCCGGAGCCTGGTCGGCGCTGCCCGACCTGCCTCGCGCCCGGTCCAAGCCGGCCGCCGTGGCGGTGTCCGGCAAGCTCTACGTGATCGGCGGCTGGGGCACGGACGGCAGCCCCGACCCGACGGTCGACGTCTTCGACCCGCAGGCCGGCACCTGGAGCACCCTGGCCGGAGCGGTCAACCCGGCGCCCGCCGCCGCGGCCGGTGTTGCCGTGGTCGGTGACCGGGTGCACCTGGTGGGCGGCTGCCTCGACAGCGATTGCACGGACTCGCGGAACCTGGTGGTGTTCGACGTCGGCAGCGGCACGTTCCGCACCGGGGCCAGCTACCCGCACCCGGTCTCCTGGGCGTCCTGCGGTGGTATCGGCACGCAGGTGTACTGCGCCGGTGGGGTCGCCGCCACCACCTACACCGACGCCTGGCGGTACGACCCGGCCGCCGACGCGTGGCACCCGCTGCCGAACCTGCCGGTGGACCTGTGGGCGTCCCAGTACGCCTCGGCCGGGGGGATGCTGGTGCTGGCCGGCGGGGTGACCGCCAACTCGACCGCGGTGACCAACCGGACGATCGGCTACGACCCGGTCGCCGGGGCCTGGCGGAACCTGCCCAACGCCCAGTTCGGACGGTACCGGGGCGCTGCCGCCTGCGGGGCGTACAAGATCGGTGGTTCGCCCAGTTCGTTCGTCGGATCGGTGGAGAGCGAGCGGCTCGGCGGGCTGGAGGACTGCGTGACGGCCACGGACCTGCCCTGGCTGTCCACCACGCCGAACGGCTTCACGCTGGCGCCGGGCGCGTCCCGGACGGTCACCGTCACGCTGACCGCCTCGGCCGAGGCCGGCGTGCTCCAGCCTGGGGCGTACTCGGGTGAGTTGGGCGTCCGGGCGGACAGCCCGTACCCGCTGCCGACGGTCACGGTGACGATGAACGTGTCGCCGCCGCCCAGTTGGGGCAAGGTCCAGGGCACGGTCACCGGGCGCACCTGCGGCGGCGCGACGGTGGGCATCCCGGCCACGGTCCGGGTGAACCGGGTGGATGCCACCGCCGGAACGACGCTGACGGCCGACGGCCAGGGCCGTTACGCCTGGTGGTTGCCGAAGGGCCGGTACGAGGTGATTGTCGCCAAGGACGGCTGGGTGCCGGAGGTGCGACGCACCCGAATCGAGGCGGGCATCGTCGGCACGCTCGACTTCGACCTGGATCCGGCCTCCGCCTGCACCAGGGCGACCGGCATCTGACGATTGCGCCACCTGGTGGCCGTCGACCCGGGCGGGTCGACGGCCACCGTCGCGCGTACCGACGGCCGGTGGGTGATCATCCGTGCGGTGGCCGGGACACCCCCGGTCGACCGGCGCGCCACCCCGTGATCGCTGCTCACCGCACCGGTCGGCATCCCGGCCCGCCGCCGGGGGTGAGGCTGGTTGACCGAACGGTCAGATCCCGGACGCACCCCTTGGTAAAACGCTCAAGTAACACTTAGCGTTACCGCCGCGCCGCACGTGAGCGGCTTTCTTTTTCTGCCCTCACCTGCGAAATGGGGCTTCCGTGCGGGAAGCGCTGCTCATCTCTTCCATCACTCTCAGTACGGCCGCGCTGCTGCTGGTCATCGGCGCCTTCGGGTACGGCTTCCTCCGTCCGGAGGCGGTCACCCAGCGTGGCGAACAGCCGCACCTACCCCGGTACCAGCCGGTCGCCCCCGGTCAGGTCGCCATCCTGATCGCCTGCCGCAACGGTGCCACCACCATCGCCGGCGCGGTGGCCGCCGCGCGGGCCACCGGCGCACCGGTGTACGTCATCTCCGACGCCTCCACCGACGGCACCGCCCGGGAGGCCGCGATGGCCGGGGCGGCGGTGCTGGAGCTGACGCGCAACGTCGGCAAGCCGGCCGCGCTGCACGAGGGGTACGTCCGGTTCGGGCTGGGTGGGCTGTACCGGGCGGTCGTCATCCTCGACGACGACGTCCTGGTCGCCCCCGATTTCCTCGCCCGGGCACTCGACCACCTGTCCGAGCGGGTGGCGATCGTGGTCGGGCACAACGTCACCTGGTGGCCGCACGAGCGGCGGTGGAACCCCTGGCTGGCCAAGCGCGCCTACAGCTACTGGAACTACCAGGCCGTCGTCCGCCGGTTGCAGAGCCACTTCAACGTCATGAACTGCATCTCCGGCTCGAACTCGCTCTACCGCACGGAGTTGCTCGACGTGCTGCTGCCGCAGCAACCGCCGTACATCGTCGACGACACGTACTGGGTGCTGGAGACGCACCGCCGAGGGCTGGGCCGGGTGGTTTACGCGCCCCGGGCCGTCGCGCACCTGCAGGACCCGACGAACGGTCGGGACTGGTACCGGCAGAACCTGCGCTGGCTGTGGGGGACCTTCCAGGGCGTCATCGGGCACCGCGTCGGCCGCCGCAACACCCGGTTCGACCACGCGTACCTGCTGCTGATGCTGCACTGGCTGCTCTACGTGGCGGGCGCGCCGCTGACCCTCTGGCTGCTGGCGACCGCCGGCCCGGGGCTCGGCACCGGCCTGCTGTTCCTGCTCGCCGGCCACGCGTTCTGGGTGGGGATCGCCGCCTGGCGGCTGCGCCGCCCCCGCCTGCTGCTCTTCCTGCCGGTGATCGTCCTGGGCGACCAGCTGTACCGGGTGATCATGGTGCACGCCCTGGTCAAGGCCATCCGCCAACCTACGGTGGACCGCTGCGTGTGGGACTCGCCCGCACGGTTCGCGGTCCCCGCCGGATCGAACGCGTGAGGAGGTGAACATGTCCTCGAGCCAGGAACTTCCGCTGACCGGCGCCTCGACGGCCGCCGTCGGCGTGATCGGTGCGCTCGCTCTCGGCCTCGGCGCGCTGCTGGTGACCGTGGCGCAGTGGGGCGCGAAGGTGCGCCGCAACGGCAGCTGACGGCGACAGGTCCGGGGCACGGCGGCCGGACCCGCCGTGCCCCGCTCCGCTGCCGGCTCCCCGCCCCCGGCCCTTCTCCGTGGCCGACGCGGGCGTGACGGACAGCCACCACCCGACCGTACGCGACGACGCCCCGCTTGACGGTCACCCGCACAGTCACCGAGCCGCACCCGGAAACGGGTACGGCTCGGGCCGGCCACCCGGGGAGGGGCGACCGGCCCGAGCCGATCAGAGCGTGGTCAGGCAGCGACCGTGACGACGACCTCGTTGATGCCGCGCGCGGCGGTCACCGCGGTGTCACCGTTGCCGTGCCGGGACAGCGCCCGCAGCGTCCAGGCACCCGGGGCCGCGAAGAAGCGGAACTGGCCGGCCGGGGAGGTGACCACCTCCGCGGTGAACTCACCGGTCGAGTCGAGCAGCCGGACGTACGCGCCCGGCACGACCTCGCCCGTGTCGGAACGGACGACGCCGGTGATGACGGTCTCCTTCTCCAGATCCAGGCTTGCCGGCAGCGGGGCGGCCTGGTCGGGTGCGGCGCAACCGGCGGCGGTAGGAGCAGTCATGGTGATCAGGCCTCCCCGGGCTCGTCGCCGAGCGCGACCGGCACGCCGACCAGCGAACCGTACTCGGTCCAGGATCCGTCGTAGTTCTTCACGTCGCGGTGGCCGAGCAGCTCCTGGAGCACGAACCAGGTGTGCGAGGAACGCTCGCCGATCCGGCAGTACGCGATGGTCTCCCTGCTGTCGTCCAGCCCGGCTTCGGCGTAGATCCTGCGCAACTCGTCGTCGGACTTGAAGGTGCCGTCCTCGTTGGCCGCCTTGGACCACGGCACGCTGATAGCGGTGGGCACGTGGCCCGCGCGCTGCGCCTGCTCCTGCGGCAGGTGGGCAGGGGCGAGCAGCCGGCCGGCGTACTCGTCGGGGCTGCGCACGTCGACCAGGTTCTTGCTGCCGATGGCGGCCACCACGTCGTCGCGGAACGCACGGATCGAGGTGTCCGGCTCCTGGGCGACGTACTGGGTGCGCGGGCGTTCCACCTTGTCGGTCACCAGCGGGCGGGCGTCCAGCTCCCACTTCTTGCGACCGCCGTCGAGCAGCTTCACGTCGCGGTGTCCGTAGAGCTTGAAGTACCAGTACGCGTACGCGGCGAACCAGTTGTTGTTGCCGCCGTAGAGGATGACGGCGTCGTCGTTGGCGATGCCCCGCTCCGACAGGAGCGCCTCGAACTGGGCCTTGTTGACGAAGTCCCGGCGGATCGGGTCCTGCAGGTCGGTCTTCCAGTCGAGCTTGATCGCCCCGGCGATGTGGCCGGTGTCATAGGCCGACGTGTCCTCGTCGACCTCGACGAAGACGACGCCCGGGGCGTCGATGTTCTTCTCGGCCCAGTCGGCCGAGACGAGTGCGGTGTCGCGACTCATCAGATCACTCCCTGGTGAAGGATGGATGGTGAGCCAGCGCGGGGACGGAAATCGGTGATTGTCGCACCACGCGCGGGACCCATAGCGGAACGGATCACGGGTTCGTGCGACGGCGCCGCTGCCGGGCGTACGGGTGGGAAACCGGAAAAGGGTACGCAGACCCTGAGTGCCGGTGGCCGCTAGGCGGCCGGAGACAGCCCCGCCGTCAGAAGACGGAGCGACACAGGCAGGTGGCCACGCGGCACAGGTCGACCGCGCGCCGTTTGGTGAGGAGCGTCCCCATGACCAGGGAGCCTACCAGCGGTCCCGCAGAGTGCCACCGGACCGACCAGCATCCGGGACGCCGTCCGGTCCGACCCGCCACCACCCGGATGCCGTGGCGGTTCAGCCGGCCTGGTTGATCGGGACGTCCCGGGCTTCGGCGGTCACCGCCAGGCCCTCCGGCCGCGGTTCCACCTTGCGGACGGTGAGCTGGAACGGCATCTCGGGCAGGGGCACGTCGACCGAGATGCCCCTGGCGTAGTTGTTGAGCAGCGTCCGGGCCAACGGCACCGCCGGCAGCCCTTCGGCGTTCAGGTCGTTGAACCGCAGCGCCACCCTGTTGCCCTCGGCGACGGTCACGTCGGCGGTACCGGTGACGGTGAGCTTCTGGCCCAGGATGTCCACCGGGGCGGTGACAACCAGCTTGCCATTCTGCTCGCCGAGCTTCAGCCCGGGTCGGTCCAGCAGCTTCGCCAGGCTGTCGTAGGCGACCGTGCCGGTGCCGTCCACGGTGTCGGCGACCACCTCGCCCTGACCCGAGCGGAGGGTGTCCAGCGAGGCACGCACCCCGCGGGCGTCCACGTCGAGCCGGGGCAGGTTCACCGCGTTGCCCTCGACCGCGCCCTGCACGTCGGTGAGGGCGATGGAGATCCGCTCGTACCGGCCGCCCAGCACCTGGGTCAGGAACGGAAAGCCGCCGATGTCGACCTGCGGCGGAGCCGACCGCGCCTGCTGTTTGACGAGCTCCCGCTCCACCTGGTCGGCGATGGCTCGCTCGGCCACCCCGGCCGCGACCCGGTCGGCCACCGCCAGCAGCCCGCCCAGGAGCAGCAGCAGGACGACCAGCGTGACGACCACCTTGCGGCCGCGCCGCCGGGGACGCCTCTGGTACCCGGGGTACGCCTCAGCCACGCCGCCTCCTCCTCGTCGTCGTCGCGCAGGCGCGACGCCGGTGTCCTCGACGTCGCCGCGCGGCGCCCCGTTGGTACCCGACCGCGTCGACGCTCAACCGTCGGGTCACAGGAACAGTACGCACATGGCGTACGCGGCCGGCGCGGCCAGCGCGAAGCCGCCGAGCGGGCCCTGCATGTGCCGGGCGATCCACATCGTCGGCGGCTCGCCGGCCATCAGCCGGCCCGCCTCGGCGTATCCGACGGCGAGGTCTGCCAGGACGGCGGCGACCGCCGCGACCAGCCCGATGATCGCCGCCCGGGTGGGCGTGAACGGGGTGACCAGGTAACTGCCGAGGAGGGCGCTGGCCATGGTGCCGATCATCGCGCCGACGACCACACCGGCCGCGCCGCGCGGCACCTGGGGGGCGAGCCGTGGCCAGGGCAGCACCGCGTCGGTGAGCCGGGCCACCGTGAGCGCGACGCCGCTGGCGGTGAGGCAGACGGTGATCGCCTGGGTGCCGGCCGGGATGCGGCTGAGGGTGATCAGCGTGGCGAACGCGACCACCCCGACCACGATCAGCAGGGTGGTGCCGAGCGAGTCGGTGACCCGTACCCGGTCGACCCGCCGGAAGAGTTGACCGAGCACGCCGAGGAGGAAGCCGCCGGCCGCGACGTAACCCAGCGGGGCCAGGCCGGCGATGTCGGACTGCACCGCGGCGGCGTCCGCCGCCGCGGCGACGGCGGCGCTGATGAGCGCGACCAGCAGCAGCGCGGGTGGGCGCATGGCCATCGTCCAGGCGAGGATGAAGAGCAGCTGCACGCCGAGGACGATGACCGCGAACGGCAGCCGGTGCCCCGGCCCGGCGGTCTGCGCGCCGAGCACCAGGCCGACGCCGAGCAGCGCGGCGAAGCCCGCGATGGTCAGGGAGAGCGGTTTGCGCACCTCGACCGGCTCGACCGGCTCCTCTTCCTCCTCCGGAGCCTCGTCGGCCGGGCGGCGGGGCGCGCCACCCTTGCGGAAGCGCCGTGGCCCCCGCTCCCGTCGGCCACCGCCCTCGTCCTCGGCCGGACCGGTGCGCGGAGCGGGCGGGCGGCCGGGCGGGGAGCCGGCCGGTCCGGGAGGCGCGTCGTCAACCCACCGGTCACGGCCGGCGTCGGGCGAGGTCGAGGGAAACACGCCCCGATCGTGCCAGACCCGGGCGCTCCGGCGGAGGTCACGGTTTCGGCAAGGTTAAAACCTTCGGCGCGATCATGGGCAGATCGGGCAATGAGGAAAGCTCGACCGGAGCCGTGCCTGGGCGATCGGTTACGCTCAACGCGTAATCCGCCCGTCAGAGACGCCGGGACCACACAAGTTCGCAGCGCACCGCCCGTCGGGGGTCCGCTGGTCGCGCGGCTTCGTCGCCGCCGGACGGAGGTGATCGTGTGGAGATCCTGTTGCTGGTGACCGCGCGCGCAGGTGAACCATCGGCAGTGTTGCCGGCGCTGGACCTGCTCCCGCACTCGGTCCGCACCGCTCCCCGCGACGTCCGCACCCTGGTCGCCGGGCCGAGCCCGGACGCGGTGCTGGTCGACGCCCGCTCCGAGCTGAGCGAGGCCCGGGCCACCTGCCGGATGCTGCACGCCACCGGCCTCGGGGTGCCGCTGGTGGCCGTGGTCACCGAGGCCGGCCTGATCGCGCTGAACGCAGACTGGGGCGTGGACGACGTGATCCTGGCCTCGGCCGGCCCGGCCGAGGTCGAGGCCCGGCTGCGGCTCGCCGTCGGCCGGCTGAGCAACGCGACCGCCGGCGCCGGCGGCTCCATCCGGGCCGGCGAGCTGACCATCGACCCGGACACGTACGCGGCGAAACTGAAGGGCCGTCCGCTCGACCTGACCTACAAGGAGTTCGAGCTGCTGAAGTTCCTCGCCCAGCACCCTGGCCGCGTCTTCACCCGGGACCAGCTGCTTCGCGAGGTCTGGGGGTACGACTACTTCGGCGGCACCCGGACGGTGGACGTGCACGTCCGGCGGTTGCGGGCGAAGCTCGGCTCCGAGTACGAGTCGATGATCGGCACGGTCCGTCAGGTGGGCTACAAGTTCGTCGTCCCGCCGTCGCGTTCGCTGCCCGAGTCGGAGCACGCCCCGCTGCCGGTCTGACGGGTTACGGGCCCACCCTTAGCACTTCTTATCCCCATACGCCCCTTTTGCACCGCTTGCCGGCTCTATCCTGATGCCGAATTGTGATGCGAGGGGGCCACGGTGCGTGTACTGATCACGGGGGCGACGCGGCGGCCGTCGCGCGGTAACGGGCCGGCGGCGACCCGATGACGCAGTCCAGCCGGCGCGCCGCCGGCGTCGTCGTGCTGGTGCTCGCCGCGCTGCTCGGCTCGGCGTACGCGCTCGGCCGTAGCCTGCTGCCGGACGGGGCACCGCCCGGCACGGAGGTCACGGGCCGGGCCACCGGCACCCGGTACGCCGAACAGCCCGCCGAGTCCGGCGCCGCCGGCGACCGCCCGGCCGGCGGCGACCCGCAGGCCGACCCGAACGGTGGCGGCCACCATGCCGCCGAGGGCGTCGGCGGCGGCCCGTTCGGCAGCCGGGTGAGCACCGGCTCGGCCCAGGTGGCACTCACCTTCGACGACGGACCGAACCCGTACTACACCCCGCAGGTGCTCGACGTGCTGCGGGAGTTCGGTGTCCGGGCGACCTTCTGCGTCGTCGGCGAGAACGCGCAGAACCATCCGCACCTGATCCGGGCGATCGTGGCCGACGGGCACACCCTGTGCAACCACTCCTGGCAGCACGACGTACAGCTCGGCCGGCGCTCCCGGGACGTCATCCGCGCCGACCTGCTGCGCACGAGCGGGGCGATCCGGGCGGCCGCGCCCGACGCCCACATCGCCTGGTACCGCCAGCCCGGCGGCGCCTGGACGAAGCCGGTGGTCTCGGTGGCCGAGGAACTCGGGATGACGCCGCTGCACTGGAGCGTCGACACGGCGGACTGGCAGACGCCCGGCGCCCTGCGGATCGCCACGACGGTCGTCCGGGACGCGATGCCCGGCTCCATCGTGCTGCTGCACGACGCCGGCGGCGATCGGCAGGGCACCGTCGACGCGCTGCGCCACATGTTGCCGGAACTGACCAGCCGGTTCCAGCTGGACGCGCTCCCACACGACGGCAGGCCCTGACCGGAGGCCGCGTGGCGGACTACGGTGACGAGGTGAGCATCGCGGATCCGACGACCGACCGGGTCGCCCCACTCGACCGCCTCGACCCGGCCGAGGTGACCGAAATCCTGGCGCTGGCCCGGCCTGCGGGCGACGCCGACGGCGCGGACCCGTTCGACGAGCACACCCTGCTGCGGCTGCGCGACCACCGGGCCGCCGCCGTGCACCTCACCGCCCGCGCCGCCGACGGCACCCTGACCGGGTACGCCCACCTGGACACCACGGATCCGGCGACCGGGATCGGGGTGGAGCTGGTGGTGCACCCGGCGCACCGGCGCCGGGGCACCGGCCGGGCGCTGGCCCGGGGTGTCCTGGCGGCGGCGACGGGGCCGCTGCGCGCGTGGGCGCACGGCGACCACCCGGCGGCTGCCGCGCTCGCCGTCGACCTGGGGTTCCAGCGGGCCCGGGTGCTCTGGCAGCTGCGCCGGCCGCTGGCCGCCGACCTGCCCGAGGCGCCACGTCCCGCCGGGGTCGCGCTGCGTCCCTTCCGCCCTGGCGAGGACGACGCGGCATGGCTGGCGTTGAACGCGCGGGCCTTCGCCGACCATCCGGAGCAGGGCCGCTGGAGCGAGGCCGACCTGCGGGTGCGCCTGGCCGAGCCGTGGTTCGATCCGGCTGGCTTCCTGCTGGCCGTGGAGGAGTCCACCGGCCGGCTGCTCGGCTTCCACTGGACGAAGGTGCACGAACGCCCGGGGTCGGCCCGGATCGGCGAGGTGTACGTGCTGGGGGTGGACCCGTCCGCCCACGGCGGCGGCCTCGGCAAGGCGCTGACGGCGGCCGGCCTGCGTCACCTGCGGGACGAGCGAGGGCTGGACCGGGTGATGCTCTACGTCGACGAGTCGAACGCCGCAGCGGTGGCGCTGTACGAGCGGCTCGGTTTCGCCCGCTGGTGCGGGCACGTGAACTACGCCCTGGGCTGACGAATCCGATCACGCGACCATCACGACGCGGACTCGGCACGATAACGGCCGTCCGGGTAAGTCGGACATGTCAGCATAGGCGGCTGGCAGTTCACCCAAAAGACAACCCACCCTCAGACAGTGGCCAATCCGAGGATCAGGCTTGTTCATTTTCCGTTTACTTGTGACCGGCGAACCGTCCACCTGCCTTGCCTAACTTTCGTGTCAGCCGGTCAGCGTGCCGGCCCCGGGCCCCACTCCGGGTGACCTGATCAAAGACGTGAAGGGAAACCCCTCAGGTGAACCTCCAGCGGCACGGCGCCATCGCCTGCCTCGCTCTTACCGCGATGCTCGGTCTCAGCGCTTGCGGCTCGGACAACAACGAGTCGCCCGGCGCCACGGCGTCGGGCTCTGCCAACGCGGCGGACTGCGCCACGGGCACGCTGAACGCGCAGGGCTCCTCCGCACAGAAGAACGCCATGGCCGAGTGGATCAAGGCCTACCAGCAGAAGTGCTCGGGCAGCACGATCAACTACGAGCCGTCCGGCTCGGGCGCCGGCATCGAGGCGTTCATCGCCGGCACCGCCGACTTCGCGGGCTCCGACTCCGCACTGAAGGAAGACCAGCAGCCCAAGGCGGACGCGCGCTGCACCGGCGGGCAGGCGGTCAACCTGCCGATGGTCATCGGCCCGGTTGCCGTGGCCTACAACCTCAACGGCGTGCAGGGGCTCCAGCTGAAGCCGGCGACCCTTGCCAAGATCTTCGCTGGCAAGATCACCAAGTGGGACGACGCGGCCATCAAGGCCGACAACTCGGGCGCCACGCTGCCGGCCACCACCATCCAGACCGTCCACCGGTCGGACTCGTCCGGCACCACCGACAACTTCACCGACTTCCTCGCCAAGACCGCCGAGGCCGACTGGACCTTCGGTAAGGCCAAGGAGTGGAAGGCCCCGGGCGGCACCGGCGCCAAGGGATCGGACGGCGTGGCCAGCCGGGTCAAGGGTGCCGACGGCACCATCGGCTACATGGAGTGGTCGTTCGCCGAAAACGCCGGCCTGGGCATCGCCAAGGTCGGCAACGGCGCGGGCGAGTTCGCCGAGCTGACCGCCGAGAACGCCGGCAAGACCATCGCCGGGGCGACCGTCGAGGGCCAGGGCGACGACCTCAAGATGAAGATCGACTACAACACCAAGGAGGCCGGGGCCTACCCGATCGTCCTGGTGACCTACGAGATCGTCTGCAACAAGGGCATCGCCGCCGACAAGCTGCCCCTGATCAAGGGCTTCCTCGGCCACGCGGCCAGCACCGAGGGCCAGGCCGAGCTGACCGAGCTGGGCTACGCCCCGCTGCCGGACGCGGTCCGCACCAAGGTCGAGGCCGTGGTCAAGAACCTCTCCTGACCGACATCTGATCACCACCAACCGAAGCGAGCGAGCAGATGGGTGACACCCCTCACCGCTCGGCCGACGCCGGCACCGGCGGGACCCGCGTGACCGAAGGTCACCCGTGGCCCGCCGGTGCCTCGGCGCATGTGGCCGAGTCACCAGTCAGCACCGGTACCCCGGGCGGCCCCGGCCTGGGCGGCGGCGGCGCGCTGCCCACGGCCCGCCGGTTCGGCGCCGAGCGCGCCTTCCGCGGCCTCACTTTCGCCGCCGGATCCTTCGTCCTGGTCGTCATCGCGGCGATCGCGGTCTTCCTGATCGCCAAGGCGGTGCCGGCGCTACGCGCCAACACGGTGAACTTCTGGACCTACGAGGGCTGGTCACCCAACGATCCGGAGCCGAAGTTCGGCATCGGGGCGCTCGCCTTCGGCACCGTGCTCAGCTCCGCCCTGGCGCTGCTGATGGCGGTGCCGGTGGCGCTGGGCATCGCGCTCTACCTGTCCCACTACGCGCCGCGCCGGCTGGGCACCAGCCTCGGGTTCCTGATCGACCTGCTCGCCGCCGTGCCCAGTGTGGTCTTCGGGCTCTGGGGTCGGGACTACTTCTCCGGCCCGGTCGGCAACCTGTCGATCTGGCTCAACGAGTACTTCGGCTGGATCCCCCTCTTCGGCGGCGACGGCCCCTACGGGGCCTCGATCCTGCTCGGCGCGCTGGTCCTGGCGATCATGGTGCTGCCGATCATCACCTCGCTGTCCCGCGAGGTCTTCCTCCAGACGCCGACGGCCAACGAGGAGGCGGCGCTCGCGCTCGGCGCGACCCGCTGGGAGATGATCCGCACCGCGGTGCTGCCGTACGGCCGGCCCGGCATCATCGCCGCGGTGATGCTCGGCCTGGGCCGGGCGCTCGGCGAGACCATCGCCCTGGCGATGACCCTCGGCATCACCTTCAACATCTCGTTCAACCTGATCGAGAACGGTGGTAACACCATCGCCGCCAACATCGCCAACACGTTCGGCGAGGCCAACGAGACGGGTCGGGGCGCGCTGATCGCCTCCGGCCTGGTCCTGTTCGCCATCACGCTGATCGTCAACATCACGGCCCGGGCGATCATCTACCGCCGCCGCGAGTTCACGGAGTCGGCCGCATGACCACCACCCTCACCTCGCACCGTTCCCGCCCGCCGGCCCAACCGCCGACGCTGCGGGCCCGGCGACTGCCGAAGTGGCTGCCGCCGGCCATCGCGCTGGGCGCGCTGCTGGTCGCCGCCGCGATCGTGTACGGCGCCGGCATCGGCGGACCCGTGCTCGTCGTGGTCGTCGGCGCGCTGCTCTACCTGGCCGGGCTCTTCGCCGCCGCGCACGCGGTCGAGGGTCGCCGGTCGGCGCGCAACCGCACCTGGAGCGCGTTGATCCACTCCGCGTTCGTGCTGGCCGTCCTGCCGCTGGCCTCGGTGGTCTGGACCCTGTTCAGCAAGGGCCTCGGACGGTTCGACGCCAACTTCTTCCTCACCTCGATGAACAACATCGGGGCCCGCGACCCCGAAGGTGGCGCCTACCACGCCATCATCGGCACCCTGATCCAGGTCGGGATCGCCGCGCTGATCACCATCCCGATCGGCATCCTCTGCGCGATCTACATCGTGGAGTACGGCCGCGGCCGGTTCGCCTTCGCCATCCGGTTCTTCGTGGACGTCATGACCGGCATCCCGTCCATCGTCTCCGGTCTGTTCGTCCTCGCGTTCTGGGTGCTGGTCGTCTCGCCGTACTTCAGCTCCACCGGGCGACCCGGCTTCTCCGGCTTCGCCGCCGCGCTGGCGCTCAGCGTGCTGATGCTCCCCACCGTGGTCCGCTCCACCGAGGAGATGCTGCGCCTCGTCCCGGCGCCGCTGCGTGAGGGCGCGTACGCCCTCGGCGTGCCGAAGTGGAAGACCATCCTGCGGGTCGTGCTGCCGACGGCGCTGCCCGGGATCGTCACCGGCGTCATGCTCTCCATCGCCCGGGCCGCCGGCGAGACCGCCCCGGTGCTACTCGTCGCCGGCGGCGGCGCGGCGATCAACTTCAACCCCTTCGAGAACAACCAGTCGTCGCTGGCCCTCTTCGTCTACCAGCAGGCCGGTGACGCGTCGCGGTACGCGCCGGCACGGGCGTGGACCGCGGCACTGACCCTGGTCGCCCTCGTACTCGTCCTGACCATCGCGGCGAAGTTGCTGGCCCGTCGTAACCGGCTCGGCCGATGAACCCCGGAGGTACCACCACCATGGCCAAGCGCATCGACGCCACGAACGTCACCGCCTACTACGGTGCCTTCAAGGCGATCGAGAACATCAACATCACCGTCGAACCGAAGACGGTCACCGCCCTGATCGGCCCGTCCGGCTGCGGCAAGTCGACCTTCCTCCGCTCGATCAACCGGATGCACGAGGTGTTGCCGGCTGCCCGGGTCGAGGGCAGCCTCACCATCGACGGCCAGGACATCTACGACCGCGACGTCGACGTGACCGCCGTCCGCCGCATGATCGGCATGGTCTTCCAGCGCCCCAACCCGTTCCCCACCATGAGCATCTACGAGAACGTGGTGGCCGGTCTGCGACTCAACGGGGTGAGGAAGAAGTCCCTCCTGGACGAGGCGGCCGAGAAGGCGCTCCGCTCGGCCAACCTCTGGGACGAGGTGAAGGACCGCCTCGGCAAGCCTGGCGCCGGTCTCTCCGGCGGCCAGCAGCAGCGGCTCTGCATCGCCCGGACCATCGCGGTCGAGCCGCAGGTGGTGCTGATGGACGAGCCCTGCTCGGCGCTGGACCCGATCTCCACGCTGGCCATCGAGGACCTGATGTTCCAGCTCAAGGACAAGTTCACCATCATCATCGTCACCCACAACATGCAGCAGGCCGCCCGGGTGTCGGACCGGACCGCCTTCTTCTCCATCGAGAAGACCGGCGACCCGGGCCGCCTCATCGAGTACGACAACACCCAGAGGATCTTCAGCAACCCGAGCCAGAAGAAGACCGAGGACTACATCACCGGCCGCTTCGGCTGACGCCCCACCTGGCTGACGCGCTTGGGCAGCCGCTCCGGGGCGCCCGCGGTTTGCGGCATGTCGCGGCTTTCCGGCCTCCGGACGCCGCCACATGCCGTAAACCATGGCCCGCCCTCCGGTCGGCCGCGATCTGCGCCGCCCAAGGCGGCGGAGCGGGCGGGTCAACGGGTCAACGGACCTTGGCAAAGAACTGGCGGAGGTCCGCCACCAGCAGGTCGGGGGCGTCCTGGGTGGCGAAGTGGCTGCCCCGGTCGTAGGTGTGCCAGGAGACGATGGTGGCGTGGTCGCGCCCAGCCAGGGTGCGGACCGACTGGAAGTCCCAGGCGAAGTTCGCCAGCCCGAGCGGCACGGTGGTCGGTGCGAGACGTTCCGTGCCGCGCCCACCCACCTTCTGTGTGGGATGCACCGCCGCCGCGTCCTCGTAGTAGAACCGCGCGGCCGACGCGGCCGTGTTGGTCAGCCAGTAGATCATCACGTTGGTCAGCACGAAGTCCGGGTCGAGGAACTCGCCGAGGAGTTGGGCGCTCCAGCCGAGCTGTCCCACCGGCGAGTCGGCCAGCGCGTGCGCGACGTTCTGCGGCTCGGTGGACTGGAGCTTGTCGTACCCGCCGCGGTTGTGCACGAACCACTCGCCGAAAGCGAGGCTGCCCCGCTCCTGCTCGGTCAGTCGGTCGAGCTCGCCCGGGTCACCGGAGGGAAACGAGAAGACCTGGGTGACGTGCACTCCGATCACGTGCTCCGGGTCGACCCGGCCGACCTCCGGCGAGACGGACGAGCCGCCGTCGTTGCCGACCGCGCCGTAGCGGTCGTACCCGAGCCGGCGCATCAGCTCCGCCCAGGCCCGGGCCACCCGGAACCGGTTCCAGCCCCGCTCCCGGGTCGGCCCGGAGAAGCCGAACCCGGGCAGCGACGGGATCACCAGGTGGAAGGCGTCGGCCGGGTCACCGCCGTGCGCCCGCGGGTCGGTCAGCGGCCCGATCACGTTCAGCCACTCCACCGGGCTGGTCGGCCAGCCGTGGGTGAGGATCAGCGGCGTGGCTTCCGGCTCGGGCGAGCGGACGTGCAGGAAGTGGATGTTCTGGCCGTCGATCTCAGTGGTGAACTGCGGGTACGCGTTGAGCTTCGTCTCCCACGCCCGCCAGTCGTACGTGGTGCGCCACCGCTCCGCGAGCCGCTGGACGTAGCCGAGCGGTACGCCGTACTCCCAGCCGGGCGGGACGGGGCCGGCCGGGGTGGCGCCGAGGTCGGCGGGCAGTTCCTCGGTCCAGCGGGTCCGGGCCAGCCGGTCGGCCAGGTCGTCCAGGTCGGCCTGTGGGATGTCGATTCGGAACGGGACGATCGCGGTGTGCTCAGCCATGCCATGAGCCTAGAGATCAATTAGGAAGACTCCCTTCCTTATTTGCTGGCATCCTCGCAGGAATGTTGGAGACCTCCGCGCGACTGCTGCGCCTCCTGTCGCTGTTGCAGACCGCCCGCGACTGGACCGGCCCCGAGCTGGCCGAACGACTCAGGGTCAGCACCCGTACCGTCCGCAACGACATCGACCGGCTGCGGAACCTGGGCTACCCGGTGCACGGCACCCGGGGCGCGGTGGGCGGCTACCGGCTCGGTGCCGGCGCGGCCCTGCCCCCGCTGCTTCTCGACGACGAGGAGGCGGTCGCGGTCGCCGTCGGGCTGCGTACGGCCGCCGGCGGCAGCGTCGCGGGGATCGAGGAGACATCCCTGCGGGCCCTGGCCAAGCTGGAACAGGTGCTGCCGGCCCGGCTGCGCCGCCGAGTCGCCGCGCTCGGCGCGTACACCGTGCGGGTGCCGCACGACGAGCCCGGCCCGACTGTGGACGCGGACACGCTCAGCCTGCTCAGCGCCGCCTGCCGGGACCGGGAACGGCTGCGCTTCGACTACGCCCGGCACGACGGCACGACCGGCCGGCGGGACGTCGAGCCGTACCGGCTGATCACCTGGGGCCGGCGCTGGTATCTGGTCGCCTTCGACCCCGAACGGGACGACTGGCGAACCTTCCGGGTGGATCGGATCACCCCGCGCACCCCGACCGGCCCCCGC
>NZ_SMKN01000094.1 GCF_004348675.1 Micromonospora sp. KC606 | reverse complement strand
GGCCGGCGGGGAGCCCGGCCCGGCCTCCGGCGCGGCGGTGGCGGGTGCTCGTCGTCGTCGGGGCGGACCGGCCGGGCCTGGACGGTCCGCACCACGCCGCCGCGGCCGGCCGCGGTGGCGTTGCGACGCCCGGCGCGGGCGGAGCCGGCCCGACCTCCGTCGAGCACCTGCAGAGCGGGCCGGAACGGGTCGCCGGAACGGCTGGCCCGTGGGTTACGCCGCTGCCCGGCGCGCTCGGCCCCGGCCTCGTCGCTCTCCCGGATGGTCCGCCCCCGGGGGGTGTAGGCCCGCGCGTCGGAGATCCCGCCGCCTCCCGGCTCGCCACCGCGCGACGAGCCGCGCCGGGAGCCCGTCGTGGCGTCCCGGCGCGGATCATCCGATCTCGGTGGCACCGGCCTATCCCCCGTTGCCCTGCTGACTGGTGATCGCCGGCTGGCCGTTGGCGGGCTGCGGCACGCCGATCATCTTCCCGTCGGGCAGCCGGATGTACGCCGGCTCGCCTGCCTCGACCAGCCCGAGCCGGCGGGCCTGGGCGGCGAGGTTGCCCGGCGCCTTGGCCTCCTCGATCTGCTTCTCCAGCTGCTGCTGGTCCACGTCGAGGCGGGCCTGCTGCTGCTGGAGCTGCTGAAGCTTGAAGGCGTTCTCGTTGATCTTCGTGTTGACGGCGAGGATGCCGAGCACCCCGCCCACCACCAGGACCACCACCAGCGCCGCGAACGGCGCCTGCGGCACCCGGACGGGCGGCGGCGGAGCCACCCGCAGCCGGGGCGACGCGGCCGTGGCCGTGGCAGCGGCAGCGGCAGCGGCCTTCGCGGCCGGTTTCTCGACCGGGCGCAGCGCGGCGCTGCCCTGGGTCGGGAACTCGCGCGCCCCCCCGGCGCGAGTGTCCCCCCGTCGACCGGCGAGGTCCGCCGGCACACCGGTACGCGTGGTGCGCTGCGCCGTGGCCCGGCCCCCCGGCCGCGGTGCGCGCTGCCCGACGGCCTCCCGGCCGTCGCGCTTGTTGACGTTCATGTTCCCTCCCCCTCTTCGTCCGTCCCTCTGCCGTCCCCCGGCGTCGGCCCCGGCTCCACTGTGGGACCCGTTGTCGACCCCGTCCCCGGTTGGTGCATCGCCCTGACCCGGCGGCGGTACCGTTCGCGGTCGGTCCGCCCCGACCCCCCGGTGGTCGGGTCGAGTCGCACCGCTGCCCGCAGCCGCACCGAGGCGGCGCGCGGGTTCGCGGCGACCTCCGTCTCCCCGGCGAGCTCGGCACCCCGGCTGAGCAGCCGGAACGTCGGGCCCGACCCGGGAAGTTCCACCGGGAGGTCGACCGGGCCCTTACTGCGGACCCGGTCGGCGAGCGCCTGCTTGGTGAGCCGGTCCTCCAGCGAGTGGTAGGACAGGACCACCATGCGGCCGCCCGCGTCGAGCTTGTCGAGGGCGGCCGGCAGCGCTGCTTCCAGCGCGGCCAGCTCCCTGTTTACCTCGATCCGTAAAGCCTGAAACGTTCTCTTGGCCGGGTGTCCCCCGGTTCGTCGGGCTGGTGCCGGAATGCTCTCCCTGACCAGCTCGGCCAGTCGCGCCGAGGAGGTGATCGGGGACCGCTCCCGCTCGCGGACGATCGCCGAGGCGATCCGCCCGGCGAACTTCTCCTCGCCGTAGACCTTCAGCACCCGGGCCAGTTCGCCGTGGGAGTAGCTGTTGACCACCTCCTCGGCGGTCACCCCCCGGGTCTGGTCCATCCGCATGTCCAGCGGCGCGTCCTGGGCGTACGCGAAACCGCGGTCGGGCGCGTCCAACTGCAACGAGGAGACCCCGAGATCGAACAGCACCCCGTCGACGCCCGGGTAGCCCAGCCGGGTGAGCACCTCGGGCAGCTCGTCGTAGACGGCGTGCTCCAGGTGGACCCGGTCGGCGAAGCGGGCCAGCCGCACCCGCGCGTGCGCGAGGGCCTCGGTGTCCCTGTCGAGGCCGATCAACACCGTCCGCGGATGCCGTTCCAGCACCGCCTCGGCGTGCCCCGCCAACCCCAGCGTCGCGTCGACGTGGACCGTCCGGTCGCCCCGGTCCAGCGCGGGGGCCAGCAACTCGAGACACCGCTCGAGCAGCACCGGCACGTGCGTGCCGCGTAGCTCCCCCATGTCGACCCCCACTGGTTGAAACGTCCGTACCTGATCCGCGTCCTGTTCGTCGGACGACGCCGTGCCGCCGTACCGCCAGATCCCCATCCGCTCCCGCCCCGCCCCGGGCCGCGGCCCCGGGAAGAGATCGTGCGCCTGGCACCGGGGAAGGGGTGCCAGGAACTCGAAAGCGGCTGGAGATCTCGCAGTACGTCGGGCGTCGTCTCGCCCTACAGGCCGCCGGGCAGCACCCCCTCCTCGATGTCGGCGAAGTCGTCTTCGCTCTCGGCGAGGTAGGTCTCCCAGGCCGCCTTGTCCCAGATCTCCACCCGGGTGCTCGCCCCGATCACCACCAGATCCCGGTCGAGCGCGGCGTATGACCGCAGGTGCGCCGGGATGGTGACCCGCCCCTGCTTGTCGGGGACCTCGTCGTGGGCGCTGGCGAAGAAGACCCGGCTGTAGGCCCGGGCCGCCTTGTTCGTCATCGGCTGCGCGCGCAACTGGTCGGCGATGCGCTGGAACTCGGGCGTGGGGAAGACGTAGAGGCAGCGATCCTGCCCTTTGGTTATCACGACACCCCCCGCCAGCTCGTCCCGGAACTTCGCCGGAAGGATCAACCGGCCTTTGTCGTCCAGGCGCGGAGTGTGGGTGCCGAGAAACACGGCCCTACCCCCTCGCCCTTTAGCGGCGTTCGCGTCGCCGCTGACCCCCCGGGCCGGTGGGCCCTCCCGGCCTCACCATCGCGCCCCACTCTACTCCACTTCCCTCCACCTGCAACCAGAATCGCCCGCGTGGCGCGCCACTGACCGACGCAAAAGCCCACGTCAGAGGGGGTGGAGCGGAGTGGAGGGCCGGAGCGCCCCGCGGCAGCGTCCGCTTCCCGACAATGATCGACTCCGTCCGGCCGAGCACGGGCGACCGGACGCCCGGCGCGGCCCCGGCCGAACGGTTCGCCGTCGGCGGCGATCTGGGGGACGCGGCTGTCCGGTAACCTCGCTGCCGTGACGGACGCGAAGATGCCCCTGCGGGCCAAGGTGGCCAGCTCCGTGTCGCGGACCGCCGCGGCGCTGTCGCGGGCCGCCGGCCGCGGCGACGGATCGGTGATCGGTGGCTGGATCGGCCTGAAGATCGACCCGGACCTGCTGGCCCACCTCTCGGCCGGCCGCGCCATCGCGCTGGTGTCCGGCACCAACGGCAAGACCACCACCACCCGGCTCGCCGCCGCGGCGGTCGGCGTGCTCGGCCGGGTCGCCACCAACTCCTTCGGCGCGAACATGCCGACCGGCCACACCTCCGCGCTGGCCAAGGCGGGCAGCACCCCGTACGCGGTGCTGGAGGTCGACGAGCACTACCTCGCCCAGGTGTTGGAGGCCACCGAACCGCACGTGGTGGCGCTGCTGAACCTCTCCCGGGACCAGCTGGACCGGGCCAAGGAGGTGGCCATGATGGCCCAGCTCTGGCGGGCCGCGCTGGTGCGGCACGCCGAGGTCCGGGTGGTGGCCAACGCCGACGACCCGATGGTGGTCTGGGCGGCCACCCCGCCGGCCGACCCGGCGCGCGGGATCAACGCCCCGCACGTCACCTGGTTCAGCGCCGGCCAACGCTGGCACGACGACTCCTGGGTCTGCCCGGAGTGCGGCGCCACCATCCAGCGCTCCGGCGAGCAGTGGTGGTGCACCGGCTGCCCGCTGCGCCGCCCGGAGCCGAACTGGACGGTGGAGGACGACGGGGTCCTCGACTCCACCGGCGCCTGGCACAAGATCACCCTCCAGCTCCCCGGCAAGGTCAACATCGGCAACGCGGCCACCGCCCTGGCCGTCGCCGCCGAGTTCGGCGTACGCCCCGTCGACGCCGTCTCCCGACTCGGCACGGTCACCTCGGTCGCCGGCCGCTACGCCCAGGTCAACCGGGACGGGCGCAACATCCGGCTGCTGCTGGCGAAGAACCCGGCCAGCTGGCTGGAGGCCTTCGACATGGCCGACGAGGCCCCGACCCTGCTGTCCATCAACGCCCGCGACCCCGACGGCCTGGACACCTCCTGGCTGTTCGACGTCGACTTCGCCCCGCTGCGGGGACGTCAGGTGTTGATCACCGGCGACCGGGCGTACGACCTGGCGGTGCGGCTCGAGGTCAACGGCGTGCCGTTCCAGCACGTGCGTACGTTCGACGAGGCGGTCCGCACGGCCCCGCCGGGCCGGCTGGAGGTCATTGCCAATTACACCGCCTTCCAGGACATCCGAGCGGAGTTGGACCGTGTCAACTGAGAGCCTGCGTATCGTCTGGGTCTACCCCGACCTGCTCTCCACCTACGGCGACCGCGGCAACATGCTGATCCTGGCCCGCCGGGCACAGCTGCGCGGCATGCCGGTCGAGGTGCTGGAGGTCCGCTCCGACCAGCGGCTGCCCGCCACGGCCGACATCTACCTCATCGGCGGCGGCGAGGACGGCCCGCAGGCGCTCGGCGCGCAGCGGCTGCTCGCCGACGGCGGCCTGCACCGGGCGGTCGCCCAGGGCTCGGTGGTGTTCGGCGTCTGCGCCGGCTACCAGCTCCTCGGCACCTCCTTCTTCGCCAAGGGCACCCGGTGCGCCGGGCTCGAACTGCTGGACCTCTCCTCCGACCGGGGCCCCACCCGCGCGGTCGGCGAGCTGGCCGGTGAGATCGACCCACGGCTCGGTGTCCCGGCGCTGTCCGGATTCGAGAACCACGGCGGGCGGACCCACCTCGGCCAGGGCGTCTCACCGCTGGCGCGGGTGACCGCCGGGGTCGGCAACGACGGCGCCACCGAGGGAGCCTGGCGGGGCAAGCTGCTCGGCACCTACTCGCACGGGCCGGCGCTGGCCCGCAACCCGGCCCTGGCCGACCTGCTGTTGCGCTGGGCCACCGGCACGCACCAGCTTCCGCCGCTGGACGACACCTGGGCCGACCGGCTCCGCTCCGAGCGCCGCGCCGCGGTGGCCGCCGCCGCCCGGGCATGACCCCCGGCGGTGGCCGCCCCGGCATGACCCCCGGCGGTGGCCGCCCGGAAATCGTCCTCGCCGTCCGAGGGCTGCTCCGGCAGCCGCCGGCCCGCCGGTTCGCCCTGCTGTTGCTCCTGCTCGCCGGGTTCGGGGTGCTGCTGCTGGTGGTGCCCCGACCCGACCCCGGGGCGCTGCCGCACCTCGCCGACCACCTCGGCGGATACGCCCCGGCCGTGGCGGTGCTGGCCGGCGCCCTGCTGCTGGTCGCGCTGATCCCCCGGACCTTCGTCACGCTCGCCTCGGGCGCGATCTTCGGCGCCCTGGAAGGGGCCGCGTACGCCCTCGGCGCGGCGCTGCTCGCAGCGGCGCTGGGCTTCGCCGTCGGCCGGGCGCTGGGCCGGGAGTTCGTCGCGGAACGAGCCCGCGGCCGGCTGGCCCGCCTGGACGGCTGGTTCGCCCGGCAGAGCGTACTCGGGGTGATCACCGTACGGCTGCTGCCGATCGCCGGGTACGGGCTGGTCAGCTACGGCTACGGCACCACCGGCGCGCGGGTGGTGCCGTTCCTCGCCGGCAGTGTGATCGCTTCCGCGCCCACCGCGTTCGGCTACGCCGCCGTCGGCGCGGCAGTCACCTCGCCGGGCGACGTCAACTGGTTCGCCGCCGCCCCCGCCGCGCTCGGCCTGCTCGCCAGCGTCGCGCTGGCGCACCGCTGGTGGCGCGCCGAGCGACAGCGCCGGCTCGGGCCGAGCTGAGGCTGCGGGCCCGCCGACATCGTGCGCCGCAGCAGGCCGACGACCGGGAGGCCGACCAGCAGCGGGACCGCGTACCGCCGGGGGCCGGCAGGGGCCCTCTCCGGCGGAAGACGTGGCAGAGGGCCCCTGCCTGCCTCGGCGCGGGTCAGGCGACGACGGAGACCATCCTGCCCCTGACCACGATGACCTTGCGGGGCTCCTTGCCGGCCAGCGCACCGGCGACCGCCTCCAGCGCCGCCGCCCGTACGTCGTCCTCGGCCGCGTCGGCGGGAACCTCGACCCTGCCCCGCACCTTGCCGTTGATCTGCACCGGATAGGTCACCGTCTCCGCGACCAGCAGGGCGGGGTCGGCGGTCGGGAAGTCCGCGTACGCCAGGGAGGTGTCGTGCCCCAGCCGCCGCCACAGCTCCTCGGCGACGTGCGGAGCGAACGGCGCCAGCATCAGCACCAGCGGCTCGGCCACCTCGCGCGGGGTCTCTGGCAGCCGGGTCACCGCGTTGGTCAGCTCGATCAGCTTGGCGATGGCGGTGTTGAACCGGATTCCCTCCATGTCGCCCCGGACCCCGTGGACCACCCTGTGCAGCAGCCGGCGGGTCGCCTCGTCAGCGGGCGCGTCGGTGACCCGCGCCGCGCCGGTCCGCTCGTCGACGATCGCCCGCCAGACCCGTTGCAGGAACCGGTACGACCCGACCACCGCGCGGGTGTCCCAGGGGCGGGAGACCTCCAGCGGGCCCATCGACATCTCGTAGACCCGGAAGGTGTCCGCGCCGTACGTCGCGCACATCTCGTCGGGGGTGACGACGTTCTTCAGCGACTTGCCCATCTTGCCGTACTCGCGGTTGACCGCCGTGTCGCCCAGGTAGAAGCCGCCGTCGCGTTCGGTGACCTCCTCGGCGGGCACGTACGCGCCCCGGGCGTCGGTGTACGCGAACGCCTGGATCATGCCCTGGTTGAACAGCTTGCGGAACGGCTCGAACGACGAGACGTGGCCCAGGTCGTACAGCACCTTGTGCCAGAAGCGGGCGTACAGCAGGTGCAGCACGGCGTGCTCGGCGCCGCCGACGTACAGGTCGGTTCCCCCACAGTCGCCCTCGCCGCGCGGGCCCATCCAGTACCGCTCGTTCTCCGCGTCGACGAAGCGCTCGCCGTTGGTCGGGTCCAGGTAGCGCAGCTCGTACCAGCAGGAGCCGGCCCACTGCGGCATCACGTTGGTCTCCCGGGTGTACCGCTTCGGACCGTCACCCAGGTCCAGCTCCACCTCGACCCAGTCGCGGCGGCGCGACAGCGGGGTCTCCGGGTTGCTGTCGGCGTCGTCGGCGTCGAACGTCTTCGGCGAGAAGTCGTCCACCTCGGGCAGCTCGACCGGCAACATCGACTCGGGCAGCGCGATCGCGGCGCCGGTCTCGTCGTAGACGATCGGGAACGGCTCGCCCCAGTAGCGCTGCCGGGAGAACAGCCAGTCGCGCAGGCGGAAGGTGACCGCCCCCTCGCCGTGGCCGTTGGTCTCCAGCCACGCGATGATCCGGGCCTTGGCGTCGGCGACCCCCAGGCCGTTCAGGTCCAGGCCGCGTTCGGGCGCGGCACTGTTGATCATCGGCCCGGTCCCGGTGTACGCCTTGCCGTCGAAGTCCTCCGGCGGCTGCACCGTACGAACGATCGGCAGCTCGAAGATCTCGGCGAAGGCGTGGTCGCGCTCGTCCTCGGCCGGCACCGCCATGATCGCGCCGGTGCCGTAGCCGGCCAGCACGTAGTCGGCGACGAAGATCGGGATCTGCCCGCCGGTGACCGGGTGGACGGCGTAGTCGCCGACGAAGACGCCGGTCTTCTCCTTGGTGTCGGCCTGCCGCTCCACGTCGGTCTTGGCCCCCGCAGCCTTCCGGTACGCCTCGACCGCCGCCCGTGGGCTGGCGTGCCCCCCGGTCCAGGCATCCCGGGTCCCCTCCGGCCAGGCAGCCGGGACCAGCGCGTCGACCAGCTCGTGCTCGGGAGCCAGCACCAGGTAGGTAGCGCCGAAGATGGTGTCCGGCCGGGTCGTGAACACCCGCACCGGACCCCGCTCGGTGGCGAAGTCGATGTGCGCGCCGATGGACCGGCCGATCCAGTTGCGCTGCATCAGCTTGATCGGCTCGGGCCAGTCCAGCGTGTCCAGGTCGTCCAACAGCCGGTCACCATACGCGGTGATCCGCATCATCCACTGCTTCAGGCTGCGCTTGAAGACCGGAAAGTTGCCCCGCTCGGAGCGGCCGTCGGCGGTGACCTCCTCGTTGGCCAGCACGGTACCCAGCCCCGGGCACCAGTTGACCGGCGCCTGCGAGACGTACGCCAGCCGGTGGTCGTCGACGATCGCCCGCCGCTCGGCCACCGTCAGCTCGGCCCACGGGCGGTCGTCCGGGGTGGACCGGACGCCGGCCTCGAACTCGGCGATCAGCTCGGCGACCGGGCGGGCCTTCTCCGCCTCCGTGTCGTACCAGGAGTTGAAGACCTGCAGGAAGATCCACTGGGTCCAGCGGTAGAAGTCGGTGTCGATGGTGGCCACCGAACGGCGCTCGTCGTGGGCCAGGCCCAGCCGGCGCAGCTGCGCCTTGTAGCGCTCGATGTTCTGCTCGGTCGTGGTCCTGGGGTGGGTGCCCGTCTGCACCGCGTACTGCTCGGCGGGCAGCCCGAACGCGTCGAAGCCCATCGCGTGCAGCACGTTGCGCCCGGCCATCCGCTGGTAGCGGGCGAAGCAGTCGGTGCCGATGTAGCCCAGGGGGTGGCCGACGTGCAGGCCGGCGCCCGACGGGTAGGGGAACATGTCCAGCACGTACAGCTTCTCCGCGTCAGCCCGGGGATGATCGGGGTCGGCCAGCGGCCCGGTCGGGTTCGGGGCGTGGAAGGTGCCCTCGCGCGCCCAGACGTCCTGCCACCGGCGCTCGATCTCGTCGGCCAGGGCGGCCGTGTACCGGAACGGTGGCATGTCACTGGCCGGTGCGGCTGCCTCACTCATGGCGTCTCTCCTCGATCCGCTGTTCGTCGTACCGCGGGATGCGGGTCGGTCTCGTCCGGCAGGCACAAAAAAGCCCCTCGCGCAGGAGGGGCGGCCGTGCTGTCGCGGTCAGCGCGTCAGCACGGCTCGGTAAGAAGCAGACCGGCCACGGACATGCCCGCAGTCTACCGCCGGCCGCGACGGAGCGGGAACCGCCTCACCCGCCGGCCACGTCGCCGCCGGGCGGGCCCTCACCCCGGGAGCGGAAACCGCCTCACCCACCCGCCGGCCCGTCGAGCCCGTCACCGCAGGGCGGACGCTCGCGCCGGCCGGCCCGCGGCTCGACCTCGGGCGTGGCGGCGTCGGCGTCGGCGTCGGCGTCGGCGTCGGCGTCGGCGTCGGCGAGGTCGTCGTACCGGGTCACCGCGGCCAGCGGGCTGCCCGCCCGGTAGGCCGCCACGGCCAGCGCGTAGCCCCCCACCGGCGCGCTGAGCAGTTGCAGCGCGACCGCCACGGTGACCACCCCCGCGCTGCGCGGGTCGAACAGCAGCACCAGCACCCCCAGCAGCACGCACACCACGCCCAGGCTCGCCGCCTTGGCCACCGCGTTCATCCGGTTGTAGACGTCGGGCAGCCGGAGCAGGCCCAGCGAACTGACCGCGATCAGCCCGGCGCCGACGAGCAGCGGGATGGCCGCCAGCACGGTACGCATCAGCGGGACCGCCGGTGCACGAGGCGGGCCAGGGCGACCGTGGCCAGGAAGGCGACCAGGGTGCCGGTCAGCACCAGATCCAGCAGGGCCGGGAACTCCAACCGGGCGGCCAGCACGGCCACCGCGGCCAGGAACACGAACAAGCCCAGGTCGAGGGCCGCCGCCCGGTCCGCGTCCGTCGGGCCGACAACCAGCCGCCAGATCACCGGCAGCATCGACACCGCCAGCACGACGAGCACCACGTCGAGCAAAATCACAGCCTCACCTTCCATCCGGGTCGCCGGCCGTGGGTACGGATCCGGCGGGCTGCCGACCGACGGGACGGACGGCCAGCAGCAACCTCTCTTCGAGTTCGACGATCCGCCGGCGGAAGACGTCCGGATCGTCGGCGTACATGCCGTGCACGAACAGCACCGGCGGGCTGGCTCGGACCGTCACCGCGAGGGTGCCCGGGGTCAGCCCGACGCAGAGCGCGGTCAGCACCACCTCGGTCCGGCTCGCACCGGGCAGCGGCACCCGCACGATCGCCGGGCACAACCCGCACCGCGGGGTCAGGACCTCCCGGGCCACCTCCAGGTTGGCGACCACCAGGCGGGCGGCGAACCAGCCGAGGAAGCGCAGGATCCGGCCGGCCCGCACCACCGCCCGCCGCCCGAGGTCCGCGCTCACCGGCCGGTCACCGCCCGCAGGTACGCGCCGGGGTCGAGCAGACCGGCCGCCGCCGTGTCGGCCAACCCGAGCAGGGGTTGCGCCACCGGGCCGAGCAGCAACGACAGGACCGCCAGACCGAACGCCGGCAGGGCCACCCCGGCCGGCAGCCGCGACGCGGCGGCCGGACCGGGCGGCTCGCCCCAGAACACCGCGCTCCAGATCTTGAGCATGGAGGCCAGCGTGAGCAGACTGACCCCGACGGCCACCGCGAACGCCACCCAGTGCCCGCCGCCCCCGGCGGCCCGCAACAGGAGGAACTTCGCCACGAACCCCGAGAACGGCGGCAGCCCGGCCAGCGACAGCGCGGCGGCGGCGAAAGCCAGCGCCAGCAGCGGGTGGGCGCCGGCCAGGCCGCCGAGGCGGTCGAGGCGGTCGGTCCGGTGCCCCGCGTGCACGGCCGCGGCGCAGAGGAACAACGCCGTCTTCACCAGGATGTACTGCACCAGGTAGAAGATCGCGGCGGCGAGGCTCGCGGCCGTGAACAGCGCCAGGCCCAGCAGGACGTACCCGATCTGGCTGACCATGTGGAAGGCGAGCACCCGGCGCATCGTGTTCTCACCGAGCGCGCCGAGCACCCCCACCACCATGCTGAGCAGCGCGGCGGCAGCGATCACCCAGTGGTACGCCGGGTCGCCGTCGAACACCACGGCGAAGACGCGGATCAGGGCGTACAGGCCGACCTTGGTGAGCAGCCCGGAGAAGAGGGCGAGCACCACGGGCGCGGCCTCGGGGTAGGTCCGGGGCAGCCAGTCGTGCCAGGGCACCACAGCGCTCTTGACCGCCAGCGCCAGCAGCACGACGCCGGCCGCGACAGCCACGGTGGGCGAGGTTCGCGCGGCGGCGGCCAGCGCACCGAACCGCACCGTGCCGGTGGCCCCGTACACCAGGCCGACCCCGGCCAGCAGGATCGTGGAGGCGAGCAGGTTCACCGCCACGTACACGCGGGCGGCGCCGAGCCGGGCGGCGCCGGCGCCCAGCGCGATGAGCACGTAGGACGGCACCAGCATGACCTCCACCAGCACGAACAGGTTGAACAGGTCGGCGGTGAGGAACGCCCCGTAGGCCCCGGCCGACAGCACGAGGACAAGCGGCACGAACAGCGGGTCGCCGTCCGTGCCGTCGGTTGCGGCCGTGGTGAGGCAGGCCAGCACCGCCACCGCGCAGACGGTCACCATCAGCGCGCCGAACGCGTCGGCCGCGAAGCCGATCGCCACCAGCGGGTGCCAGCCACCGACCCGCTCGGCCAGCACCGTCCCGTCCCGTGTGGTCGCCAGCAGCACCACGGCCAGGGCGAGTACGCCGGCGGTGGTGGCGAGACCGGCCATCCGGTGTGCCGTCCGTCGCCGGGGCGCGGCTACCAGCAGCCCGGCGACGAGCAGCGGCCCTGCCAGCGGCAGGACCAGTAGGCGGCTCACCGTCCGTCCCCGTCTCCGGCCGGTTCGCCGGCCGAACGGTCGTCGGCGGACTCATCCTCGCCGGCCGGCTCGCCGTCGTCACCGGCCGGTCCGTCCGCCCGCAGCAGCCCCAGCAGGTAGAGCGTGATGCCGAAACTGATCACGATGGCGGTGAGCGCGAACGCCTGCGGCAGCGGATCGACCACCTCCTCCCCGACGCCGTCGAAGGCCGGCGTGCGACGGCGCAGCCCGCCGGCGGAGAGCAGCAGCACGTTGACCGCGTGCCCGAGCAGGACGAACCCGAGGATCACCCGGAGTTGGCCGCGCTGGAGCAGCAGGTGCACCGCGGTGGCCACCAGCACGCCGACGGCGACGGCGGCGGTCACCGCCGTCGCCCCGTCACGGCCGGTCGGGGCCGCTCGTCGAGCCGGCGGACCGCCGCCACGATCAGTCCGAGGACGATCAGGTAGACGCCGAGGTCGAACAGCAGGCCGGTGGAGAACGGCAGGGCGAGCCCACCGGGCAGGCCGACCTTGCCGAGAGTGAGAAACGGCCGCCCCCACGGCAGCGCGGCCAGCCCCACACCGACGCAGAGCAGCAGCCCGGCCACCAGCAACGGCCGGGGGTGCAGCCGGCCGAGCAGCGGCGCCGGCGCGCCGGCGTACGCGAGGTGCGCCAGCCCGACGGCGGTTCCGGCCAGCAGCGCGCCGATGAACCCCCCGCCGATCTCCTCGTGTCCCCGGACGAACAGGAAGCACGACGCCACCAGCATCACCGGGGCGAGCATCCGGTGGGCGAACACGAGCACCGGGTCGGTGGCGGCAGTCCCGGCTGGCTGGGTCCGGACGTCGCGCCCCACCTCGGAGAGCGCGATCAGCCCCAGCGCCACCACCGCCAGGACGACCGACTCGCCGAGGGTGTCCAGCGCCCGGAACTCCACCAGGATGGTGTTGACCACGTTGCTGCCACCGGTGGCCGGCGCCGCCTCGGCCAGCAGGAACCGGCCGGGATCGGACAGGTCACGACGGCCGGTCAGCGCCGCCGTCCCGGCCGCCGCCGCCAGTCCGGTCGCACCGGCCAGCGCCACGCCGGCCAGCAGGGCACGCGGCGAGCCGCGCGGGGCCAGCCGAGACGGGCGGCGCCGCAGGACCAACATCACCACGATCGTGGTGAGCACCTCGACCAGCATCAGGGTCAGCGCGACGTCGGGCGCTCCGGCGGTCACGAACCACACCGACAGCAGGAGTCCCACCACGCCGGTGAGGCTGACCGCGGCCAGCGCCGAGCGCACCGTGACCACCCCGGCCAGGGCCGCCACGAGCAGGACCAGCAGCACCGCGTCGCCGGGCCGGGTCGGGTCGCCCACCAGCGGCGGCAGCGGACCTAGTTGGGCCGCGGCCACCACGGCCAGCAGCGGCACGGCGAGCACCGGCCGGAGCAGGAACGCCGCCGGGCCGGCGGCCCGGGCCGGCCGGGCGACCAGGGCACCGAGGTGCAGCAGGCGGGCGCGGCCGGACTCGAACCGGTCGGCGAGGGATGCCGTGGTGGGGATCCGGCACAGCAGGCGGTCGGCCCGGGCACGAAAGGCGAACAGCAGCGCCCCGACCCCGATGGTGAGCGCGGAGAGCCCGAGGGCCACCGTGAAGCCGTGCCAGAATGCCAGGTAGGGCGGCTCCCCCTGGGGCCGGGCGTCGTTGGCGGCCCGCTGGACGAGCGAGCTGAGCAGGGTGACGGACGGTCCCAACGCGGTGGCCAGCACCGCGGCCACCCCGGCCGGGGCCACGAAGGAGCGCCGTGGCCCGCGCAGCCCCGGCTGGCGCAGCGGGCCGGTGAGGACGGCGTTCACCACCCGGGCCGCGTACATGAACGTCAGCACCGAGGCCAGCACGCCCACCCCGGCCGCCGCCGGGCCGGACCACGGCACGTGGTGCGCCTCGGCCAGGGCCTCGAAGATCGCCTCCTTGCCGACGAAGCCGATCGTCGGCGGCAGGCCGGCCATGGTGGCGGCGGCGAGGACGGTGAACAGCGCCGTCGCCGGCATGACCCGGGGCAGCCCGGACAACTTTCGGACGTCCCGGCTGCCCGCCTCGTGGTCGATGATGCCGACCAGCATGAACAGCGTCGCCTTGAACAGGGCGTGGGCGACGGTGTAGAGGATCGCGGCGGCGTCCGAGGCGGGGGTGCCGACCCCGACGACCCCGACGATCAGCCCGAGCTGGCTGACCGTGGAGTACGCGAGCAGCGCCTTGAGATCGTACTGGCGCAACGCCAGGAAGGCGCCGAGCACGGCGGTCGACAGGCCGACGGCGAGCAGCGTCAGGTCCCACGCCGGTCGGCCCCCGAACAGCGCGGAGAACCGCATCAGCAGGTAGATGCCGGCCTTGACCATGGTGGCCGCGTGCAGGTAGGCGCTGACCGGGGTGATCGCGACCATCGCCCCGGGCAGCCAGAAGTGGAACGGCGCCTGCGCCGACTTGGTGAAGGCCGCGACCAGCACCAGCGCGCCGACCGCCCAGGCGGGCCCGCCGACCAGGCGCTCGGGCTCGGCGAGGATCCGGGCGAGGTCGCTGGTGCCGAGGTCGAGGGCGAGCACCACGACCCCGGCCAGCAGCGCCAGGCCGCCGCCCGAGGTGACCAGCAGCGCCCGTACCGCCGGCGTACCGGCGCTCGCACCGGTCTGCCCGATCAGCGTGAAGGACAGCACCGAGGTCAGTTCCCAGAAGGCGAACAGGATCAGCAGGTCGTTGGCGAGGACCAGCCCGAGCATCGCGGTCGCGAAGAGCGTCAGCAGCAGATACGTGCCGGTGTGCCGCTCGCGGCGCCCCAGGTAGCGCGGGCAGTAGGCCATGATCAGGGCGCCGACCCCGAGCACGAGCAGGGCGAACACCAGGGCGAGGGCATCCAGCCGCAGGGCCGCCGAGACGGCCAGCGAGGGCAGCCACCGCCAACGCAGCGCCACCTCCCGGCCGTCGAGGAGCACCGGGAGCCGCCAGAGCAGCAGTCCGGCGGCCAGCAGGAAACCGGCGGCCAGCGGGTAGCCGGCGTCGCGGCCCAGCCGGCGGGTGAGCAGGGGTACGCAGGCCGCGAGTACGCCCTGCCAGGCAAGAACAGCCGCCAGGATCATGCCGGGCGGCGGTCAGCAGTCGACGGCGGCGTGGGTCCCCGGCTGGCCCTCGGACGCCTCCCGCCGCCGTGCGGCCAGCAGCACGGCCGGGCTGCGTACCAACAGCCCGTAGCCGAGGGTGATCGGCAGTGCCGCGTCCGTCATGTTCGCCCCCGTCCGGTTCAGGAGCCGGGTCTACCCGTTGAGCAGGGGCGCATGCGTCCCCCGACCGGCGAATATTCCGGGCGTAACCGGCGGACTACCTGCGGGTGTCGGCGATCACGAGAAACATGGTTAGCCTGAGAGGCCAATGAGATTTCTGCGGCAGACGTGGCTCGGCGTCGCGAACCCAACGGCGGGTCCAGGTGCTCTCAACAGAGCTGCCGTTTCCGGCGACGAGGAGGAGGCCCGTGACACAACAGACCTGGGACGAGGTGGGCGGCCTGTTGCCGCACGACGAGTTCCGCACCGCCAGCGACGCCATCGTGACCAACATCGAGCAGGTCATCGAGGGCAAGACCGCGACCGTGCGCCTCGCTCTGGCCGTCCTGCTCGCCGAGGGTCACCTCCTGATCGAGGACGTCCCCGGCGTCGGCAAGACCAAGTTGGCCAAGGCGTTGGCCCGCTCGATCGACTGCTCGGTGCGCCGGATCCAGTTCACCCCCGACCTGCTGCCCAGTGACGTCACCGGCGTCAGTGTCTACAACCAGGAGACGCACGACTTCGAGTTCCGGCCGGGAGCGGTCTTCGCCAACCTGGTGGTCGGCGACGAGATCAACCGTGCCTCGCCCAAGACCCAGTCGGCGCTGCTGGAGTGCATGGAGGAGCGGCAGGTCACCGTCGACGGCGTGACCTACCAGCTCCAGACCCCGTTCATGGTGATCGCCACCCAGAACCCGATCGAGATGGAGGGCACGTACCCCCTCCCGGAGGCGCAGCGCGACCGGTTCACCGCGCGGATCGCGATGGGTTACCCCGGCCCGCAGGCCGAACTGGCCATGCTGGACGGCCACGGCGCCACCGACCCGCTCCAGGAGCTGCGGGCGGTCTCCGACGCCGAGACGGTCCGCCGGCTGATCGCCACGGTGCGCCAGGTGCACGTCGCCGACGCCGTCAAGCAGTACGCCGTCGACCTGGTCACCGCCACCCGCGAGTCGCCGGAGCTGCGCCTGGGCGCCTCCCCCCGGTCGACCCTCCAGCTGCTGCGCACCGCCCGGGCGGTGGCCGCCCTCGAGGGACGCGACTACGTGCTCCCGGACGATTTGCAGGCCCTCGCGGTGCCGGTGATGGCGCACCGGGTCATCCCGACCGCCGACGCGCAGCTCGCCCGGCGCACCACCGACGCGATCATCGCGGAGCTGGTGCACCGGCTGGCGCTGCCGCAGGACCGCCAGCGCACCCCGTACGACACGCCCCGGCCAGCCGCCGGCACCGTCCGCCCGCCGTTCGAGCCGCGGAGGCCGTGACGTGCGTGACGGGCTGCGTGGTCTGACCACCCGCGGCCGCTCGTTCCTGGCGGCCTCGGTCGCGGCGGCGGTCTCCGCCGGCATCCTCGGCGAGAAGGACCTGCTGCGGGTGGCCGTCCTGCTCGCGATCCTGCCGCTGCTCGCCGCGCTCTACGTCGGGCGCAGCCGCTACAAGCTCGCCTGCAACCGGGCGCTGGAACCGCACCGGGTGCCGGTCGGGGCCAACTCCCGGGTGGTGCTGCGGTTGCAGAACATGTCCCGCCTGCCCACCGGCACCCTGCTGCTGGAGGACCGGCTGCCGTACGCGCTGGGCAGCCGACCCCGGGTGGTGCTGGAACGCCTCGGCGCGCACCAGGCCAGCTCGGTGGCCTACACGGTCCGCGCCGACGTGCGCGGCCGGTACGAGGTGGGTCCGCTGGTGGTCCGGATGACCGACCCGTTCGGGCTGTGCGAGCTGACCCGGGCCTTTCCCAGCACCGACCATCTGACGGTGATCCCGCAGGTCACCCCGCTGCCGTCGATCCGACTACCCGGCGAGTACGCCGGCAGCGGCGACAGCCGGGCCCGTTCCGTGGCGGTGCACGGCGAGGACGACGCGGCCACCCGCGAGTACCGGAGGGGCGACGACCTGCGTCGGGTGCACTGGAAGTCGACGGCCCGCACCGGTGAGCTGATGGTCCGGCGCGAGGAGCAACCCTGGGAGAGCCGCGCCACCGTCGTGCTGGACACCCGCGCGTACGGCCACCGTGGCGACGGTCCGACCGCGAGCTTCGAGTGGGCGGTCTCGGCCGCCGCGAGCATCGCGGTGCACCTACGGCAGTCGGGCTACAAGCTGCGGCTGGTCACCGGCTCCGGCGCGGACGTGGACGCCACCGAAATGGCCGGCGACGGCGTGCTCCTCGACCACCTCGCCGACGTCCGGCTCGACCAGCGCGTCGACGTCGCGACCCTGGTGCAGCGGGTCCGCCAGCGCGCCGACGGCGGCCTGATCATCGCGCTGCTCGGCGCGTTGAGCACCGTCGAGGCCGACCTGCTGGCCGGGCTGCGCGGCAACGGCGCGACCTGCGTGGCTCTCCTGCTGGACAGCAACAGCTGGCTGAATCTGCCGGAGCAGACCCGCGCCGAGTCGGAGCAGGCCCACGGTGCCGCCGCGCTCACCCTGCTCCAGGGTGGCTGGCGGGTGATCGGGGTGGACCACGGCAGCCGGTTGCCGGCGCTGTGGCCGCAGGCGGCCCGGGGCTCGCAGGGGTTCGCGCTGCGGGCGGCCATGGCCGAGACGGTCGCCGGTGTGGTCCGGTGACGGGGAGGGTGACATCGTGATCGCGTCCCGAAACCTCGGCTTCGTGGCCGCCGCGGCGACACTGCTCGCCGCGGCGCCCCTGTCGTCGATCTTCGAACGCTGGACCTGGCTGATCCAGGCCGCCATCGCGGTGGCGGTGGTGGCCGGCGTCGCCGCGCTGGCCCGGCTGCTCCGGGCGCCGCTGTGGGCGCAGGCGCTGAGCATGCTGGCCGGTCTGGCGCTCGCGCTGACCTGGCTGTTCCCCGCCGGCGGCGAGCTGGTCGGGGTCCTGCCCACCCCGGCCACCGTGGCCCACTTCGGTGAGCTGTTGCAGGACTCGGCACAGGACATGCGGTCGTACGGGGTGAAGGTGCCGGACACCACCCCGCTGCTGTTCATCACCGTGCTCGGGGTGGGCGGCGTGGCCGTCCTGGTCGACGTGCTCGCGGTGGGGCTGCGCCGTCCCGCGCTGGCCGGGCTGCCCATGCTGGCGATCTACTCGGTGCCGGTCGCGGTCTACGTGGACAGCGTGCCGGCGTTGCCGTTCGTCGTCGGGGCCTGCGGCTACCTGTGGCTGCTGGTCACCGACAACGTCGAGCGGGTACGCCGGTTCGGCCGCCGGTTCACCGGCGAGGGTCGTGACGTCGACGTCTGGGAGGCGTCCCCGCTGGCCGCGGCCGGTCGCCGGCTGGCGGTGGTGGGTGTGGCGCTCGCCGTGGTGTTGCCGCTGGCCGTGCCGGGAATGACCGGCGGGCTGCTCAACCAGTTCACCTCCGCCGGCAACGGCACCGGCAACGGGCGATTCGGGCAGGGCGGCAATCCCGGCCGGGTCGATCTGTTCGCCGCGCTCAGCGGCCAGCTCAACCAGTCCGAGGTGGCCGAGATGGTCAAGGTGACCACCACCGAGCCCAGCCCGTTCTACCTGCGCTTCGGTGTCGCCGACGAGCTGCGGCCGGACGGTTTCCGGGTGCGCCCGCCCACCGGCACGCGGGTCGACCGGGAGTTGCCGGGCAGCACCGACCGGCGGGGCGCAGGCCAGCAGCGGTACCGGGCGACGGTGGAGGTCAGCCGCAATCTCGAGATGCCGCTGGTGCCGGTCTACTCCGACCCGGTCGGGGTGGAGGGGCTCAACGGCAACTGGCTCTACGACCGCAACCTCGGCGTGGTGTTCTCCAACCGGGACAACTCCCGGGGCAAGCGCTACACCGTCGAGTACGTCCGGTCCACCTTCACTCCCGCGGCGCTGCGCCGGGCCCCCTCGCTGCCGGCCGAGCACCCGATAGCGGTGCAGCAGACCCGCCGGCCGGCAGTGCAGCAGGTGGACGTACTGGTCGCCCGGCTCGTGGAGGGCGAGCGCAACGACTACGACAAGGTCCGGGCCATCTACGACTACTTCTCCCGGGAGAACGGCTTCAGCTACTCGCTGAGCACCAAGGGCGGCACCAGCGGTCAGGAGATCGTCGACTTCCTGGACAACAAGGTCGGCTTCTGCCAGCAGTACGCCGCCGCGATGGCCTGGCTTGTCCGCGCGGCTGGCATCCCGGCCCGGGTCGCGTTCGGCTTCACCAACGGCGCCAGCACCGGGAACGGCAGCTATGTGCTGACCAACCGCAACCTGCACGCCTGGACGGAGGTCTACTTCGACGGGATGGGGTGGGTGCCGTTCGACCCCACCCCGGCGTACGCCGTGCAGGGCGCGACCCGTTCGGCCTGGGCCCCGGACAGCGACGCGCCGGACCCGGAGCCGTCGGGAACGGCCGCGCCGGGGGCCACCCCGGATGAGCCGGGCGCCACCGCGGGCCCGCAGCAGCCGGACGCCGCCGGCCGGGACGTCGACGAGACCTTCGACCCGGTCACCGGCGCGCCGATCCAGCGTGGGCCCGCCTGGCCGTGGTGGACGGTCGGCGCGGTACTGGCGCTGGCCGCGCTGCTCTGTGTGCCGGCGCTGCGCCGGATGGCACTGCGCCGCCGACGGCATCTTCGGGTGGCCCCGGCGGTCACCGCCGGGGTAGCCGAGGCGGCGGGCGCGCCGGCCACCGGCATGGTCGTCCTCGGCGCGGAGCGCGACCGTGCCCGGGCCGACGCCCACGCCGCCTGGGACGAACTGGTGGACACCCTGATCGACTACCGGGTCCGCGTCGACCGGACGGAAACCCCGCGGGCGACCGCGGAACGCCTGGTCCGGGAGGCGCTGACCGAGGACGCGACCTCCGCCACGGCGGTACGGCTGCTCGGCCGCGCCGAGGAACGGGCCCGCTACGCCCGTGACCCGCTCACCGGCGAGCCGCTGCACCCGGCCCTGGCCTCGGTACGCGACACGCTCGCCGCCCGGGCCGACCGGCGTACCCGGCTCCTCGCGGTGGTGCTTCCGCCGTCGGTGCTGCTGCGGTGGCGGTCGGCTGCGGCGGAGCGGTCCACCGGGTGGGTGACGACGACGGGCCGGCTCCGGCTCCGGCTGGCGCGGTGGAACCCGCGCCGCCTGCTGGCCCGCCGCGCCTGACCCGGCCACCTGCCCCGTCAGCCGTCGGCCGCGCGAGGGCGGTCAGCGCGAGGGCGGTCAGCGCGAGGGCGGTCAGCGCGAGGGCGGTCAGCGCGAGGGCGGTCAGCGCGAGGGCGGTCAGCGCGAGGGCGGTCGCAGGATGCGCGAAATGGCGGTGTCCCGTGGCAGGGACACCGCCATTGGCGGCAAACGGAGTTGATCGAGTGCGGTCAGGTCACGGCGTGCCTGTCGACGGTGACACCGGGGGCGGCCAGCCTGGACATGCTGCTACGACGGAGGTCGCCGGAACCTGTCCGGCAACCCACCGTCGTGCGACGACGCCGACCGGCCTCAGCCGCGGGCGGCGTTCAGCGATGTCCCTCCGGGCGCTGCCGCCACCGGTCCTCCATGCGGTCCAGCAACGACGGCCGCCGGCCGGCACGCCCGCGCGGACGACGACGACTGGTCGTCCCACCCACCACGTGCAGGTCGGGTGACTGCGCCCGCCGGTGCGACTGCACCGCATAGCCCAACGCGGCCAGCATGACGACGAACCCCGCCACTGCCAGCGGCGGAGTCTTGATCACCGCGCCGTAGACCAACAGGGCCAGGCCGACGACGACCACGCCGGCAGCGACGAGCAGGCGACGCCGCGCGTGGAAACGCGGGTCGCTGGCGCGCACGGCCGAGGCGAATTTGGGGTCCTCGGCAAGCGACCGCTCGATCTGCTCGAACAGCCGCTGCTCGTGCTCCGAGAGCGGCACGGCACTCCTCCCCGGTCACGTTGGTCGGCCCGGTCGGGCCGACAGACCGTGGCAGCCATCCGGCTGCTTGCCGTCAAGTCTACGAGGGCCCTCGCGCGTCGGAAAGCGGGACGACCTACGGCCGGGCCGGTTTTTCGCGCCGGTCGCCTCCGCCCTTGCCGAGCAGACTGGCCGGACCTATGACGGACCGCCCGAATCGGGCAGCCGCGGCGTCGGCGGCAGCTTCCGCCTCCCGCCAGCCGCGCTCGGGCGCGCCGAGGGCCAACTGCCGGGGCGTGCCGCTCGCCCCCGCCAGCCCCTCGACCCGTACGCCGACCAGCCGGATCCGCTCCCCGGTATCGAGAGCCGTCCAGAGCGCCCAGGCGGTGTCGAAGACCTCCCGGGCCACGTCGGTCGGCACGCCGAGGGTGCGGGACCGGCTCACGGTGCGAAAGTCAGCCAGCCGTACCTTGATCGACACCGTACGGCCGACCTGACCGGCCCGGCGCAGCCGGGCGCCCGTCTTCTCGCTCAGCGCCAGCAGCGCCCGGCGGATCTCCCGCGGATCACCCACGTCCACGTCGAAGGTCACCTCCGCGCCGATCGACTTCTCCACGTGCTCCGGGCTCACCGGACGCGGATCCCGCCCCCAGGCCAGCTCACGCAGGTGAGCCGCGGACGCCTCGCCGACCGCCCGCCGCAGCATGCCGAGCGGAGCCTCGGCCAGATCGCCGACGGTGGACAGGCCGAGCCGGCGCAGCGCCTCGGCGGACCGCTCCCCCACCCCCCAGAGCGCGTCGACCGGCAACGGGTGCAGGAACTCCAGCACCCGGTCGGCGGGAACCACCAGCAGGCCGTCCGGTTTGGCGCGGGTGGAGCCGAGCTTGGCCACGAACTTGCTCGGCCCCACCCCGACCGAGCAGGTGAGCCCCTGCTCCTCGACGACCCGGCGGCGGATCAGCCGGGCGATCTCGACCGGGGAACCGAACAGCCGCCGGGCGCCGGCCACATCGAGGAACGCCTCGTCGAGGGAGAGCGGCTCGACCAGCGGGGTGACGTCCCGGAAGACCCGCATGACCGCCTGCGAGGCGGCCGCGTACCGGGTGGGGT
>NZ_SMKN01000093.1 GCF_004348675.1 Micromonospora sp. KC606 | reverse complement strand
GACTCCTTGTGTCGGGGGCCCGGGGTCGCCGGGCAGAGTCGGCCGTCGACGGGTGAGGGGGTGACCCGCCGAGGCATCGATGAGGCATCGACACCTGCCGATGTACACTAAGGTTCTAGAGTCCCTTTCGCAAGAGTTCGATGGAGATTAACCGATGTGATACGCATGGCCAAGGTGGGGTCCTGGCTGTTTGTCAGAAACTGGTCACATTCGTCGCGGGTGAGCGCGTTTCGCCTGGCCTAGGGCGTGACATCTACGTGTCGTCACGATTACAGGCTACGAAACCGCATCGGCGTAGCAACGAAACGGCATCGGCCGTCCGCGCTGCTGCGCGGTTGTGTTGATCACTGCCTGAACTGGCCCCGGCCGGTGCGTCCGCAGCCGTATCTGCCAGGTACGCTGGGCCACGCTCGCCCGTAGTGGGCCGGCACCCAACTGCGTACACAGTCAGGAGTGCCCAGTGCCTCGCGTCGTCGTCGACGTCATGCTCAAGCCCGAGATCCTCGATCCCCAGGGCCAGGCCGTCGCAAACGCGCTGCCGCGGCTCGGCGTCGGTGACGTCGCCTCCGTCCGGATCGGTAGGCGGATCGAGATCGACTTCACCGGTGAGCCGGACCTGGACCAGGCCCGGGAGATCGCCGACAAGCTGCTCGCCAACCCCGTCATCGAGGACTTCACCGTCCGCGTGGTGGAGGCCGACGAGACCGTGGACGCGCACCCGTGACCGCGCGCGTCGGTGTGGTGACCTTCCCCGGCTCGCTCGACGACGGGGACGCGGCCCGGGCCGTACGCATCGCCGGCGCCGAGCCGGTCCGGCTCTGGCACGGTGACGCGGAGCTGCACGGGGTGGACGCCGTGGTCCTTCCCGGCGGCTTCTCCTACGGCGACTACCTGCGCTGCGGCGCCATCGCCCGGTTCGCCCCCGTGATGGAGAAGATCGTGGACGCGTCCCGGGGCGGCCTGCCGGTGCTCGGCATCTGCAACGGCTTCCAGATCCTCTGCGAGGCCCACCTGCTGCCCGGCGCGCTGACCCGCAACCAGCACCTGCACTTCCGCAACCGGGACCAGATCCTGCGCCTGGAGTCGACCGGCACCGCCTGGACGAACGCCTTCCAGCCGGGCCAGGAGATCCTCATCCCGGTCAAGAACGGTGAGGGCTGCTACGTCGCGGACACCGCCACCCTGGACGCGCTGGAGGCCGAGGGGCGAGTCGTCGCCCGCTACCTCGACGGCAATCCCAACGGGTCGCAGCGGGACATCGCCGCGATCACCAACCCCGCCGGCAACGTGGTCGGCATCATGCCCCACCCCGAGCACGCGGTGGAAGCACTCACCGGCCCCTCGCTGGACGGCCTCGGCTTCTTCACCTCGGTGCTCAAGCACCTGGTGGGGACGCCGGCGTGACCGTGCGCGACGGGATCATCGGTCGGCTCCACCGCCCCACGGGCGACCACGAGCGCAGCGAGGAGAGGTCATGACCACCCATCCGGACCCGGCCGTACGGGAGACGCCGGGCACCTTCCCGGCCGCCCCGGCGGAGCCGCCCGCGGCCACCGTGGCGCCGCAGGGCGGCCCGGCAGACGCGGGCCGGTGCGCCGATCCCGCGCCGGGCGCCGACTGGGCCGACGGCGTGGACACCGTGCCCCAGGCCGCTGACACTCCGGAGGAGCTTCAGCCGTACGCCGAGTTGGGCCTCCGCGACGACGAGTACGAGCGGATCCGGCACATCCTCGGCCGCCGCCCCACCCAGGCCGAGCTCGCCATGTACTCGATCATGTGGAGCGAGCACTGCTCCTACAAGTCGAGCAAGGTGCACCTGCGCCAGTTCGGCGAGAAGGCCCCGCCGAGCGACCGGCTGCTCGCCGGCATCGGTGAGAACGCGGGCGTGGTCCGGGTCTCCGACGAGCTGGCGGTCACCTTCAAGGTCGAGTCGCACAACCACCCGAGCTTCGTCGAGCCGTACCAGGGTGCGGCGACCGGTGTCGGTGGCATCGTCCGGGACATCCTGGCCATGGGCGCCCGCCCGGTCGCGGTGATGGACCCGCTGCGCTTCGGCGCGGCCGACCACCCGGACACCGCCCGGGTGCTCCCCGGCGTGGTCGCCGGCGTCGGCGGCTACGGCAACTGCCTCGGCCTGCCGAACATCGGCGGCGAGGTGGTCTTCGACCCCTGTTACCAGGGCAATCCCCTGGTCAATGCGCTCTGCCTCGGCGTTCTCCCGGTCGACCGGTTGCAGAAGAAGGACGCCGCCGGCCCCGGCAACGTCGTGGTGCTGATGGGTGCCAAGACCGGCCGGGACGGCATCGGCGGCGTGTCGGTGCTGGCCAGCGCCACCTTCGACGAGGGCAGCGAGCAGCGCCGCCCGTCGGTGCAGGTCGGCGACCCGTTCATGGAGAAGCTCCTCATCGAGGCGTGCCTGGAGCTGTACGACGCCGAGCTGGTCGTCGGCATCCAGGATCTCGGCGGCGCCGGCCTGACCTGCGCGCTGACCGAGACGGCCGCCTCGGCCGGCACCGGCATGCGGGTGTGGCTGGAGCGGGTGCCGCTGCGCGAGCCCTCGATGGAGCCGCACGAGATCCTGGCCAGCGAGTCGCAGGAGCGGATGCTGCTGGTCGTCGCCCCGGACAAGCTGGAGGCGGTGCTCAAGATCGCCGACAAGTGGGGCGTCTGGGCAACCGCGATCGGCGAGGTCACCGCGCCGGCGGCGGACGGCCAGCCGGGCCGGTTGGTTATCACCTGGCGCGACCAGTTGGTGGTGGACGTCCCGCCGGGCTCGCTGGTCGACGACGGTCCGGTCTACGCCCGCCCGATGCGCGAGCCGGCCGACCTGATCCTGCTCCAGGCCGACCGGGCCGAGACCCTGCCCCGGCCGAGCACGCCAGAGGCGCTGCGGGAGACCGTGCTCCGGATGGTCGCGTCTCCGAATTTGGCCGACAAGTCCTGGGTCACCGAGCAGTACGACCGGTACGTGCTGGGCAACACCGTGCTCGCCCAGCCGGAGGACGCCGGTGTGATCCGGATCGACGAGAAGAGCGGCCTCGGTGTCGCCCTCTCCGTCGACGGCAACGGCCGGTACGCCCGCCTCGACCCGTACCACGGGACGAAGCTGGCGCTGGCCGAGGCGTACCGGAACGTCGCCGTCACCGGGGCGAAGCCGATCGCCGTCACCAACTGCCTGAACTTCGGCTCACCCGAGGATCCGGGCGTCATGTGGCAGTTCGCCGAGGCGGTGCGCGGCCTGGCGGACGGCTGCCTGGAGCTGGGCATCCCGGTGACCGGGGGCAACGTCAGCTTCTACAACCAGACCGGCGCCGCGGCGATCCACCCGACTCCGGTGGTCGGCGTGCTGGGCCTGCTCGACGACGTCGCCAACCGGGTGCCGATGGGCTTCGTCCCGCGTCCCGCCGGGGATCACGACCAGCTCTTCCTGCTCGGCGACACACACGTGGAGCTCTCCGGATCCGAGTGGGCCTGGGTCACCCACGAGCACCTGGGCGGGATGCCGCCCCAGGTCGACCTGGCCCGCGAGCGGCTGCTGGCCGAGCTGATGGCGGAGGCGGCCCGGGTCGGTCACCTCAGCTCCGCCCACGACCTCTCCGACGGCGGCCTCGCCCAGAGCCTGGTCGAGTCCTGCCTGCGGCGCGGCGTCGGCGCCCGGATCGGGGTGCCGGAGCGGTTCGCCGATGGTTCCCTGCCGTTCGTCTTCCTGTTCAGCGAGTCGGCCGGCCGGATGCTGGTGTCGGTGCCGCGAGGGCACGAGAAGGCGTTCACGGCCCTCTGCTCGGAGCGGGGCGTGCCGTGGGAGCTGATCGGGGTCACCGACCCGGCCGGCGGCGCGCTCGAGGTGCACAACCAGTTCCGAATCGGTCTGGACGAACTGCGCGTGGCGCACACCGCGACCCTGCCGAAGCTCTTCGGCGGCCCGGAGGCGGCGCAGGTCGCGGTCGAGGCAACCCGCACCGGCACCACCACCACCGCGCAGGCGACGGCCACGCAGCCGGTGGACGTGCCGGCCGTCGAGCCGGTCGGGGCCGACGCCCAGCCGGTCGCGGACGAACCGGTCGCCGGGACGGCCCCGGGCGCGCCGACCGCTGCCGTCGCGCCGAGCACCGATACCGCGCCGAGCGGCGCCTCGGTCGAGTCGACCGGGCCGGCCGCCGAGGGCGTACCGGCCGAGGAGCAGGCCGGGGCTCCGGGCGCACCGGCCGGAACGGCCGCGGCCGACGCCACGGTCGCCAGCGCCGCCGGTGGCGGCGAGCAGCCCGCCGCGTTCGACAAGCACTGAGGCGGTGGCCGGGGCCGTCCACGCCCAACCCGGCGCAGGCGCCCGGTTCGACTGGGGCCTGACCGGGGCGGCGGAGCTCGGCCGTGTCTGCGCGGCGCTGGTGGTGGTGGACGTGCTCTCGTTCACCACCGCCGTGGAGGTGGCGGTCGGCCGCGGCATGCGGGTTCACCCGTTCCCCTGGGGCGAGCAGGCAGCCGACTACGCGCTGCGGATCGGGGCCGTCGCCGCGGTGGGCCGCCGCCAGACGACCCCGGAACACCCGTGGTCGCTATCCCCGGCGGCGCTGACCACCGCGCCGGCCGTCGCCGACCTGGTGCTGCCGTCGCCGAACGGATCGGCGATCAGCGCCGCCGCCAGCGCCACCGGGCTGCCCGTGGTCGCAGCCTGCCTGCGCAACGCCCGCGCCGTCGGGCGGTGGCTGCGCCGCCAGGGGTACGGCTCGACGGACGCCCCGGTGGGGGTGGTCGCCTCGGGCGAGCACTGGCCCGACGGCTCACTACGCCCGTCGGTCGAGGACCAGCTCGGCGCGGCCAGCGTGCTGGATGCCCTCTCCGGAGTGCCCGGCGGGCTGTCAGTGGAGGCGGCGGTGGCCCTCGCCGCGCTGGCCAGCACCCCGGACGTGCCCGCAGCGGTCCGCGGCTGCGTCTCCGGTCGGGAACTGGTCGAGGGCGGCTTCGCCGCCGACGTGGAGGTCGCCGTGCGGGCCAACGTCTCCGACGTGGTCCCCCTCCTTCGGCAGGGTGTCTTCTCCCGAGCCTGACAGCGCCGCCCGCAACCCTCGCCGGGCGAGGGCACCCGCACCGGCCGATGGACGGACGGTGCGGACGGCGGACGGAAAAGGGCTGCCCGGGAAGCGGGCAGCCCTTTTCTGTGCACTCGGGTCAGTCGTCCAGCCAGTCGAGGCGGCGGCCGCCCCGGTCCTGTGGCGGCGGGCCGTCCGGCCGGGCCCGACCTGCCGGAGCCTGCTCGCCGTAGTAGCCGCCACCCTGTTGGTCGTAGCCGTGGTTGTCGTAGCCGGCGCGCTGCTGCGGTGGCTCCTGGCCGTAGCCGCCCTGCTGCGGGGGCTCCTGGCGGAAGCCGGCCTGCTGCGGGGGTTGCTGGCCGTACCCGCCCTGGTGGCCACCGTAGCCGCCGGGCTGGTCATGTCCGGCCTGCGGAGCGCCGTAGCCGCCCTGCTGGCCGTACCCGTTGTCGTAGCCCTGCTGCGGAGCCGCGTCATAGCCACCCGGCGCGGCGTAGCCACCCTGGGCACCGTGGCCGGCGGCCGGCTCCTGACCACGACCGTAGCCCGGCGGCTCGGCCTGGCCGTAGCCCGGCTCCGGCTGGTAGGTGCTGGTCGGGTACGGGTCGGCCGGCGGTACGTAGGTGCCGGTGGCCTCGCCGTTGTAGCGGCCGGTCGGCTCGTCGTACCGCTCGCCGTAGCCGCCGCCCTGCTCCTGGCCGGCGTAGCCGGGACCGCCGGCAGGGGCCGCGTAGTCGTTGCCGTATCCGCCACCGGACGACGGCGCGTTGCCGTACGCACCGCCGCCGGCCGGCGCGTTGCCGTATCCGCCACCGGAGGACGGCGCGTTGCCGTATCCGCCACCGGACGACGGCGCGTTGCCGTATCCGCCACCGGACGACGGCGCGTTGCCGTATCCGCCCGCGGCGGCGCCGGCGGCACCGTACCCGGGTTCGTTGCCGTAGCCGCCGCCCGAGGCGGGGGCGTTGCCGTAGCCGGCCGGCTGGCCGTACCCGCCGCCCTGGGCGGGCTCGTCGCCGTAGCCGCCGCCGGCCCAGCCGCCGGCCTGCGCTCCACCAGGCCCGTACGGCTGCGGCGGGGCCGCGTACGGGTCCGGCGGGACGTCGTCGACGATCGGGCGCTGCATCATCGTCGGCGCGTCGCTCAGCGAGGCGCCACCCACCATCGTCGGGTCGGGCCCGGCACCGACCCGGTTGACCACCCGGGTCTGGTCGTCGGCTCCTCGCAGAGCGCCTCGCGCTGCGGGCACGCCACCGGCCGCGGCGGCGCCCTGGGTCGCGTCCCCGTCGTCCTCCTCGGCGTTCCTGCGGCGGATCCAGAGCAGCACGATCGTGCCGACCCCGGCCGCGACGAGCAGACCGCCGAGCAGGATGACCAGGAACGACCCCATGCCACCCTCGTCGTTGGAGGCCGCCTGCTGCGCTCCGGCGGCGGGCTCGGTGGCCTCCGCGGTGGCGTCGTCCTCGGTGGCCTCCTCGGTCGGCGTCGTCTCGGCGGAGGGCGACGGGCTCGCGCTGGGGGAGACCTCCACCTTGATCGGCAGGGTGATCCGCTGGTTGGTCAGGCTCTGCCCGGCGCTGGCGGTGATCGTCTTGGTGTTGATCACGTCAGCGCCCTTGCTGGCCCCCAGGTCGATCCGGCCCGGGGCGATGGGCCGTTCCGAGGAGCCGGTGAACCGCCAGTTGCCGCTGCTGTTGGTGGTGGTCTCGTACTGGTGACCCTGGGAGTCACGCAGCATTACCCGCGCGCCCGGGACCGCGTCGTCGTTGGCGGCCGCCACCACCTTGCCGGAGATCGACTTGACGGTCTGCTCCTCCGGCGGCTCGCTCGTCGGCGCGGCCCTGCCCTTCACGGTCAACGTGAAGTTCGGCGTGGCGGGTTCTGACTTGTCCGGGACCACCCGGACGGTGACCTGGGCGGTGGCGTCCGACGCGTTGTCGTTTGCCCGCAGGGTCAGCAACTGAATCTTGGGCTGGCCAGGAATGTCACTGAAGGTGATGGTGCCGCAGCCGTTACAGCTGACGCCCGACGGCAGGCCACTGAGGCTGATTTCGGCCGATTTGTCACCATCGCCCGGAGTGACCCGGACCGTCACGGTAGCGTCGCTGCCGGCGTTCACCGTCACCGAGCCGGGCGACACGCTGGCCGAGGCGGCGAGGGCCGGCGCGGCGGGGGCGGCGAGCAGAGCGCCGGCAACCAGCGCTACGACCACACCGGCCCGTTGCTTCCAGGCACGTCGGTGTGTTGACACGTCCACCGCCTTCCGGTCTGACTTCCCGGGTCGGTTTGCACCAGGGATCATCACGGTACGAATACGCCGTCGGCAACTATGCCTTGTCTGACGGGATCGGCGCGACCCAGGGCCGGTGTCCGAGCCGGCGGCATCGGGTCGTATCGTCCCGTTGTGTCCTCTCCGCACATAAAGTCCGTCGCGGTCGCGACGGTGCTCGCGGCCCTCGACGAGGGGCGCGTCCCCGAACGGTCGGTGTACCGGGAGGCGGTCCGTGCCTTGTTGACCGTCCTCGCGGAGCGGGCCCCCGGCCGATCGGTGGAGGTGCGAGTCCCACCTTACGGTGCAGTTCAGTGTCTCCCCGGGCCCCGACACACCCGTGGCGCCCCGCCGAACGTGGTGGAAATGGACCCGGCGACGTGGTTGGCGGTGGCCACGGGGCAACTCTCCTGGGACGAGGCGGTCACCGAGGGTCGCGTTCGGGTCAGTGGAACGCGAGCCGATCTTTCCGACTATCTGCCCCTCTAGCAGGGGTGACCGGGCGGCCGGGCGACCCGGCGGAGGTGAATCGTGACTATCTGTATCGACTTCGATTCGCGTACACTGGCAGGCGACGACAGTGGGCCCCGGGCGGTGGCATGCTGAACGCACGCCAGGCCATCCAGACCACCATGAGGAGCGGCAGGTGCCCCGAGGCGACGGCCGGCTGAGCCATGACCTTGACCCCCAACGACCGGGCCCGCAGGACGCGTGCGGCGTCTTCGGCGTCTGGGCCCCGGGTGAAGAGGTCGCCAACCTGACCTACTTCGGGCTCTACGCGTTGCAGCACCGCGGCCAGGAGGCCGCCGGCATCGCGGTGAGCGACGGTTCGGGCGTGGTGGTCTACAAGGACCTCGGCCTGGTGGCCCAGGTCTTCGACGAGCCGACCCTGGCGAGCCTGCGCGGGCACGTGGCGATCGGTCACGCCCGCTACTCCACCACCGGCGCGTCGACCTGGGAGAACGCCCAGCCGACCATCCGCTCCAGCACCTCCGGCACCACCATTGCCCTGGCGCACAACGGCAACCTCGTCAACACCGCCGAGCTTCAGCGCGAGGTGGGCGAGCGCGGGCTGGGCTCCGACGGAGCCACCAACGACACCTCGCTGGTGACCATGCTGCTGGCGAGCTACCCCGACCTGTCGGTCGAGGCGGCGGCGATGCAGGTGCTGCCCCGCCTACGCGGCGCCTTCAGCTTCGTCTTCATGGACGAGTCGACCCTCTACGCGGCCCGCGACCCGCATGGCGTACGTCCGCTGGTGCTGGGCCGGCTGGAGCGCGGCTGGGTGGTGGCGAGCGAGACGGCCGCGCTGGACATCGTCGGCGCCAGCGTCGTCCGCGAGATCGAGCCCGGCGAGCTGATCGCGATCGACGGCGACGGGCTACGTTCCACCCGGTTCGCCGCCCCGGACCCGAAGGGCTGCCTCTTCGAGTACGTCTACATCGCCCGTCCGGACGCCACCATCGCCGGGCGTAACGTGCACAGCGCCCGGAAGCAGATCGGCCGTCAGCTGGCCCGGGAGCACCCGGTCGAGGCCGACCTGGTGATCCCGGTGCCGGAGTCCGGCACCCCGGCGGCCATCGGGTACGCCGAGGAGTCGGGCATCACCTACGGCGCCGGCCTGATGAAGAACCCGTACGTCGGGCGGACCTTCATCCAGCCGTCGCAGACGCTGCGCCAGCTCGGCATCCGGCTCAAGCTCAACCCGCTGCGTGAGAACGTGCGGGGCAAGCGGCTGGTCGTGGTCGACGACTCGATCGTGCGCGGCAACACCCAGCGGGCCATCGTGCGGATGCTGCGCGAGGCGGGCGCGCTGGAGGTCCACGTGCGGATCTCGTCCCCGCCGGTCACCTGGCCGTGCTTCTACGGCATCGACTTCGCCACCCGCGCGGAGCTGCTGGCGAACGGCCTGGACAACGAGGGTGTCCGGCGGTCGATCGGCGCGGACACCCTCGGTTACGTCTCGCTTCCCGGTCTCATCGCCGCGACCGAGCAGCCCAAGACCCGGCTCTGCCGCGCCTGCTTCGACGGGGAGTACCCGATCGAGCTGCCAGCGGGGAACCTGATCGGCAAGCACGTGCTCGAGGGCGTGGAGCGGCGGGTCGCGAACACCCCCGCCGACGAACTCGGGTCCGCCACCCCTCCGCTCGTCGCCACTCCGGGCGGCGCGACCGTCCACCACCCGTAGCACCGCCCGGCGTCGTACCGGCACCCCGGTGCGGCGCCGAGAACCACAAAGGGGAGAACCGTGACGTACGTGTCCGAGCGCAGCGGCGCAGGAAGCAGCCAGACCGGCGCTGGTGGCGACCGGCAGCCCTGGACGGCCGGCGCCGGCCGCACGACCCGCAGGCGCACGGTCTCGTACGCCGACGCCGGAGTCTCGATCGAGGCGGGCGACCGCGCGGTCGAGCTGCTGAAGTCGAAGGTGAAGCAGACCCGGCGGCCGGAGGTCATGGGTGACCTGGGCGGCTTCGCCGGGCTGTTCCGCCTGGACACCACGAAGTACACCAACCCGATCCTGGCCTCCTCGACCGACGGTGTCGGCACGAAGCTGGTGATCGCACAGCAGATGGACATCCACGACACGGTCGGCATCGACCTGGTCGCGATGGTCGTCGACGACCTGGTGGCCTGCGGCGCCGAGCCGTTGTTCCTGCTCGACTACATCGCCACCGGCGAGGTCGTGCCGGAGAAGGTCGCCGAGATCGGGGCCGGCATCGCCGACGGCTGCCGGTACGCCGGCTGCGCCCTGCTGGGCGGGGAGACCGCCGAGCACCCGGGAGTGCTCCGCCCCGACGAGTACGACATCTCCGCCACCGGTGTCGGCGTGGTCGAGGAGAGCGAAATCCTCAGCCCGGAGCGGGTCGAGGTGGGCGACGTGGTGATCGCCATGCGCTCGTCCGGCCTGCACTCCAACGGCTACTCGCTGGTCCGGCACGTGCTGCTGGGTGCCGGCCGGATGCGGCTGGACGTGGTGATCGAGGACTTCGGCCGGCAGCGGACGCTCGGCGAGGAACTGCTCACCCCGACCAAGATCTACGCCCAGGACTGCCTCAAGCTGATCGCCGAGGCCGAGGTGCGCTCGATCGCCCACGTCACCGGCGGCGGGATCCCGGGCAACCTGGTGCGAATCCTGCCCGAGCACGTCGACGCGGTGGTCAACCGCGCCACCTGGAAGCCGCAGCCGATTTTCGACCTGATCCAGTCCAAGGGGCGGATCGAGGACCCGGAGATGGAGGCGACCTTCAACATGGGTGTCGGCATGTTCGCGATCGTCTCGGCCGAGGACGCCGACCGCGCGCTGGCCACCCTGGCCGGCAGGGGCGTGGACGCCTGGCAGGCCGGCGAGATCATTGAGGGCTCCGGCAACGTGCAGCTGATCGGACAGCACACCCGGGGGTGATCACAGTCTGTTGATCATCCGGGCACCTGAACAGGTCTTCACCCGAGTGGTCGTCGCCGCCTAGCCTGAAGAGCACTTCAGGCACCGGGAGGAGGGCCGATGGCTGCTCGGGCGGAGCCGGTGACGGGGATGAGCGGCCTCGCCGTGATCCCCTCGTACGTGGTGATGCAGCCGACCACGCTGTGCAACCTGGACTGCGCCTACTGCTACCTCCCGTTCCGTGCCGCGGACCGGCGGATGCCGGTGGCGGTGGCGGAGGCGGTCGCCGCCTCGGTGAACCGGTGGGCGCGGTCGGGGCGGTTCTCGGTGGTCTGGCACGGCGGTGAGCCTCTCGCGGCGGGCCGGGAGCACCTGGCGGCACTGATGGCCCCGTTCGCGCCGGAGGTGGAGCACCACGTACAGACCAACGCCACGCTGGTCGACGACGCCTGGTGCGCGTTCTTCGCCGAGCACCGGGTGCGGGTGAGCGTGAGCGTGGACGGCCCCCGGGAGCGCAACGACGACCGGGTGACCCGGGGCGGACTGCCGGCGTACGACCGGATCGTGCGCGGTGTCGAGGCGCTGCGCCGGCACGACCTGCCCTTCTCGGCGCTGGCGGTGGTCAGTCGGCCCGGTCCGGGCTGCGCCACCGAGTTGTACGACTACTTCCTCGACCTCGGCTGCGACGTGCTCGGGGTCAACATCGAGGAGACCGAGGGGGTCAACACCCGCGGCAACGCGCACGACGCCGCCGCGGTGACCGCGTTCTGGGCCGAGCTGGTGGCGGCCTGGCGGCGGGCGCCGCGGATCCACCTGCGTGAGGTGGAGTGGCCGTTGCGGTACGCCGCAGCGGTGCTCAACGGTACCGCCGGCGAGCTGCTGCCCCGGCAGCTCGACCCGATCCCGACCGTCGGTCACGACGGCTCGGTGGTCGTGCTCTCCCCGGAGCTGGCCGGCTTCAGCGATCCCCGGTACGGCGACTTCAGCAGCGGCAGTGTTCTGGTCACCCCGCTGGCCGAGATCCTCACCGGCGCGGCGGGCACGCCGTGGGTCGGCGAGTTCCTGTCCGGGGTCGAGGCGTGCCGGTCCTCCTGCCCGTACTTCGGTTTCTGCGGCGGCGGCCACGCGGCCAACCGCTACTTCGAGCAGGGCCGGTTCGACGGTACCGAGACCGAGCACTGCCGGAACAGCAAGATCCGCCTACTGGAGGGAGTGTTGGAGCATGCCCGAGACCACGAGTCACCGGCAGCCTGAGGCCGTCGGAGGAGGTGTGGCGGATTCGGTCGTCGACCGGGTCCGTCAGGCCGCCACGGGGCTGACCGCCCTGCTCCACGAGGCTGAGGCAGCCCGCCGCGCACGGGCGGAGGTGGCCGGTTCCGACGGTTCCGGGGCGGTCTGCGCCTGGAACCACTTCGAGAACATCCCGACCTTCTACAACTGGAACAATCGGCCGCGCTGAGCGGACGCGACCACCGAGATCAGGGACCTCGCCCATCAGCCGGAGTGATCCGGCCGGGTGGGGTCCCTGATCTCGGCTGTGGCACCGCTGTGGATGGCACATGCGTGAGCACGCGGGAGGCGCCGCGTGCTCAGCTGCGACCGCAGGTCAGCGGGTCGGAGGAACCCAGGTATCCGGGTCGTCGTCCGCGTGATCCTCATCGTCGTCGTCGACATACTCTTTGTAGTCGTCGTCGAAGTTGTGCTCAGACTTACCAGCACCCGCCAGTTCGCGCTGCAAGGCGGTGAGGTCGGTGTTCGGGGAGTGATACTTCAACTCCCGGGCCACCTTCGTCTGCTTGGCCTTAGCACGGCCGCGCCCCATGGCTCGACCCCCTCGCACAGAATGCGGGGCAGCCCGAAGGCGGGCCCCGATGACGTCAGGCATCTCTCGTGGCTCTTACGGTACATGGGGATGCCACCGTTCGGCACCTCGGGTTACCGTCAGCCGGCACTGCGCGTCGCAGTCACCCGGCCGTCACCGAGTGTACCCGGTAAGGAGTGGCGTCGACGATCGGTCGTGACGGCGGACAGAGCGTTGCAAAGTGGCCGAATTCATCTTACCCACCGGGGCCCGGGGCGGCGGGACGCCCCGCACCCCGGGCGGCGGCCTCAGCGCAGATGGATGGTTCGCAGACGGCCGACCTCGGCCATCCGGCGCTCGGCGAGCCGGTCGGCGGCCACCGCCGGCGGAACGCCCTCGTCGTCCGCGAGCCGCAGGATCTCCCGCGTGGTGTCGTAGATGCGCGTGGCGCGCAACCGGGCCCGCTCGAAGTTGAAGCCCTCGATCTCGTCCGCGACCTGGATCACACCGCCGGCGTTTACCACGTAGTCGGGGGCGTAGAGAACGCCCCGGTCGGCCAGTAGCTTCTCGATGCCAGGGTGGGCGAGCTGGTTGTTCGCCGCGCCGGCAACCACCCGGGCCCGCAGCGCCGGCACGGTGTCGTCGTTCAGCGCGCCGCCCAGCGCGCACGGGGCGAACACGTCGATGTCGGCGCCGACCAGGGCGGCGGCGTCGTCGACCAGGACGACCTGCGGGTGGGTGCTGCGGGCCCACTCGCACGCCTTCGGGTCGACGTCGCAGGCGACCACCTCGGCGCCGTCGTCCAGCAGGTGGCCGACCAGGTGCTTGCCGACCTTGCCCAGGCCGGCCACGCCAACCCGGCGACCGGCCAGCGTCGGGGTGCCCCACACGTGCTCGGCGGCGGCCCGCATGCCCTGAAAGACGCCCCAGGCGGTGAGGATCGAGGAGTCGCCAGCGCCGCCGTGCTCCACGCTGCGGCCGGTGACGTAGCGCGTCTCCCGGGCGATCACGTCCATGTCGGCGACGAAGGTGCCGACGTCGCAGGCGGTGTAGTAGCGCCCGCCGAGCGACTCCACGAAGCGGCCGTACGCACGCAGCAACGCCTCGCTCTTGATCTTCTCCGGGTCACCCCAGATGACCGCCTTGCCGCCGCCCAGGTCCAGCCCGGCAAGGGCGTTCTTGTACGCCATCCCGCGGGACAGGTCGAGCACGTCCGCCAGCGCGACCTCCTCGCTGGCGTACGGGTAGAACCGGGTGCCGCCGAGCGCGGGGCCCAGTGCGGTCGAGTAGATGCCGATGATGGCCCGGAGGCCGGTCTGCTTGTCCTGGCAGAAGACGACCTGTTCGTGACCGGTCGATCCCGGGTCGTCGGTGCTGGCGAATACGCCCATGGCTGACTCCTGTGTCGGTGAGCGTCCTTGTGGGACGCGGACCCTGGTGGGCAGGCCGGCGGGGATGCTGCCGGTCCTGCTGAGCCTAATATCGGTCGGCGCCGCGCTGTCGTCCACGTCACGTCCGCCCGAGGGCGGCGACGGCGGTCCACCCCCGTTTCGTGAAAGGATCGCGCCGTGCCGCTCTTCGCTTCGTATCTGCGCGTGTACGAGCCGCTGACCGCCTTTGACCGGGACCGCCAGTCGTACTGGCGGCGCTACGTGCGGGAGGGGCGCGCGGTGGCGCCGCTGGAGGGCCCCGGGCGGCAGCGCAGCTCGGTCATCGAGGCGTTGGGCGCAGGCTGGACCCGGCTGCCCGACCTGCCGGACGAGGCGTACGTGCTGGAAGCCGACGACACCCTGCTGGTCTGTCCCTGGAACCTGCGGATCCGGGTGGCCGAGGCGGCGCTGAGCGCGCGGGACGGCGTTCCGCCGGTGCTCGCCGACGCGTTCGTGCCGCCGATTCTCGCCGGGCAGGCCAAGGCGGCGGTGGATGACTGGCGCAGCGGCGCCCGGGTGCTGGAGCACGGCATGCCTCGGCTGCACGAGCAGACGGCCACCTGGGGGGTGCCGCTGCGCTGGTTCGTGCTCTTCGAGGCGGCGGAGCGGGATCTGGTGATCAACCCGTCCGACCGGCGGGCGCTGCGCTACCGGACCGAGATCTCTAAGGCCCGGCGGCGGGCGCAGCGGGCGCTGTCGGTGCTGCGCAAGTCGGTCGGGGAGGCGCCGATCACCGAGGCGGTCGAGGAGGCGGCCCGCTGGCTGGAGGAGTTCCACCCGCGTTCGGTGGTGGAGCTGGACTACGCCGGCCTGGTACGGCTGCTCTCCGACGAGGCCCTGGCCGACGACGACTCCACGGATCTGGTCGCCGCCGGGCTGGCCGGGCTGTCCCGGGGTAAGGCGGAGGAGGCGTCCGCGGCGTACGACCGCCTGGTGGCCCGGTGGCGGGCGGTGCAACTGCTGGAACGGTGCAACTGACCCCGAAAAGGACAGCCGATCTGAGGGCTTTTCGTGGCTGATGGATCACGAAGCGTGATTATGAGTCCGAATAAGGTAGTTAGTGGCGTGTAAAATGCTGATAAATCGGGCATGGTTCATCCGTCCGTCTAGGGACCTTCGGCCGTTCGGCCCATGTCGGACATCGGGGACTAGCCGGACCATGGGAGACGCGTCGGCCGGCGGGACCCCGGCCGATGTCTATACATGTGGAGGAGTGACCGATGGCATCGCGAACGCATGAACCAGAGCCGCTGCTCACGCCGGCCGAGGTGGCGTCGATGTTCCGTGTCGACCCGAAGACGGTTACCCGGTGGGCCAAGGCGGGGAAGCTCAGCGCGATCCGGACCCTGGGCGGCCACCGTCGGTACCGCGAGTCGGAGGTGCGGGCCCTGCTGCAGGGACAGATCCCCCAGCAGCGCCAGGGAGACTGACCGACGACAACGAGAAGCGTTTCCAGCATCAGGGGCGGGCGGACGTCGCGACAGCGGCAACCCACCGCCCCTGAACCATGCAGGGGTCCGACGCCTCCGCCGGGTGCCTCACCCGGACAACATCACCCGGAGGCCCACGGTGCCGGCCGTGCCCCGCCGCAGCCGGCTGCCGAGCAGGCTCAGCCGGCCGATCAGCCGGTACTTCCGCTTGACCAGGTCGCGGATCCGGTCGCTCTCCTCCGGCCCGCAGAGGACCGCGTGCCCCGGCGCCGCCGGCCCGCGCGGGCGGCCCCGCACGTCGCACGGAGCCACCGTCACCGCGCCGTCGCGCCGGATCCGCTTCACCTTGCCGGAGTCGGCGGCCGTCCACACCGCGAGCGCGTCGCCGTCACGCACGGCCCAGACCGGGGTGGCCACCGCGCGACCATCCCTGCGGAACGTTGTCAGCAGGACGTACTTCTCCGCCGCCAGGCGGTCCAGGTCGGTCACCCGGCCAGGATACGGCCGCGACAGCCGCCGCCCACGCGGCTAGCGTGAACGGCGTGACCGGGGAACCCAGGATCGGCGACGTGTTCGGCGAGATGCTGCGCGACGCGTACGCGGTGCACCTCGGGACCGGCCCCCGGCCGCTGGCGGGCGGGCGGCTGCCCCGCCCGGTCATCGAGATCATCGAGCGGGACGACGGGCTGGTCAACGGGGCCCCCGCCGCCCACTACCTGGAGGGCCCCGAACACTGGCAGCCGTACGACCACCGGGCCGTCGACCACGCCCGGGGCGAGACGCTGGACGTCGGCGTCGGTGGCGGCCGGATCGCGCGGGAACTCCAGGCGCGTGGCGTACCGGTGACCGGGCTGGACACCTCCCCCGGCGCGCTGCGGGTGTCCCGGCGCCGGGGTGTGCGTGACCTGGTCCTCGGCACCGTCGACGAGCACGCCGCCGACGGTCGCCGGTACGACACCTTCCTGCTGCTCGGCAACAACCTCGGCCTGTTCGAGGGGCGCGAGCGGGCACCGGGGTTCCTCGCCGCACTCGCCGCCATGGCTCGCCCCGGCGCGCGGATCGTGGCGCAGGGCACCGACCCGTACGGCACCACCGATCCGCTGCAGACCGGCTACCACGAAGGCAACCGTCGGCGCGGCCGGCTCGGCGGCCAGCTGCGGCTGCGGCTGCGCTACCGCGAGCTGGGCACCGACTGGTTCGACTACCTGGTCTGCTCCGCCGACGAACTGGCGGAGCTGGTCCACGGCACGCCGTGGCGACTGGTCGACGTGGACGACCGGGACGCCCCGTACTACCTGGCCACCCTGCGACTCGCGGAGTGACCGGGCGGGCCGGGGCTCCCGGCCGCCTCAGACCTCGACCGTCGGAGCGTGCTGCTCCGGCGGCAGCCCGCCGTCGCCGTCGACCACCTCGTCCGGCGTGCCGTCCTCGTCGATGTCGACCATGGTGATGTCCACCTTGCCGTCGCCGTCGGTGTCGAACTGGAAGAGGTCCGCCTTGCCGTCCCCGTCGGTGTCGACCACCCACACGTCGGTCTTCCCGTCGTTGTTGGTGTCGGCGCGGAGCAGGTCGACGCGCTCGTCGCCGCGGGTCTCCACGGTCTCGGTGTCGTCGGTGGTGCCGTCCACGGGTGCCTGGCTCATGTCGACTCGTCCTTCCCTCGGCGTTGGGGGCCGTCTGTACCCGCTCCGTCGATCCCCCACGCATGCCGTCCCGGCGCGTGCTGCATAGGGTCGCACCCAGGAGCGGGCGGCACGACGGAGACCCCGTACGTCACCGCCCCGCAGCGAGGAGCGTCATGAGTGGTCGTTTTGTCGTCGTCGGTGCCGGCACGATGGGCCTCGGAATCGCCTACGTCGCCGCCGGCGCGGGCTACGCCGTCGAACTCGTCGAGGTCGACCGGGACCGGGCACGGGCCGCCGCCACGCGTCTCGGTGAGCTGTGGAACCGCGCCGTGCGGGGCGGCAGGCTCGACGCCGGGCAGGCCGTCACGAACCAGGAGCGGCTGACCCCGCGGGCCGCGCTGGCCGAGGTCGCCCCGGAGCCCGACGTCGTCGTCGAGGCGGTGCCGGAACGGCGGGACCTGAAGAGGGCGGTGCTGGGCGAGGCCGAGGCGTTACGCCCCGCGCTGCTGGGCAGCAACACCTCCAGCATCCCGATCGCCGAGCTGGCCGCCGGCCTGGCCCGGCCGGAGAACTTTCTCGGCCTGCACTTCTTCAACCCGGTCTGGGCGATGACGCTGCTGGAGATCGTGGTCGGCCCGGCCACCGCCGCGCCGACCACCGAGGCGGCCGTCGCGCTCGCCGACCGGCTGGGCAAGGACCCCGTCGTGGTGCGCGACATGCCGGGCTTCGCCACCTCCCGGCTCGGGGTCACCCTCGGCCTGGAGGCCATCCGGATGGTCGCCGACGGCGTGGCCGACCCCGCCGACATCGACAAGGCGATGGTCCTCGGCTACCGGCACCCGGTCGGCCCGCTGGAACTCACCGACCTGGTCGGGCTGGACGTCCGGCTGGACATCGCCCGGACCCTCCAGGCCGCGTACGGGGACCGGTTCGCTCCGCCGCCGCTACTGGTCGAGATGGTCGCCGACGGCCGGCTCGGCAAGAAATCCGGCCAGGGCTTCTACCGCTGGGCGGACGGTCGCCGGGTCGACGCCGACACCGACCCCGCGTCGGCCGGGAGGACCCGATGAGCGGACTGCGGATCGAGGACCTGCCCGACCGGCTGGTGGTGACGCTGGACCGGCCGGAGAAGCGCAACGCCATCGACGCCGACCTGATCGGCGAGCTGCACGCGGTCTGCGCCGAACTGGAGACCCGTCCCCGGCTGCTGCTGCTCACCGGAGGGGCGGAGGGCGTCTTCGCCGGCGGCGCCGACATCGGCCAGCTCCGTGACCGGGGCCGACTGGACGCCCTCGCCGCCATCAACCAGGCCGCCTTCGCCCGGATCCGGGCCCTGCCGATGCCGAGCGTGGCCGCCGTGGACGGGCCTGCGCTGGGCGGCGGCGCCGAGCTGGCGTACGCCTGCGACCTGCGGGTCTGCACCGCCCGGGCGGTCTTCGGTCAGCCCGAGGTGCGGTTGGGCATCCTGGCCGGCGCGGGCGCGACCCACCGGCTGCCCACGCTGGTCGGTGAGGCCCGGGCCAAGGAACTGCTCTTCACCGGCCGGCGGGTGGACGCCGAGGAGGCACTGCGGATCGGCCTGGTCAACCGGATGGTGGCCGCGCCGGCGCAACTGCTTTCCGCCGCGCACGAGCTGATCGACGAGATGGCGAAGGCGTCGGCGCTGGCGCTGCGACTGACCAAGCTGGCCGTGGACGCGCCGCCGGCCGCCCACCCGCAGCTGGATCTGGTCAGCCAGGCGGTCCTCTTCGAGGACGAGGAGAAGCGGCGGCGGATGACCGAGTTCCTGGACCGCAGCCGTCCCCGCTGAACGCACCGTACGCGCGACGGCCGCACCGGATGCCCGGTGCGGCCGCCGTCGAACGCTCAGTGCCGGATCGGCACGCCCGCGTCGTCCAGCGCGGTGATCAGCCCAGCCGACTCGGCGAAGCCGATGACCAGCACGGCCTCCGGGCCATACGCCTTGATCTCGTCGGCCATGCCGGTGAAGTCGACCGGGGCGTGCTTGGCTTCGGCCGGTGGCTCGTAGGTCAACAGCTTCACCCGGTCCCCACCGATGCCGGCCTGCTCCAGCTCGGCGCGGACGGTCTCCTGGAGGCCCTCACCGTAGGAATCCCCGCGGGCCACCACGACGATACGCGCGGGGCCGTCGCGCAGCATCACGTCGGCCAGCGCCCGGCCCTGGAGACTGTCCGGCGGGGCGGTGCGGAAGTACAGGCCCTTGTCGTCGGTCTTGGTCAGCCCGGAGTCGGTGTTCGACGGCGAGAAGAGGATCCGCCCGGCCGCCACCACGTCCGGCAGCACGGCGGCGGAGATGCCGGAGCCGCCGGCGCCGATGATGACGTGCACGTCCTTCGCGATGTGCGAGGCCACCGTGGCTTTGGCGACCGCCACGCTGGTGCCGTCGTCGCCGTCGATCCAGACCACCGGGTCGCCGAGCACGCCGCCGGCGGCGTTGATCTCCTTGACCGCCAGGGCCGTCCCGGCCCCCATCGGCGGATACGCCAGGGCCAGATCACCGGTCTTGGGCAGCAGCTCGCCGAAGACCAGCGGGGAGCCGTCGGCGCGGTCGCCACGCCCGCCCTGCTGCTTACGCGGCGTCGGCGGGGCCTTCGAGCTCGCCCCGGAGTCGTTGCCGGCGCCCACGAACTCGCTCTTGGCGTCGTTGATCTTCTGGTCGTCGAAGTGGAGGGTGGCGTAGCTCGCCGTGGCCGGCTCGCCCGCGTCGGTGAACCCGGCCCGGGTCAGCGACGGGCCGCGGTACTCGATGTCCTGCCCCTCCCGGGCCAGCTTCAGGCAGGTCTTGACGTCCGTGCAGCGCTGGCCGTTGGTGGTCACCCCGACGATCTGCCGGGCGATCTGCGTCGGCTCGGTGCTGCCGGCCAGCTGCGCCGCCAACGCGCTGATGACCACCGCGTCGTACGACTCGGCGGCGTAGAGGTAGTCGGTCAACTTCGGGTCGATCCGGAGCAGCCGCTGCTTGAAGTCCTCGGTCAGCGGCGTCAGCGGTGTGGTGCCCTTCATACCGTCGACGAGGTTGCCGCGGTTCTTCAACTCCGCCGGGAAGGAGTTCAGCATGTTGCCGTCGGTGCCGTACAGGCGCACCTGCGGGGTCGCCGTGTCCTCGGGCTTGTCGGTGGTCCCGCATGCGCTGGTGGCGAGCAGGAACGCCGCACCCGCCGCCAGGATGGCAGCGCGCGGGTCGCGTGTAGCGAGCATCGTCGTCCTTCCTCCGGGGAGGTCCGCTGGGCACGATAGCGTGCCACCGCGGCCGGTGACAGAGCGGAGTCTTCCCCGGTCGGCGGCCCGATGGCGACCGGTACGCAGTGTCACCGCGGGGAACTGCGGGGTCACCGCTTGACCGTCGGTCCTACCGTTCGTCGGGTGACCGAGGTACCGGACCAGACGCTCGACGACGCGGCCGCCGTACTCCGATCGGCCCTGACGGGCGACGGCGACGCGGTGGTGGGGACCTTCGACGCGGTGGTCGACCGGTCCGGGCTCGCCGGGGCGTACGGGGTCGCCTGGTGCCTCGCCGCCACGATGGTCGGCGAACCGCCGCCGCCCGGCGCCTGCGCGCTGGACTTTCCCGGCATCGAGGACGCCGGGTACGACACGCGCTGGGTGGCCCGTTTCGTCAGCGCGTACGCCAACCATGACGCGGACACCGGCGAGGCGCTCTTCGGGGCAGCGGTCGCCGACGGTCTGCTGCCGGACTGCCTGCTCACCCTCGCCGGCTCGACAGTGGCCACCCTGCGCAGCCGGGCCGGCTGACCCCGGTGGCCAGACTGCGCAGCCGGGCCGGCTGACGGCGGTGGACAGCCGGGCGCCCACCGCCACCGGTCAGAACGCGTGGTACGCGATCAGCGGCTCGACCTCGTACCGCAGGGTCTCGAAGCGGACCTTGAACCGGACGCCGTCCCGCACGTCCGTGGCCACGGTGATGAAGTTGGACCCCGACGGCAGATAGGTGCGGTAGTTGCACGCGCCCGTCCGGTCGATGAAGATCACGCACGCGTTGACGCCGTACTGGCTGGCGTTGCGGACGTTGATGTCCCTGCACCGGGTGGTGGTGCGGTACGGGCCGGCGTCGCCGCCACTGCGGCCCTGGTCGAAATACGAGCGGACCGCGCCGCCGTAGCAGGTGGCGGCCGAGGCGAACAGGTTGCTCCCGGGGGCGGCTGCCTGGGCGGGGGAGCCGAGGGCGAGCAGGGACAGCGCCGCTGTGACCACCGTCAGGCGGGTGACCGAGGATGCCATGGGGTGCCTCCAGAGGGATGGGTGAACCCTGCGTTGCGGGCGGTATGCCGAGCGTGGTGATCATACCGACGAACCGTGCGAAGTGGACCATCCCGCAGATGTGATAGCTCTGGTGATATGTCCGAGGCCATGCTCAGCAAGGTGCGCAAGCTGCTCGCCCAGGCCGAGGACCCGGCCTGCACGCCCGCCGAGTCCGCCGCCTTCACCGAGAAGGCCACCGAACTGATCGCCCGCTACGGCGTCGACCGGGCGCTGCTGGCTGCCCGCGACCCCACCACCGATCCGGTCGGCGACCGGGTGGTCGACGTCGTCGCCCCGTACGCCCGGGACAAGGCCGGCCTGCTCGCCGCCGTCGCCGATCCACTGCGCTGCCGCTGTGTGCGTCGCCGCCACGGCCACGCCTTCGCGCTGCACCTGTTCGGTTTCGCCAGCGACCTGGAACGGGTCGACCTGCTCTACACCTCGCTGTTGGTGCAGGCCGCGCACGCGTTGGCCGGCACTCCCGTGCCCGCCGGCGAGCATCCGGCCGCCTTCCGCCGATCCTGGCTGGCCGGCTTCGCTCGGGTGATCGGGGAACGGCTGCGGGCCGCCGAGGCGGGCGCGGCGGCCGAGCAGGGTGGCCCTTCCATGGCGCTGGTCCTCGCGGACCGGTCCGACCGGGTGGCCGGCAGGGTCACCGAGCTCTACCCGAGGCTCCGGACGGCGCCCCCGCGTCGCCTCGCCGGCAGCGGCTTCGGCGCCGGCGAGGCAGCGGGTCGCCGCGCCCGCCTCGACAGCCCCGCAGCCGTCCCCCACCACTC
>NZ_SMKN01000092.1 GCF_004348675.1 Micromonospora sp. KC606 | reverse complement strand
GGGCGGGTGTGTCAGCCGGCGTGCTTGCGGCGGGCGGCGGTGCGGGCGCGCTGCGTCTGGTCGAGCACGACCTTTCGGATGCGTACGGCGGCCGGGGTGACCTCGACGCACTCGTCCTCGCGGCAGAACTCCAGCGCCTGCTCCAGCGACAGCTTGCGCGGAGGGATCAGCTTCTCGGTCTCGTCGGCCGTCGACGAGCGCATGTTGGTGAGCTTCTTCTCCTTGGTGATGTTGACGTCCATGTCGTCGGAGCGGGAGTTCTCGCCGACGATCATGCCCTCGTACACCTCGGTGCCCGGCTCCACGAAGAGCTGGCCGCGCTCCTGGAGGTTGGTCATGGCGAACGCGGTGACCGCGCCCGCCCGGTCGGCGACCAGCGAGCCGTTGTTGCGGGTACGCAGCTCGCCGAACCAGGGCTCGTAGGACTCGAAGACGTGGTGCAGGATGCCGGTGCCCCGGGTCTCGGTGAGGAACTCGGTGCGGAACCCGATCAGGCCGCGCGCCGGCACCAACCACTCCATCCGGATCCAGCCGGTGCCGTGGTTGACCAGCTGCTCCATCCGGCCCTTGCGGGTCGCGAGGAGCTGGGTGATCGCGCCCAGGTACTCCTCCGGGGCGTCGATGGTCAGCCGCTCCACCGGCTCGCAGGTCTTGCCGTCGATCTCCCTGGTGACGACCTGCGGCTTGCCGACGGTCAGCTCGAACGACTCGCGCCGCATCTGCTCGACCAGGATGGCCAGTGCCAGTTCGCCGCGACCCTGCACCTCCCAGGCGTCCGGCCGCTCGGTGGGCAGCACCCGCAGCGACACGTTGCCGACGAGCTCCTTGTCGAGCCGGTCCTTCACCATCCGGGCGGTGACCTTGGCGCCCTTGACCCGGCCGACCAGCGGCGAGGTGTTGGTGCCGATGGTCATCGAGATGGCCGGCTCGTCAACGGTGATCAACGGCAGGGGCACCGGGTTCTCCGCGTCGGCGAGGGTCTCACCGATCATGATTTCCGGGATGCCGGCGACGGCGATGATGTCGCCCGGGCCGGCGGAGTCGGCGGGCTTACGCTCCAGGCCCTCGGTCATCAGCAGCTCGGAGATGCGGACCCGCTGGGTGCTGCCGTCGGTGCGGCACCACGCCACGGTCTGGCCCTTGGCGATGGTGCCCTGGCGGACCCGGCACAGCGCGAGCCGGCCGAGGAACGGCGAGGCGTCGAGGTTGGTGACGTGCGCCTGAAGCGGCGCGCCCTCGTCGTACGCGGGCGGCGGGATGGTGTCCAGCAGGGTGCGGAACAGCGGCTCCAGGCTGTGGCTGTCGTCCGGCACCGCACCACCGGCGGGCTGGGCCAGCGAGGCGATGCCGTCGCGGGCACAGGCGTAGACGATCGGGAAGTCGATCTGCTCCTCGTCGGCGTCCAGGTCGAGGAAGAGCTCGTAGGTGTCGTCCACGACCTCCTTGATCCGGGCGTCGGGCCGGTCCACCTTGTTGATCACCAGGATGATCGGCAACCGTGCGCGCAGCGCCTTGCGCAGCACGAACCGGGTCTGCGGCAGGGGACCCTCGCTGGCGTCGACCAGCAGCACCACCCCGTCGACCATGGTCAGGCCCCGCTCGACCTCGCCGCCGAAGTCGGCGTGCCCGGGGGTGTCGATGATGTTGATGGTGACCTGCTCGGACCCGTCGGCCGGCATGTATCGCACGCCGGTGTTCTTGGCCAGGATGGTGATGCCCTTTTCCCGCTCGAGGTCCATCGAGTCCATGACGCGCTCGGTATCCTCGCCGCGGGCGCCGTAGGCGCCGGCCTGCCGCAACATGGCGTCGACCAGGGTCGTCTTGCCGTGGTCGACGTGGGCGATGATGGCGACGTTGCGGAGGTCGGTGCGAAGCTGCATACCCTCCATACTCCTGTCTGCGGTTGCCGGGGCACGTGCCGGGGTCACCCCCGAGACCCGCCCGGATCTCTGCCGAAGCTGCTGTTCTGACCGTTCCAGCGGCAGCATGCTGGCCCTGGTGTTGCCCGGGGCCGGGATGCGCGAGCTGCCGACGTCACCGCAGGGCCCGCCGACCCTGGTGATCTACCTGGTCGCCGCGACGACTTTCGCGGGCGAGGCCGCGGTGATCATCAATCGGCTGGTGCCGGGAGAGGCGACCCTGCTGCTGGTCGGCTTCCTAGCGTACGCGGGTCGACCCCGGCGCGTCCGGGCGCTGCGGGTGATCCCGGCGGTCGTGACGGGCGACACACCGGGGTCACCGCCGGCCGTCGATACGGGGCCACGACCGGGCGATGATCGAATTTGTCCGCCCGCCACCGCGGATCGGCGACCTGGCATCTGGTCTCGCCCGCCCGTGGCCGAACGGGGATGGAGGGCCGGAACCCGGACATGGCCGATGATCGACTGGTTGGCGCGGGCCGGGCGCATCGGCGCCGCCGAGCGGGTGCGCCGGCGCGGCGCCATTGTCACCGTCACCGCGATGTCCGCCCTGCTTGCCAGCTCGGTGGGGGAAACGCCGGCGAACTCGGCGTAGACGCACAGGTGGCGGGCCAGTGCCCGGCGGGCCGGTGGGGCCTGCCGACTTCCAGCGGCAAATGCCTCGGAATTACGGGAGTGGATCGGCTCAAGCCGGTCGCTGCAGGCGGACTGACGCGCCACCTCCCAGGGGCCGGTTGGACCCACTATGGGGTTCAATCGGCGCCGGGCTCGCGAGGGGTGACCGTGTGTTGCATGCTGTCTGGCATGCGGTCACCGGACGATCACCGCTCCCGATCGAGGATCCGACGCGACGAGCGGGGACGGATCGTCATCAACTCCTGGACCCACCCTCTCGCGGTGGCGTTCCTGGCCGGACTCTGCTCGCTGATTCTGCTGTTGCTGGCACGTCTGACCCTCTCCGGACGTGCCGCGTCGGTGGTGACCGGCCTGCTGGCGGTGGTTGTCTACTGGGCCCTGCCCTACGCCTATCTCGGACGGGAGCACTCTGTTCGTGAGGACAGACGTCTGCTGGGGAAGGTGCGGATACATGATGCGCTGAGCGTCGGGGACGTTCCGACCCATCCCTGGTGGTGGAAGGAAGGGGGCGAGCCCGGCCGACCCCTCATCCGCCTGGCCGTGCTGGCGACCGTGCCGGTCAGCATCGCGTCCCTGGCCTTCCACAGCTGGGTGATCAGCACAGCCACGGCGGTCCTTCCGGACCATCATCCGTATCTCCCCGTTCCAGACGGTGACCTGCCCACGCTGCTGTGGGGCGTGGGCTGGTTGGCGTCCTTCGGCGCACTGTTCTGGGCCCGCTCGACGCGACGCAAAGCCTTCCGGGACGCCGTTGACGCCCTGGTCGAGCGGGAGAACCTCGATCCTCACCTGTCAGAACGGGACCACCTCCACCGGGAGACGATGGAGTTGGTCCGCCAGCGAGCGGAACTCGGCAGCATCCTGGAGAGCCTGCGGGAGACTGACGTCGCAGCGCGTTCCGAAGGGGTGCCCCCGGGCCTCAGAGTCACCCTGGATCGTCTCGTGCGGTTGACCGAAACGGCGCTTAGCAGCACTGCCGTAATTCTGAAACGAGATCAGGAGACCACCGAACGAGCTGATGCCGAGAGGCGGCAGAACATCCGCCGCGAGCGGTGGATGCTCGTCGTCGGAGCCCTCGCCGGTCTGCTCCTCGCCATCCTCAGCCACCAGGTGGGGCTTACCTGAGGCGCGCGAACATCCCTCAGCCAGGGGCGGAACCGAGGACTTCTCGGTCGCTGCCGGGCAGCGGTGTGATGAGCACGCGGAGATCCTTCACCCCAACCACCTGGCACGCCACCCTGAAACACCGCCCCAGGGCGGGGCCATTCGTGGGCAGGCGGTGAGCTCGGCCCGACACCATGCCGGGCCCGCGGCGAGCGCGCGACCGGGCCGGCCGGTCGCGCCGATGCTCGCGCCCCGGTCGATCAGGTACCCGAGGGCCCGGGCTTTGTCCATGAGTCGAAGTGGGATGGGTGGCGTGCGATCGTCTTCCGGGAAACCGACGGGGCGTACGTCCAGTCCCGGGCGGTCCGGAACCTGACCACCTGCTTCCCTCACCAGTAGATAAGTAGCCGATGACAGCGTGTTTAACATCTATATGTGTCTATGTTACTGACGGTGTGGATGTTGGTTAATGGTTGCGATTCGCCGATGCTCTGCTCTGGCTCGTCTTGGACGTGGCGGATGGCGATCCATGCTCGGCGCCCACATGACCTCCGCGGTCGGCTGGAGCCGACCCCGGAGGTCATGGCGACGTCCTCCGCGGTCAGGGAGTGACTGCGGCCGCGAGGGCATCGGGAGGGCCCGGCTGCGGGACTTTGACGCCCTTGATGAGCAGCCAGAGCAGCATCGAGACCTCCGCAACGGCGGCTGGGGTGACGGCGTAGGGGCTCAGTGCCGCGCCCAGGTCGGGGGCGGTGAACCGGGCGAACGTGTCGACGAGGTAGCCGAAGCAGCCGACCGCGAGCAGGACCCCGATCACGCGCGGGATCATGCCGGACCGATAGACGAGGTAGCCCATCGGGAGCAGCCACAGGCCGAAGAAGATCTGCGTCATGAGGTATCCGTGGTGGTGCAGGTCGAGCATGAGCAACACCAGCGCGTCGGAGCCCTGCCCGCTGAACGGGCCTGTGTGGGCGGCGTCGCTCACCTGCAGCGCCTGGTACTGGTGCGCCAGGTTGAGGGCCATCATGGCGGCGGCGACCGCCAGGAAGGCCACCATCGTTCGGGCCGCGTTGGCGTGTACGTGTCTGAGTAGTAGGTAGAGGGCCATCGCCGTGAACAGCCCAGTCGGGACGGCGACCAGGTCGGCCACGACGCTGGCGCGGACCAGGCCGGCATGGGTCGCGACGTTGGCCGCCGTGGTGACGGCGTCGCCGGCTTTGTACACCGTGGCGCGCACGATCTCGGCGAAGGCGCCGCAGACGCCCGTGATGAGGTAGAGCAGTCCGGCGATACGGGCGAGGCGTCGAGGGGTGGGCACGGGTTCCTCCCTGAATTTGGGTGTGACGGGCCGGGCCCGCAAGGTGATCTCCTCGCGCGCCGGGTGTGGTGGTGGGTGGCTAGTCCGCGGAGTCTGGGTACCCGAAGACGTCGTCGAGCGGCACGTCGAAGACCCGGGCGATCTGGAAGGCCATCTCCAGCGACGGTGAGTACCGACCCTGCTCGATGGCGATGATGGTCTGCCGGGTCACCCCGATGCGGTCGGCCAGCTCCGCCTGCGTCATTTCGCCGTTCGCGAACCGCAGGCTTCGGATCGAGTTCGTGACCCTTGTGGGCTTGACCATGGCTAGATTCCCCGGCGGTACGAAACGATCTTCACGATCGACGAGGTGAGCGCGGCCAGCACGAACGCCAGGTACAGCGTGTTGGCGATCCAGAAGTGGGCGACCTCCGCCATTGCCAGGGCGAGCGGGACGATCGCGGCGATGCTCATGACGTAGAACCCGACGTACTCGCCCAGCCGGTGGATCTGCCGGTCTCGCTCGTCCGTGCGGTCGGCCTCCTTCGGCGAGGCGATGGCGGCTGCGATGCTGGCGACGATACCCAAGACGATCCCGGCACCGATGGCGGTGAGCATCGGGCGTACGTACGCGATCGTCGCGACGTCCGCGCCCGGCGCCATCGACAGGACGGTGATGAAGTAGACCGCGGAGACGCCGGCGGCGACCACGGCGTAGATCCAGGAGCGCTTCTCTTCGGAGGACATGTCCAGCTCCCCGCTATAGAAAACCTGACATGACGAAGGTAAAAGAACCCAGACCTGATGTCAAAAATTTTTTACACACCCGCGGTCTCGTCGAGGATGCTCAGCGGCGGGCGGCGGAGTCGACCCGGGTCCGCCGCCGGCCGATCCACCGCCTGAGGGCGACCACCGCCGCGATCAGCAGCAGGAGGACGGCGACCTGGCCGCGGATCGACATCTGAGGCGCCCGGTCCCCGGACGGGGAGACTGCATTCGTCACCCTCCGCAGTGGAGGTCGGGGTGCTTTCCTGCCCAGCCCGGTCTGTTCTTGTCGCTCCCAGCAGTCTCCCAGGTTCGAGCCATCTGAAGAAAGGTCCTCTGACCTGGGCATTTACCTGTCTCAACGGCTAACGTGCGGATAGGCCCGACGACGTGCAACCAACGGTCGAGCTCATCCCCGACCGAGATTCCGCTACGTGGAGTCACTATCGGGCTCGACCTGTGACCTGACGCTGAAGCAGCCGGAGTCTCGGGGGCGGCTGCGGAAGGGGGACTCCATGACAACGGCCCCGGCCAACCTGCTGGCCGTCCGCCGGCTCCTGCTCGACAGCCTGAACGTCGACCCGAACACAGTACGCGGCGAAGACCTGGAACCCGCCGAGGTCGGTATCGTCGGCGACCCCGCGCACCGGGGCGGCTACCACTGCGGATCGGACCGGGTGGTGACCAACGACTACTCGGTCGTGGAGTCCTCCCGGGACTCCGCCGGCCTGACCCTGTACGCCTCGGCGCTGGACGTCGGCACGTTCCAGGTGCTCTCGGCGGGGCGTACCCACGACCTGCGCACCTTCTCCACCTGGTGCGTCGCCCAGTGCGTGGCGAACGCGCCGGACAGCCGCGACATCCGCGAAATCATCTACTCCCCGGACGGGAAGACGGTCCGGCGGTGGGACCGGCTGAACAGGCGAACCAGTGGGGACAGCTCCCACCTCTGGCACACCCACTTCAGTTTCTTCCGCGACTCGACCAAGGCGAACCGGGACCAGACCCCGCTGTTCCGCCGTTACCTGACCTCCATCGGACTGCTGAAGGAGAACGACATGACCCCCGAAGAGCACGCCTGGCTGGAGAGCGTCCACAAGAACCTGACCGCGCTGGACGGCCGTAACCCGCTCGGCCAGATCTACACCCGGATGGCGATGGGTGAGGACCACACGGTCCCGTCGTACGTGTCACAGCACCCGACACTGCGGTCGCTGGCCGCGCAGCTCACCGCGCTGCAGAACGCGTTGACCGCACTCTCGAACAAGGACTACACCGACGAGCCGGCGATCGTCCAGGGCGTGCTCGCCGGCCTCAAGCCGGAGAGTATCGCGGCGGCGATCCCGCCGACCATGGCCAAACAGGTCGCCGACGAACTGGCCAGACGCCTGGTGGCCTGACCGCGCGGTGCGGCGGCCCGGGAACGCGCAGTGGCGGCGGCCGGTCCGGCCGCCGCCACCGGCACGGACCTACAGCGGACGGACGTTGTCCGCCTGCGGACCCTTCTGACCCTGGGTCACCTCGAACTCGACCTTCTGCGCCTCCTGCAGTTCCCGGTAGCCGCTGCTGGCGATCGCCGAGTAGTGGACGAAGACGTCGGGACCCCCGCCGTCCTGCTCGATGAAGCCGAAGCCCTTTTCCGAGTTGAACCACTTGACCGTGCCGGTTGCCATGCATCTCTCCCTGTTCACGTCGGGAGACCCCGCCGCGGCGGACGATCCCCCTGTTCCACCCCGACAGTAACCGGCCGGCCCCACTTTTGCCGGCCGAAGTGCCGCAAGGCGGTCACCGGAAAAACATCGCGACCCGCGGCGGAAACAGCGCGTCGGGCGGCCGGGGTCCGGCATGCTCGACCGGTGAATGGACCGAGCACGGCGGCGCTGGCCGTCCTGGAGCGAGAAATCGAGGCTCCGGGCGACGGGCTGGACCGCCTCCGGCTGGCCCCCACCCCGTTCGTGCCCGAGGTCTGCCTGCACCTGGCCGAGGACGCGATCGTCTGGTGGGCCCGGATGGAGGCGGCGGCCGGGCGTACCCTGCCGCCGCCGTACTGGGCGTCGGCCTGGGCCGGCGGCCAGGCGCTCGCCCGACACCTGCTCGACCACCCCGAGCTGGCCTCGGGACGCCGGGTGCTCGACCTGGCCGCCGGGTCCGGGCTGGTGGCCATCGCCGCCGCGCTGGCCGGCGCCGCCCGGGTCGTCGCCAACGACATCGACCCGTACGCGGTGGCGGCGGTTACCGTCAACGCCCGGGCCAACGGGGTGACGGTGGCGGCGACCGGAGGTGATCTGCTCGACGGCGACGGCGCTGGCGTCGACCTGTTGTTGGCCGGGGACGCCCTCTACGACGGCGAGCTCGCCGGCCGGGTGTTGCCGTTCCTGCGCCGGGTCGCCGCCACCGGCGCGGACGTGCTGGTCGGTGATCCCGACCGGGGCCACCTGCCGGCTGCCGGCCTGGAGGTGGTGGCGAGCTATCCAGTGCCCACCACCGAGCCCTCCGTCGATTCGCCGATCCGCCGGGTACAGGTGCTCCGGTCCCGCTGACCGGCTCCCGGGAAAGCGGGCCCAGGCGGGTGTTCGACCAGGGGGGGGCAGGTGGTGACCCCGAGACAGAATCAGGGTCGGGTGGGGAATTCGACGGAGGCGCCGGCCCCGGGCCGGCCGTACCGTCGACACCATGTCGAATATCATCGCCCAGCTCGGTGAGCTGCCCACCGGTCTGTTGGTGGGGATGCTGGGGCTGGTCATGCTCGCCGACGCCGTGCCGCTGCTGGGCGTGCTGGTCCCCGGCGACGTCGCGGTCCTCGCGGCAGTGGGGGTGGGCCACCCGGCAACCAGCGCGGTGACTATGGCTGCGGTGGTGGTGGGGTGCGTCGCCGGCTGGTCACTGAGCTTCCTCGCCGGGCGGGTGTTCGGCGACCGGCTGCGGCGCGGCCGGATCGGCGGTTGGATCGGCGAGGCCCGTTGGGCGACCGCCGAGCGTGTCCTGCGGGCCGGAGGCGGGCGGATGGTGCTGGTCGCGCCGTTCCTGCCGGTGCTCAACGCCCTGCTGCCGCTGGCCGCGGGAGGGATGCGCATGTCGTACCGGAGGTTCGTCGCCTTCGCCACGGCGGGCGCGGCGCTCTGGGCCGGCCTCTACCTGGCGTTGGGGACGGTGTCGCGGTCCCTGGCCGTGCTGCTGCCCGGCGACGGCGACCCGGTGCTCGTGACGACGGTGGTCGGCCTGGCGTTGGCCGGGGTGGCGGTGCTCGGCGCCCGCCGTCGGCTCCGGACGATCGTCGCCGGCGCAGCCAGGGCGAGCTGATCGCCGCCCGGCCAGGTCACCAGCCCCGCGCGATATATCCGTTTTCCTGGTGATGACTGCTGTACCTGCGGCGGCTGGCGCTGCCAGGTGCAAGCTGGTCGACGGGCCGGACCGGGGCACGCGGCCACGTCGGTACGGCGGGCGGCGGTTCCGGTGCGGTTCCGGCCCCGTGGCCGGTGGGTAGACGGCCGGAGGTGTTCGTTCGGCAGGTGCCGCGATGGGTGAGGGTTCGGCGGTTGCAGCGGATCGGTCGGACGGTGAAGGATCCGGTGAAGCAGCGGCGGGCGATCGTGGTGTTTCGACGCCTTGTCCCCAAAATGGAGCGGGGCGCACCGAGACGGATCGATGAGCAGACCCGCGTCTGACCTGTGGCATCGCCCGGTGCGACCCCCGCTTCCTCGGCCGGCCGTTCTCCTGTTGGTCGCGTCGGCGAGTTCGGGCCGTTGAACCTGCGACCCCGCCCCGGCCGCGCCTGGCGCCCGCAGGGCCAGCCGGTGCGGCTGCGGGCCACCGACACCCGTAGCCAGGGGTCGGTCGTCAACCTGACACCCCAACATCCGAACGGGCAGGTGACGACCCATACCACCCGCCGCCACACTCCATCGGTGACCAACCAACCACCGGCTCCCGCATGGCCCAGCCCGCCACCAGCACCCCGCCGGAAACTCGGCACCGGCGCCATCATCGGCATCGCGGCAGGCGCGCTCGTGTTCGTCTGCTGCGGACTCACCGGCGTCGCCGCGATCTTCGGCGGGGACACGCCGGCTGCGAAGCCGTCGCCGACCGCGGCGGCGGTCGCAGACAGCCTTCCCACGCCCGCTCAGCCGTCTGTGGAGCCGACCACGGATGCTCCGACCACGGCGCCGGCTGAGACCAGCACAGCGCCTGCACCACCGCCGGTTGAGCCCACGACGCCGGCGGCCCCAGCGCCGCCGCCGGTGGTGACGTTGACCATGCCGGACCTGAAGGGACTCAACGCGGCCGTCGCTGACGACAAGCTCCGCAAACTCGGGTTCACGAACGTGCAGTACGGCAGCCAGGACGAGAAGGACAAGCTGGTGCTCATGTTGGTGAACTGGACGGTGACGAAGCAGTCCGCCAAGGCGGGCACGAAGCTCGCGGCGGATGACCTGGTCGTGGTGACCTGCACCAAGCAGTGACAGCGGAAGCCCCGGCCCTCATCCGAGGTGCCGGGGCTTCGTAGCAGCTACCTGTCCACGGATGGTCGCTTACCACCCGGGCAGGTTGCCCGACTGCCCTGCGGCGGGTTGCAGGGGCCGGTAGATGTGCGGGGTGGTGGCCACGGGGGGATCCTTCACGCTGGACGAGGGTGTCACGTGGGGAGTGGGCCAGCGGGCCGACGGCTGTTCACCGCGGCAGCGGATCGGTGCGAGGGCAGAGATGACCGGCTGTGCCCGGCGGCTCAGGCCAGGCACCCCCCGCTTCGGGCCGGGTTCACGGCTCGCCGAAGTAGCCCTCATCCTCACCCAGCAGCAGCGGCACGTCGTACACCGACAGGTCCGGTCTCGTCCGCGCGTACCGCACCCGATGCCGCCACCGCTGATGCTCGAACGCCGTGTCCACCTCCACCTCCACCACCACCGTCGGCTCCACCTGCGCGTACCGCAGCGGCTCCGGCCGCTCCAACTGACCTGACCACGTGGCGGGCAGCGGCTGCGGCCACGGGTGGACCACGACATCGCGGCGCGGCGCGGACGGCAGGGGACACAGCTGCGCGGCGAGATCCACGCGCTGCTCGACGTTGACCGGGTGGGTGCGTCCGGTGTACCGCAGCCGGCCGCGACGGTCGAACCTGCCCAGCAGCACGGTGTCGGGATTGCTGATGCTGCCGGTCACCCCGCCGACGATAGCTTCGGTGACGAGCCGGGTGCGGAACTTTGACCAGCCTCTCCGGCCCGGCTCGTACCGGCCGTCGAGCCGTTTGCTGACGACTCCTTCGATGCCGGTGGCGACGGTCCAGTGGGTCAGCCAGTCGGCGACCTGCCGCATGTCGGGGGTTTGCGGCGTCGCGGTGAGGGAGTGTGGGGCGTCGGCGAGCAGCCGTTCGAGGCGTGCCCGCCGCTGCGACAGCGGTAGGTTCAGGATGACGTGGCCGCCGACGTCGGCGAGCAGGTCGAACAGCACGTAGTGGGCGGGGCACTCGTGGGCCAGGCGGAAAAGGCCGCGGCCGGCGGTGACGCGCCGTTGGAGTTGCGCGAAGTTGAGTCGGCCTCGCTCCCACGCGATGAGTTCGCCGTCGAGAACCACGCCGGGTGGGATGGTTTGTCGGATCGCGCGGGTGATGTCGGGGAAGTAGGTGGTGAGATTCCGGCCTGCCCTGGATTGGATGTACACGCCGTCGGGTTCGCGGAAGACCAGGGCACGCCAGCCGTCCCACTTCGGTTCATGCACCAGGCCAGGGCCCTCGGGTACGGCGTTGACTGGTGTGGCGAGCATGGGAGCGACTGGGCGCCGTAGTGCCGGTTCGGCGTGGGCGCTGGCCCGGCGGGCGGGGTTCACCGCCGGCCCTGCCCGTGCCGGCCGTGAACGTGCTCCATGTTCGCCCCCCCCACGGTCATCGTGGGGGAGAGCCGGGCTGCCGGGGGTGAAGATCCGCGACAACGGATCCATCCCAGCGTGGCAGTGCTCGGAGGCCGCCGCGCGGATGTTGACGTCAGTCGTTACCGTCGTGCCTCATGGGGGCCTTGAAGCCGTGGCATGTCGCTGTCGCCACCCTCTGTTGCCTTCTGCCGTTGACTGCTGCGGTGGCGGGCGGGGCGTGGGCGATCATGAAGCGCCGTCGAGGCCGCTGACCGGTCATCAGGGATCACCGGTCGATGGCCGGGACGTTACACACCCGTATCGGATCGCTGATAGTGATCACCGAGACGCACCCCGTAGTTTACCCAGGGTGGCCGCACCAGGCGGCCAACACCTCGGGAGGCACCATGCGCAGAGCCAAGACGTGGAGGCCAGCCACCGCTGCCGCCGCGATGCTCCTCGCCACCGCCGGCACCGTCGCCGTAACAGCGTCGCCAGCCGCAGCCGCCACCACGATCAGCGGCCGGATCACCTGCGGCGCGAACTCGCAGGGCCGGGTCGTCGGCATGTGGGTGTCCACCAACGCGGGCGGTAACGGCTGGGCGTCGTGGTCGGCGACCTCCGACCCGATGATCGCCAACTATTCGAAGGCGATCCCGTCCAACGCGACCAGCGTGAGTGTGGCGGTCGGCTGTGGTGGCAGTCCGTCGAGTTGGGCGCGCACCTACTACGGGTCGACGAGGGTGTCGTCGGGCGGCGGCGCCGCGTACAAGGATTGGATTTGCTACACGTACGGCGCGGACGTCTGCGTCTAGCAGATGCGGGGTCCCGTAACGCGAGCGCTCCTACCAGCCGCGCGCCCACCATTGCCCGATCGACGGCCGTTCGTTACCGATGGTGGAGTCATCACCGTGACCCGGGTAGAACCACGTCTCATCCGGTAGACGACCGAAGACCTTCTCTTCGAGGTCGCCCATGAGCTGCGCAAACTCGTCCGCGTCGGTTGTCCTCCCAGGGCCTCCGGGGAAGAGGGAATCCCCGGTGAACAGGTGCGGCGCGCCGGCCGGGTCGCGGTACAGCAGCGCGACGGAACCGGGGGTGTGGCCCTTGAGGTGGATGACCTCCAGGGTCTGGTCGCCCACCCGCACCGGGTCGCCGTCGGCGAGCGGCTCCGCCGGGATGGGCAGCCCCTCGGCGTCGTCGGCGTGCACCAGGGCGCGGGCGCCGGTCTTGGCGACGACCTCCTCCAGCGCCACCCAGTGGTCCATGTGCTGATGGGTGGTGACCACGGTGGCCAGCCCGGCGTCGCCGACGAGTTCCAGCAGGCGGGGGGCCTCGTTCGCCGCGTCGATCAGCACCTGCTCGCCGGTGGCGCGGCAGCGCAGCAGGTAGGCGTTGTTGTCCATCGGGCCGACCGACACCTTGGTGACGGTGAGTCCGGTCAGCTCGCGGACGGCGGGTGGGCCGCCGGCGGTGACGCTTCCGGTGTAGCTCATGGCGATGTCTAGATCCATTCCGGTGGGGTCGGCAGCGGACCGTCCGGGGTGACGGTCAGGGTCTCGCCGCGGCCGCGGCCGATCAGCCAGGCGACCAGCTCGGTGGGGGAACCGGTGACCACGGGAGCGCCCTCCGGCTCGCCGACCACCAATTCGTGCCGCGTGCCGTCGAAGCGCAGCACCATCGGCGGGGTGTCCGCGCGGCCGGCCAGCCCGCTGACCACCTCGTGCAGCAGGTGCTGGGCGAACGCCTGCGGCCAGTCCGCCGGCCGGTAGCCGGTGGCCAGGTCGACGTGGTGCACCTCCACCTCCCGCAGCCGGCCCCAGACCAGCATGGCGGCCGGCCACGGTTGGCCGCGCCAGGTCTCGACCACGGCGCCCCATGCCTCCACGGGCATGGCGGCGACCGCCTCGGCGAAGCTCTCCGCCGAGCGTCGCAGGTCGTCCAGCTGGCCGGCCGGGGGTCGGGTGGCGCCAGTGGCGATGTCGGCGTCGCGGGCGGCGGGGCTGGCGTACTGCGGGATCCGCTCGCCGGTACGCGCGGAGGTGAGGAGGTTGACGAAGCCGTCGGCGTTGCGGGCCAGGTGGGTGAGCACGTGGCCGCGGGTCCAGCCGGGCAGCAGCGACGGGGCCGCGAGGTCCGCGGCGTCCAGGGTCTCGGCGGCGCGCAGGAGCCGGGCGGTGGCGTCGTCCAGCTCGCCGGTCAGCAGAAGCGGATCCGTGGTCACGAACCGACCCTAGCGTCCCTCCGGTCGTCGCGTCGCCGGGGAAATCGCTTTCGGCGCGTCGGCGCGCGCCCTACGGTCGGTCACGACGTGGCGCCGGGTCGACGGACGGGGGGGTGAGCATGTCGGTCGTAGCACGGCTGTCCCGCCATCACCAGCTCCGACACCGATGAGGACGCGATGAAGATCGATCTTGCTGCGCTCGGCCTCGACGCCGGGTGGGCGGCGTACGCGCGCCGGCGCCCCGACCGCCGCCCGGGCCGGGTGGCCCGGGTGGACCGGGGCGTCTGCACCGTGCTCTGCGCCGACGGCCCGGTGCGAGCCAGCCTCGGCCCGGGCGTGCTCGCCGCCGCGGCCCGTGACCTGACCGCCCTGCCCTGCGCGGGCGACTGGGTGCTGCTCGCCGCCTGGCCGGACGGGCCGGTGACCGTCGACTCCGTGCTGCCGCGCCGGACCGCGCTGATCCGGCGTACCGCCGGCCGGGATGCCAGCGGGCAGGTGCTCGCCGCGAACCTCGACGCCGCCGCGGTGGTCGAGCCGGTACACCCCGAGCCCGACGTCGCCCGGATCGAGCGGCTGCTCTCCCTGGCACACGAGTCGGGGGCCCGTCCGCTGGTCGTGCTGACCAAGGTCGACCTGTCCGCGCGCCCGGAGGCGGTGGCCCGGCAGCTGGCCGCCGTGGCGCCCGGGGTGCCGGTGCTGCCGGTCAGCGCGGAGCGGGGCGCCGGCCTGGACGCGCTGCGGCCGTACGTCGCCCAAGGGCTGACGCTCGGCCTGCTCGGCCCGTCCGGGGCGGGCAAGTCGAGCCTGGTCAACGCCCTGGCCGGGGCGACCGTGATGCCGACGCAGGCGATCCGTCGGGTCGACGGCAAGGGCCGGCACACCACCACCTGGCGGGCGCTGGTGCCGGTTCCCGGCGGCGGGGCCGTGCTGGACACCCCGGGCGTACGCGCGGTGGGCCTCCTGGACGGGGCTGCCGGGCTGGACCGGGCGTTCGCCGACATCGCGGACCTGGCCACCGGCTGCCGGTACGCCGACTGCGCGCACGAGGCGGAGCCGGCCTGCGCGGTGCGGGCGGCGCTGGAGGGCGGGGAGCTGTCCGCCCGGCGCTGGGAGAGTTGGCGCCGGTTGCAGCGGGAGGTGGCGTACCAGAGTCGCCGCCGGGAGGTGCGGCTGGCCGCCGATCGGCGCGGTGGCGGGCGGGGCGGTCGGCACCGCACCGCCCGTCCGACCCCACCCCCGTCGCCGCGCGCCCGCTGAGCCGCTCCGGCTCGGCCGCGGGTGCTTTCGGATCGGGTAACGCTGCGGGACACGACACCCGAGTGGGCTGTCCCGCAGCGCCACCGGATCATGGCGGGCGCGCGGGCCGGTCGGCCGGTTGAGCAGGGGGAATGTGTGCGCGCCGGGAATTGTCGTACCTCGGGGCTAGAGTTGATCGGGCGTCTTTTCTGCGCCGCAAACCGCTCAGACCCGCTCCGAGCGCACAGACCCGCTCCGAGCGCACACCCGCCTCACTTTCTTCTTCCGGGAGCACACGCACCGTGGCCGACCGTCTGATCATCCGTGGCGCGCGCGAGCACAACCTGCGTGACGTCAGTCTCGACCTGCCCCGGGACGCCCTGATCGTCTTCACCGGGCTCTCCGGTTCGGGCAAGTCGAGCCTGGCCTTCGACACGATCTTCGCCGAGGGACAGCGCCGGTACGTCGAGTCGCTGTCGTCGTACGCCCGGCAGTTCCTCGGCCAGATGGACAAGCCCGACGTCGACTTCATCGAGGGGCTGAGCCCCGCGGTCTCCATCGACCAGAAGTCGACCTCACGCAACCCACGGTCCACCGTCGGCACCATCACCGAGGTCTACGACTACCTCCGCCTGCTCTTCGCCCGCGTCGGCGAGCCGCACTGCCCGGTCTGCGGCGAGAGGATCTCCCGGCAGAGCCCGCAGCAGATCGTCGACCGGGTCCTCGCCATGGCCGAGGGCACCCGGTTCATGGTGCTCGCCCCGGTGGTCCGCGGCCGTAAGGGCGAGTACGTCGACCTCTTCGCCGAGCTGCAGTCGAAGGGCTACGCCCGCGCCCGGGTCGACGGCGTGGTGCACCAGCTCACCGAGCCGCCGAGGCTCAAGAAGCAGGAGAAGCACACCATCGAGGTGGTGATCGACCGGCTCAGCGTCAAGCCGAGCGCCAAGCAGCGGCTCACCGACTCGGTCGAGGCCGCCCTCGGCCTCTCCGGCGGCCTGGTCCTGCTCGACTTCGTCGACCTGCCGGAGGACGACCCGGAGCGGGAGCGGCGCTACTCCGAGCACCTGGCCTGCCCGAACGACCACCCGCTGGCCATCGAGGATCTGGAGCCCCGGGTCTTCTCCTTCAACGCCCCCTACGGCGCCTGCCCCGAGTGCACCGGCCTGGGCACCAAGAAGGAGGTCGACCCGGAGCTGCTCGTCCCCGACCCGGAGCGGACCCTGCGCGAGGGCGCGATCCAGCCCTGGGCGACCGGGCACAACCTGGAATACTTCCTGCGCCTGCTGGAGGCGCTCGGCGAGGCCGAGCACTTCGACGTGGACACGCCGTGGCGGGCGCTGCCGTCGCGGGCGCAGAAGACGATCCTGCACGGCTCCGGTGACCAGGTGCACGTGCGCTACCGCAACAAGTACGGCCGCGAACGCTCCTACTACACCGGCTTCGAGGGCGTGGTGCAGTGGATCGAGCGCCGGCACTCCGACACCGAGTCGGAGTGGTCGCGGGAGAAGTACGAGGGCTACATGCGGGACGTGCCCTGCGCGGCCTGCGGCGGGGCCCGGCTCAAGCCGGAGGTGCTCGCGGTCACTCTGGCGGGGCGGAGCATCGCCGAGGTGTGCAACCTCTCGGTGGGGGAGGCCGCCGACCTGCTCGCCGGCATCGAGCTGACCGACCGGCAGAAGATGATCGCCGAGCGGGTGCTCAAGGAGATCAACGCCCGGCTGAGGTTCCTGCTCGACGTCGGCTTGGACTACCTCTCCCTGGACCGTCCGGCCGGCACCCTCTCGGGCGGCGAGGCGCAGCGCATCCGGCTGGCCACCCAGATCGGGTCGGGCCTGGTCGGCGTGCTGTACGTGCTCGACGAGCCGTCGATCGGCCTGCACCAGCGGGACAACCACCGCCTGATCGAGACCCTGCTGCGGCTGCGCGGCCTCGGCAACACCCTGATCGTGGTCGAGCACGACGAGGACACCATCCGGGTCGCCGACTGGATCGTCGACATCGGGCCGGGCGCCGGTGAGCACGGCGGGAAGATCGTGCACAGCGGCTCGGTGCCGGCGCTGCTGGAGAACGCCGAGTCGGTCACCGGGGCGTACCTGTCCGGGCGCAAGTCCATCCCCACCCCCCGCCGGCGTCGTCCGCAGACCCCCGGGCGTGAGCTGGTGGTGCACGGCGCGCGTGAGCACAACCTGCGCAACCTGACCGTGTCGTTCCCGCTCGGCCAGCTCATCGCGGTCACCGGTGTCTCCGGTTCCGGCAAGTCGACGCTGGTCAACGACATCCTGTACGCGGTGCTCGCCAACCAGATCAACGGCGCCCGGCTGGTCCCGGGTCGGCACACCCGGGTCACCGGCCTGGAGCACGTGGACAAGGTCGTCGGCGTGGACCAGTCGCCGATCGGCCGGACGCCGCGGTCCAACCCGGCCACCTACACCGGCGTCTGGGACCACGTCCGCAAACTGTTCGCCGAGACCACCGAGGCCAAGGTGCGGGGGTACGGCCCCGGCCGGTTCTCGTTCAACGTCAAGGGCGGTCGGTGCGAGGCGTGTTCCGGTGACGGCACCATCAAGATCGAGATGAACTTCCTGCCGGACGTCTACGTCCCGTGCGAGGTCTGCAAGGGCGCCCGGTACAACCGGGAGACCCTGGAGGTGCACTACAAGGGCAAGACCGTCTCCGACGTGCTGGAGATGCCGATCGAGGAGGCGGCGGAGTTCTTCTCCGCCATCCCGGCCATCCACCGGCACCTGAAGACGCTGGTCGACGTCGGGTTGGGTTACGTCCGCCTGGGCCAGCCCGCCCCGACGCTGTCCGGCGGCGAGGCGCAGCGGGTCAAGCTCGCCGCCGAGCTGCAGAAGCGCTCCACCGGGCGGACGGTCTATGTGCTCGACGAGCCGACCACCGGCCTGCACTTCGAGGACATCCGCAAGCTGCTGATGGTGCTGGAGGGCCTGGTCGACAAGGGCAACACGGTGATCACCATCGAGCACAACCTCGACGTCATCAAGACCGCCGACTGGCTCATCGACATGGGCCCGGAGGGCGGCCACCGGGGCGGCACGGTGCTCGCCACCGGCACGCCGGAGGAGGTCGCGGAGGTGCCCGAGAGCCACACCGGCCAGTTCCTGCGGCCGATGTTGAAGCTCGACGGCGAGGCCAAGGGGGCCAAGGCCGCCACCACCCGGGCGGCGAAGGCCAACGGGGCCACGTCGCGTACCCGCAAGGTGCCGGCCGGGGCCCGCTGAGCCGTACGGCGGGCGGGTCGGGATGCCGCCGCGCCCGTCGCCGATCAGGTGAACCCTCGGGCACAGTGGTGCGTGTGCAGGGGTGCGGCCGGATCCACGGCCGGCGGCGGCACGTCGAGAGAGAGGCCGAGGATGAGTGACGATGAGGTGCTGACCGGGCCGGGCGCGCAGACGCGCCGGGCCCTGCTCGCGGGCGCCGGCGCGGTCGGGGCGTCGGTCGTACTGGCCGCCTGCGGCGGCGACGACGAGCCGGCAGCCCCGCCGGCGTCGGGACCGACCAGCGGTGGGGCGGGCGTGACCGGCGCACCCGGCGCCGGTAGCCGTGACGGCACCGCCCCGCTGGCCCGGACCACCGACATCCCGGTCGGCGGCGGGGCCATCTTCGTTGAGCGCGGCGTGGTCGTCACCCAGCCCACCGAGGGCGAGTTCAAGGGTTTCGACCCGATCTGCACTCATCAGCGGTGCCCGGTGTCGAACGTCGACGGCGGCACCATCAACTGCACCTGTCACAACAGCAGGTTCGCCATCACCGACGGCGCGGTGAAGGAGGGGCCGGCGACCAGACCGCTGCCCGCCAAGCAGATCAAGGTCGAGGGAGGCCAGGTCTACCTGGCCTGACGGAGCCCGGCCGGCGCGCTGACCCCGCGCCGGCCGGACCCCCGTTCAGCGGGCGTACACCGCCATCTCGTACAGCGAGAAGCCGTAGGAGGTGGCCCGGGTCAGCCCACGCATCCGCACGTACCGGGCGTTCTGTGCCGGGAACGCGATCACGTCGCTGCCCCCGTCACCGGCCGTGGTCGACCAGACCTCCCGCCAGGTGCTGCCGTCGGTGGAGACCTCGATCCGGTACGACCGCGCGTACGCGGCCTCCCAGGTCAGCGCCACCCGGCCAACCTGTCGGGCCGAGCCCAGGTCGACGGTGAGCCACTGGTTGTCGGCCCGCTCGCTGGCCCAGCGGGTGTCGAGGTTCCCGTCCACCGCCCGCGCGGCACCCTGGAGGAACTCGGTGCTGGACGCCGTGACCGGCCGGCCGAGGGCCAGGTTGGTCGACGGCCGGTCGCCGCGCCGGGCCGGGAAGGAGACCACCTGCTGGTAGGTGGGCCGGTTCTGCCAGGCGGTGATGGCGTGCTTGATGCCGCCCAACGGTATCTGGACGATCGCGTCGGCGCACCACTGGTCGCCGGCGGCGCATTTGCTGTCGCCCGGGTAGGTCGTGGCGGCCGGGGTGGCCGCCGCGGCGCGCAGCGTGTCGAGCAGGACCTGCCGGCATCCGGTCAGGCTGCCGTTGCCGCAGTAGGTGCGGCCGAGGCCGCCCCGTACCGGGTCGCCGAGCACCGCCCGCAGGTCCTTGTCGACCCAGCCCCACCAGCCGTACTGCAACGCCGAGCCCTTGTGTGCCTGGGCATCGTTGGCCGAGGTGGGCAGGTCGGACAGGTCGCCCCGCTGGTGGCCGGAGGGAGACTCGTTGATCTGCAGGGCGTTGACCAGCGACTGGTAGAGGTCCGCGCCGAGCGGGGCCTTGAACATGCCCCTGACCAGCAGCGGCCACCAGGCGTCGAAGGTGCGGATCGCCTCCGCGTGCTGGTACACCTTCGAGCCCTTGGCGGTCTCCACCCGCAGACCGCCGGCCTGCCGCCACGCCTTGAGCCGGCTGACCTCGCCGGCCAGCGCGCTGTCGGTGACCGGCTGGCTCTCCAGCACCCGGATCAGCTCGTCGAGCACCTCGACCGCGCGCAGGTCGGTCAGGCCCGCCTGCTGTACCAGTGACACCAGCGAGGCGCGGTCGAACTTCCGGCCGGCCGCCAGGGCGGCCTTCATCGGCCTGTCCAGCAGGTCGCCCCGGTGTACGGCGCCGAAGCTGAGGTTGCCGTCGGCGGCGCCGAAGTCCTTGGCCTGCTTGTTGTTCCAGCTGATGTAGTAGTCCTGGTTCACCGAGCGGGGGTGGGCCGACAGCGGGGCGTAGGTGGCGGTGTTCGTCGCCGGGTGGTAGCCCTGCCACTCGTACGCGGGTTCGGCCTTCATCGGCAGGTTCGGGTTGCTGCCCGCGGCCCGCACCGGGTTGAGTCCGGAGTTGAAGTACGCCGACTCGGTGGAGTTGACGTAGAACCAGTTGAAGGCGTACTCGACGTTGTTCGCCGAGGCCATGAAGGCGTCCGCCGAGCCCATCGCGGCCGGGTCGTTGAACATCTGGAACCCGACCGCCGAGTCGGCCTCGTGCTGGTAGGTGGAGCGGAGCTGGGTGAACGCGTGCGGTCGGCCGCCGACCGTGCCCCGCCAGGAGACCAGCCCCAGCTTGGTGCGCCAGGCGACGAGCTTGTACGACCCGGCGGGGGTGCCGTCGGCGACGGTGGGGTTCCACTTGTTGACGTGCGCGATCTCCTCCATGGGCAGGCAGGCGCCACGGTAGAGGTAGTGGTTGCCGGCCAGCGTCGGCGTGCTGCCGTCCGGGGTGCACAGCGGCACCGCGTAGGTGTCGGTGATGTCGTGGATGGAGGAGGTGGCGCTCCACGCGTAGTCCGGCCCCCGGCCGAGCAGCACGTAGAGGTTGAGCCCGGCGAAGGCGGCGCCGCGGGCGCTGATGCCCGGGCCCTGCAACTCCTGCACCATCAGCAGCTGGGGGGAGAAGTAGCCGGTCTGCGGGCCGAACACGGCGATCGGGTGTCCGGTCGTGGAGTGGGCGCCGCTGACCAGGACGGCGTTGGACATGCCGCGGTGCTGCGAAGAGATGGTCAGCCCGGACAGCGCGGCGGCCAGCTCGGAGGAGTTGGTGGCGGTGGCGCCGGCGGCCGAGCCGGTCTGGTCGGTGACCACCGGCTCCACCCGGGCGGAGCCGGCGTCGGGCAGCACCACGCTGGGCGCGTCCGGTGACGCCGCGCCGTACGGGAAGCTCTGCCCGTCGTGCAGGGTGAGCACCGTCTCCGGGTCGTTCTGGTGGCGGAAGGCGGTCCACACCTTGTCGCCCTCGACGGTGCCGTAGCGGGCGCGGGCGGCGATCCGCACCAGCGCCGACTGCATCTCGGTGCCGCCCCCGCCGCCGAAGAGGCCGCCGACCACACCGGCGATGGCGATCAGGTCGGTCATCTGGAACGGCTTGGGGCCGCCGGCGTTGGTGACCGAGTCGAGGTGTCCGGCGAGGACGTACTCGCCGGGGCAGTTCCGGTTGGCCATGCAGGTGCGGATGTAGGCGTTGATCCCGGCGATGTACTCCTGGACGTCGGCGTAGAGCTGCTCGCCGCGGGCGCCGCTCTTGACGCGCAGCGCCTCGATCTGCGCCCGCAGGTCGGTCTCGGTGTACGGGGAGGTCCGCCAGACGCTCTGCTCCAGGGCCCGGTTGCCGGGGTGGCCGCCGGCGAACGGGGTGAGGGTGCCGCGGCCGACGTGCCGCAGCAGGTCCATGGTGAACAGCCGGTCCTCCGCCCCGGCGTACCCGGCGCCGTACATGGTGCCGCCCCGGGTGGTGCCGGTGATGTGCGGGACGCCGGTGGCCTTGTCCCGCACGATCCGCACGTCGGCCCGGGGCGAGTAGTCGCGCTCGATCTGCCCGGGTGGCACGCCGAAGGAGGCGTCGTTGAAGAACGAGCTGATCTGGTCCTGCCGCAGGCCGGCGTAGGAGTACACCAGGTCGGCGTAGCGGCCGAGCTGGTCGGCGGAGTGCTTGGGCAGGGTGCCGAATGCCTGGTTGCCGAGCACCTCGACGAGGGTGGCGTTGCCGTTCTGGCCGGGTGGCAGGATGTCGCCGCACTCGCCGAGGCAGTAGTCGTCGGCGGCGAAGGTGGTGTTGGTGGGGGCGAGGGTGGTGGC
>NZ_SMKN01000091.1 GCF_004348675.1 Micromonospora sp. KC606 | reverse complement strand
ACGCTCCGCCGCCGCCCGCGCCCGGCTACCCGCCGCAGCCCGCGTACGGCCACGCCGCACAGCAGCAGCACCACGGCTACCACGGGCACTACAAGCGCAAGAAGCACAAGAGCTTCCTGGACGAGATGTTCGGCTGAGCCGCCTGCCGTGGGCCGGGCCACCCGGCTCACGGCACCGCCCCGCGTCCGGGTCGACCCCTCGCGGGCCGGCCCGCGTCTCCTGCCGAGCCGGGGCCCGCTGTGGCAGGCTGCACCCATGACGCCGATCGCGCGGCACGAGGCGTTGGCCCAGGCGTACCAGGGGATCACCGACGTCGTCGCCCGGCTGGACGACGCCGACCTGCTACGGCCCACCCGCTGCCGAGGCTGGCTCGTCGCCGACCTGCTCTTCCACATCCTCTGCGACGCCCAGCGCGCCCTGGTCGCCCTGGCCAGCCCCGCCGACGGGCCACCCGACGTGGACGATGTCAGCTACTGGCGGTCCTTCCCGCCCGGCGGCGACCATGCCCGGCGCGCCTGGTGGGCACGCCGGTCCGCCGCAGCCTTCGACCGGCCCAGCGGCGTGGTCCGGCTCTGGTGCGACACCGCCCCCGCAGCCGTCCGCGCGGCCGTCGCCGCCGACCCGGCCGGTTGCGTCACCACCCAGGGACACATGCTGCGGGTACCGGACCTCCTGGCCACCCTGACCACCGAGACCGCCGTCCACCACCTCGACCTGGTCGTCGACCTGCCCGACGCGCCGCCGCCCGGCCCACTCGCCACCGCGGTCGCGGTTGCGACCATGGACGGCCTGCTCAGTGACGAGGCCGTCCGCCCCGCCGCCTGGTCGGACGGCGACTATCTGCTCAAGGCGACCGGCCGGGTGCCACTCACCGACCGGGAGCGGTGGGAGCTGGGCGAGGCGGCCGGCTGGTTCCCCCTGTTCGGCTGACCGACGGCGCATCCGAACAATGCGATCGTGGTCAGCCGATGGCCATGTCCACGAAACGCGAGAGATGGAGTTGAGCCGCCACCGTGACGCTGTCCGTCGGCCCATTCCGATGCTTGGCAACTATGAAGTCCGCCTCGCCGGCCCGGGGCGACTCCTTGTCGTAGTAGTCGTCTCGGTGCAAAAGGATTACCACGTCTGCGTCCTGCTCAATCGAGCCACTTTCCCGCAAGTCGGACAGCTGGGGTCGCTTGTCCGTACGCTGCTCGGGACCACGGTTCAGCTGACTGACCGCGATGACCGGGCACTCGACCTCCTTCGCCAGCAACTTCAGGCCACGGGACAGGTCCGCCACCTCCTGTTGCCGGCTCTCGGTCCGCTTGGGCGAGGTCATCAGCTGGAGGTAGTCGACCACGATCATCCTCAGGTCGTGCTTCTGCTTCAGCCGTCGCGCCTTGGCCCGGATCTCCATCAGGTTCATGCTCGGCGTGTCGTCCACGAAGAGCGGGGCCTCGCTGATCTCGCCCATGCACCGGGCCAGCTTGGTCCAGTCGTCGTCGGAGAGCTGGCCGCTGCGCAGCACGTGCAGCGGGACGCGGGCCTCGGCCGAGAGAAGCCGCATGACGATCTCGACCTTGCTCATCTCCAGCGAGAAGATCGCCGCCGCCTGGTTGGCGCGAATGGCGGCGTTCCGCGCGAAGTCCATGCTCGCCGTGCTGTTGTGCGTGGGGATCATCGACCGACCCGCGAGATACAGGTGCTCCGCGTTGTCCACGGTCACGCACCGCACCGGGACACTGGCCACGGGCCGGACGTCGACGACGTACCGGGAGGGGGTCCGAACGTCGGACGTCGTACGGTGGTGGGCTGTGTGCGCAGACCGCTTCCGTGCCGAGCGGAAGACGGTGTCCGGCGTGGAGAAAGTCAGGGTGTACGCCGTCGACGAGCCGGCGGTGCGCCCACCCACCGGGTTCTCCGTGACGGTGCAGCGGTAGCCGAGGCTCACGATCAGCTCTCGGACGCCCTCGGCCAGCCGCCTGGAGGTGGAGGTGTACTGCAGGCTCCCGGTCGGGGCGACCGTCCCGTCGGTGTCCATCAGCCCGGCGAGCAGGGCGCGACGCTGGGCCTCCGACGCCCGCAGGTACTGCTGCGGAATGTGCTTCTCTCCGGACACGCCGACCAGGTGACGCTCCCGCTCGACGTACCGGGCCAGCCCCGGGTCGGCAGTGGCGCAGCGGCTTGCGCCGGTGTGCCCGTCGCCGAGCCGCACACCCAGGGTGTACGGCGCGACGGGCAGATCCCGCTCCGGCAGTTGCAGCGGGAGGCAGTTCTGCACGGCGTGGTTGAGCCGCCCGTCCGTGCCGGTGCGCAGCGTCGCCGCGATCTCCGCAGTGGTGACCACGCCGTCGTTACCAACCAGGCCGATGGCCTGTGCCCGGGTGACCGGTCGAGGGTCGCCACCCACGGCCGTCGCCGCGGCGCGGACCCTTGCCAGGGAGGACTCCCGCCAGTCGGGGCGCACCTTCTGCTCGGGCTGACGACGGCCCGCCCGGGTGGTCTTCCACAGGTGTTCGGCGTCCGCCACGATCACGCTGCCGTCGGAGAACTCGACCTCGTAGCAGGGCCGGTCGTGCATGACGTCGAAGGCAGCCGTGACGGTCGTCGGCGTGCCGTCGGCGGAGAGCAGCTGGTCGCCCACCGTCACCTCGCCCATGGTGGTCCAGCCGTCGGGCGTGGGCAGCGGGGTGTCGAGAGCGAGCGCCTTTCCCAGACCGGGCCGACCGGCCACGATGATGAGCTGCCCCGGGTGCAGGCCGTTGAGCAGGCGGTCGAGGTCGGTGAAGCCGGTCGGCACCCCGGTCATCACGCCGCCCTGCGCACCGACCGCCTCGATCTCGTCCAGCGTTGGTTGAAGCATGTCGGCCAGCACGGCGAAGTCCTCGCTGACCCGCTTCTCGGTCACCTCGTAGACGGCCTGCTGGGCGAGGTCGACGATGTCGTCGACGTCGCGGCTGCCGCCGTTGGCGGTGCCGTAGCCCAGCTGCACGATCTTGGTGCCGGCCTCGACCAGCCGGCGGAGCACGGCGCGCTCGCCGACGATTCGGGCGTAGTACGCCGCGTTCGCGGCAGTGGGCACGCTGGCGATGAGGGTGTGCAGGTAGGGGGCTCCGCCGACCCGGGCCAGGTCACCGGAGTCGGCCAGGGCCGCCGCCACGGTGATCGCGTCGGCCGGCTCACCCCGGCCGTAGATGTCCAGGATGGTTTCGAAGATGGTCGCGTGGATCGGCCGGTAGAAGTCGTTGGTCTTCAGGATCTCGACGACGTCGGCGATTGCGTCCTTGGAGAGCAGCATGCCGCCGAGGACGCACTGCTCGGCGGCGACGTCCTGCGGTGGGGTCTTCTCGAACTGGCCGTCCCGTGGCGAGGGAGCCTGGCCGCCAACCCGGGGCTCCGACCGCATATCGTCGGTGACCGACAAGGATCCCCCTCCACTGCAGGTCGAGTCCCAGCTGGGCCGGGGTGTGGCGACTTCCGGACGGACCGGGCCGGTCGATCGGGGGGCCATCGCGCGACCGGTCGGTGCCCCACGATACGGAACCCGAGGTCAGGCCACCAACAGCACCGGTGGACGAGCCTCGGGACAACCTGTGGACGCCGGTGGACGAGCATGTGCGCAGCGTGTGGACAGGCTGTGGAAAACCGAGGGGGAATTCTGCACAAAGATGGCCCTACCTGGGAAAACTAAATCCCCACCCTGTGGACGAGTTTTTTCCGTCAAGGCTTCGGGGTGGTTCTTCCCGTACTATCTCCTGCAAACGGCTACACCTGGACAGCGGATTGCACTTTCGGTTGAGAAGGGTCACGCTCCGGCCGTGAGTTACCGGGACTGGGAGCGCGGGGAGGGCAGCCCGCGCGAGCGTCAGTCGATCACTTCGTGGGACGACCCCGGTGAGCCGGTCCCAGCCGGCCCGTACACCTCCCGCGCGGAACGCCGCCGTACGCCCAGTCGACGGCGGGCGATCGAACGTGGACACGAGGAACCTTCCGACCCCTACCTGCCACGGTGGGCGGTGGAGTCGGGGATCGCCCACGCCGATGGCCGGGGCCGGCACGCCGCCCCGGACGACGACGATGACGACCGTGCGGTCTCCCGACCAGGTCGCCGGGCGGCAGGCCGGCGCAGTGAGCGGCCCTTGGGTGAGCTGCCGGCGATCGGTGCGGCAGCCGGGATGGACGACCACACCCGGGAGTGGACGTTCGACCGCCCCCAGGAGCAGGGGTACGTGGGCAGCCGCCGCGCCCAGGACGACGTCGAGGACGCCCCGGTGTCCGGGGGGTCGCCGACAGCCCGCCCCCGCAGGTCCGCCTCCCGACGGCCCCAGGTGATCTGGTCCGGCCTGGAGGAATCCGAGGGCGGGTCGGACGCGGACGAGCGTGAGCCGGATCGGCCGACCCGGCGTAGCCGGCGTGCCTCCGACAGGTCCTCGCCACGGCCCGCCGATTCCTGGCGGCGGGCGAAACCGACCAGCGACACGTGGAGCCGGGCCGAGCTCACCAGCGACCCGTGGGGCCGGGCGGAGCCGGCCGCCGACCCGTGGAGCCAGGCCGAGCCGACGACGGGCTCCTGGAGCCAGGCCGAGCCGACCACCGACTCCTGGAGCCAGGCCGAGCCGACCACCGACTCCTGGAGCCAGGCCGCCGAGGCGGAACCGGAGTACCGGCCGGCGGTGGATCCGTGGGACGCGTCGGGTGTGCACACCTGGCAGCGTTCCGGGGAGGATCGCTGGGGCCAGCCGGGCGCGGCGGGCTGGGAGGACAGCACCGCGCAGTGGGACCGGTTCACCGACACGGCGCAGTGGGACCGGACCGCAGGCGGTCGCCGGTCGCGGAACGCGGACGCCGGTAGCTGGGACGAGGGCGGCACCGAGCGCGGTGACCGTGCCGACGCGCCGCGATCGGTGGAACCGACGACGGGCGAGGGCTTTCCCTGGTCGGCGCAGCCGGAGACGTTCTGGTCCGGCACCCGGCTGGCCGAGGACGATCCGAGATGGGTGGATCCGCCGGCCTCGGCACCGCGTTCACCGGCGGTGACGTACACCGCGCCGCGGCCCAGGGCGGCGCCGCGCCGTCGGGCGGCGACGGTCGCGCCGGTCGCCGCGCCGTCCTGGCGCGATCGGATCGAGTCGGTCGGGGGCGGGGGATGGACCCGCCGGCTGGAGGACGACCTGCTCGACCCGGATCCGGGTGGTCCGTTGCGTCCGCTGGTCCTGACGGCCGCGTGCTACGTGGTGCCGGCGGTGCTGGTCTTCCTGTGGATGCTCACCTTGAGCGGCCAGGTGCCGGCCGGATGCGTCACCGACATCAGCGGGGGCGGTTGCGACTCGCCCCGGGCGCAGGTGCTCGGCTCCCTGTTGTCGGGGGCGCCGCGGTACGGGTTGGCGTTCATGAGCAGCCTGGTGGTCGCCGGGCTGTTGCGTCGGGTCGGCACGACCTGGCGGCCGGCGACGGTGGCGCTGGCGGCGGCGGTGGTGGGCGGTGGCCTCTCAACCGTGATGATCAGCGCGGTCACCGGCCAGCCAATCGGCTGAGCGGGCCGCCACTGGCCGCGCTGCTCTGGTTGCCCGCCGCCGTTTCCGGTTGGCGCGCCGTCGTTCGTCGTCGGTGGGATGCGGCGGGCGGTGGGTGGATGCGACAGGGCCCGCACCGCTGTCCGGTGCGGGCCCTGTCGGCGTGCGTTCGGTGTCAGCCCTGGACGACGTTGAGGTCGAACTTGGCGGTCACCTCGGGGTGCAGCTTGATCCGCACCGGGTAGGAGCCGGTCGACTTGATGTGACCGGGCAGCTCCAGCCGACGGCGGTCGAGGGCCGGGCCGCCGGCCGCCTTGACGGCGTCGACGATCTCGGCCGGGGTGACCGAGCCGAACAGTCGGCCACCGTCGCCAGCGCGGGCCTTCAGGCTGACCTTGAGCCCTTCGAGCTGGCCCTTGACCTCGTTGGCGTGGCCGAGGTCGCGGATCTCGCGGGCCGAGCGGGCCCGCTTGATCAGAGTGACCTGCTTCTCGGCGCCCTTGGTCCAGGCGATCGCGAAGCCCTGCGGCATCAGGTAGTTACGGCCGTAGCCGTTCTTGACCTCGACGATGTCGCCGGGGGCACCGAGACCGGAAACTTCCTGGGTCAGGATGATCTTCATTTCGGCGCCCCCTCTCAGCGTGCCGTCGCGGTGTACGGCAGGAGCGCCATCTCACGGGCGTTCTTGACCGCACGGGCGATCTGCCGCTGCTGCTGCGAGGTGACGCCGGTCACCCGCCGAGCGCGGATCTTGCCGCGGTCGGAGATGAACTTGCGCAGCAGCGCGGTGTCCTTGTAGTCGATGTAGGTGATTCCGTCCTTGTCGAGCGGATTCACCTTCTTCTTCGGCTTGCGAAGTGCCGCAGCCTTGGCCATTGCTCTTGCTCCTGGTTTGCGATCGCGGGCGCTCGGCGCCATTAGAACGGAGGCTCCTCGTCGAAGTTGCCGCCCGAACCACCGCGCGAGGGAGCGGGCGCGGCCGAGGCCCAGGGGTCGTCGAAGTTGCCTCCGCCGCCGCCCTGGCCACCACCGCCGCCGGAGCCGAAGCCACCGCCGCCACCGCCGCCGCCACCGGAGCGCGACATCTTCTGCACCTTCGCCGTGGCGTAGCGCAGGGACGGGCCGATCTCGTCGACCTCGAGCTCGATGACGGTGCGCTTCTCACCCTCGCGGGTCTCGTACGACCGCTGACGCAGCCGACCCGAGACGATCACGCGGGCGCCCCGCTGGAGCGACTCGGCGACGTGCTCCGCCGCCTGCCGCCACACCGTGCAGGCCAGGAAGAGCGGCTCGCCGTCCTTCCATTCGCCGGAGGCTTTGTCCATGAACCGGGGCGTCGAGGCGACCCGGAACTTGGCGACCGCCGCGCCGGACGGGGTGAACCGCAACTCGGGGTCATCGGTCAGGTTGCCGATGACCGTGATGGTGGTGTCTCCTGCCATGACCATCTCCTCGCGCACTCATCGTTCTGCAGTACAGGTTCTCAGAACCCTCCGACAGCGCCGATGAGGCTGATCCGGGCGAACCGGGTTGAATGCTTAGCGCATCTCCGGCCGGATGACCTTGGTGCGCAGCACGGACTCGTTGAGCCGCAGCTGGCGGTCCAGCTCGGCCACCGCCTCCGGCGTCGCCTGGAGGTCGATGACGGCGTAGATGCCCTCGGCCTTTTTGTTGATCTCGTACGCGAGGCGCCGGCGGCCCCACACGTCCGTCTTCTCCACCGAGCCACCCGCGGTCCGGATCACGTTCAGGTACGTGTCGAGCGACGGGGCGACGGTGCGCTCCTCGAGACTGGAATCGAGGATCACCATGACTTCGTAATGACGCAAGACGTACTCACCTCCTGTGGGCTTGGCGGCCACGGTCCTTCCGTGGCAGGAGGTCTGCGTCGTGGCCCGCTCCCGGACCGGGGGAACCCGGCCGGACGCGGACAACCGGACCAGGATACCCGGTCCGGACGATCATGACCGGGCAGGTGACGCCCGCCGGGTGGGCGCGGCGACAGGGGCCCGCACCGGCTCCGAGAAGCCGGTGCGGGCCCCTGTCCACGGGGCCGCGGGGCATCCCGTCCGCATTCCTTGGGTGGGACCTGGGGAGGAACGACCACACCGATGAGGTTGGATCAGAACGCCCCGCGGAGCTTTCTCCTGTTGTTATCCGACGGTACAACGATCCTCGTGTCGAAATGGCGGAATTGCCACTATTCGTCCCTGGGTCTCATCGCTGTCCCTTGGATCGGCGGGGCTGGCGCTGCCCCCCGACGTGCCGGGCCGCACGACGGGGGGTGACCCCGCACGGCATCGACCACTTCAGCACCGGCCCCACGAACCGGAAAGCCGACCGTCGATCCCACTCCCCTCAACGACCGCCCGCCCGGTCGGTGACGCGCCCGCGCCGCGACTCCCCCGAAAGCCGTCCCCCAGGCGTCGGTGATGCGACGTAGGCTCGCCTGCATGCGTATCGGAGCCCACGTCGACCAGGCCGACCCGCTGGCGGAGGCGGCCGGCCGCGCCGCGGAGGCGGTGCAGTTCTTCCTCTCCGACCCGCAGGGCTGGAAGGCCCCGAAACCCCGGGAGGACGCCCACCGGCTACGCACCGCCGAAGTCGACCTCTACGTCCATGCGCCGTACGTGATCAACGTGGCCACCCTGAACAACCGGATCCGGATCCCCAGCCGCAAACTCCTGCTCGGCCACGCCAACGCGGCGGCGGAGATCGGCGCGAAGGGTCTGATCGTGCACGGCGGGCACGTCAACGCCGGGGACGATCTCGCCAGGGGCTTCGACAACTGGCGCAAGACCTTCGCGTACGCGGCGGACTCCGGCGGATTCCCGGTGCCCGTCCTGATCGAGAACACCGCCGGCGGCGAGAACGCCTGCGCCCGGCGGCTCGACGCGTTGGCCCGGCTCTGGGACGCCCTCGGCGACCACGAGGTCGGCTTCTGCCTGGACACCTGCCACGCCCACGCCGGCGGCGAGGAGCTGCTCGACCTGGTCGACCGGGTCAAGGCGATCACCGGACGAATCGATCTGGTGCACGCCAACAACTCCAAGGGCGGCTTCAACTCGGGTCAGGACCGGCACGACAACCTCGACGGCGGCACCATCGATCCGGACCTGGTGGTGGCGGTGATCCGCGCGGCCGGAGCGCCGGTGATCGTCGAGACCCCTGGCGGCATGTCGGGGCAGGCGGCGGACATCGCCTTCCTGCGCGAGCGACTCGGCACGGGGGCCTGAACCGATGACCACCGACACCACCGACGGCGGGCAGCCGACCGGCCGGGCCGACGGGCCCGGCCCGACGACCAGCCCGGACGACGCCACCGGCGCTGGCCGGCCCGGTCCCACCGGGGCCGGCACCGGCGCGGCGGCCCCGCCGACCAGCGCGGCCACGGGCAGCGGGCCGGCCGCCTCCACCCCGAGCGACAGCACCACCGGGGAGGCCGCGCCCTCCGAGGGCGCCAGATTGGCCGACGCGAAACAGGACGACGCCGCCGGGGCCGGTGGGCGGACAGCACCGGTCGGCGGACGCGACGAAACGGAGCCCTCGCGCACCGGCGACGCCGGGGCCGACGGCGACGGCACGGCCGCCGCGCGGGACACCGCAAACGGCGGCGACGGCACGGCCGCAGCAAAGGACGGCGGGAAGGCGGCCTCGGTCAAACAGCAGGACGACCCGCCGACGGATCCCTGGTCGGCGTTCGCCCCCGCCGCAGAGCCGGTGCCCAGCCGCCCGATCCGGGCGGTACGCGCGGCGGGCCGGCTGCTGGTGCACGAGTGGATGCTGGCCGCCCTCGGCTCGCTGGCCCTGGCCGTCGGGATGACCTGGCCGGCACTGCGCTACCCGCGGTACACGCTGCCGCAGGACTACTGGGACCCGAGCCTGCAGGCCTGGCAGATGGCCTGGTCCGGGCATGCCCTGCGGACCGAGCCGAGCCGGCTGTTCCACTCGAACACGTTCTTCCCGGAGAGCTGGAGCTTCGCCTTCTCCGACATGCTGCTCGGCTACGCCCCGGCTGGCATGATCGGCACCGGGCCGGAGGCGGCGTTGCTCCGCTACAACGTCATGTTCGTGCTGGCCCACGCGCTCGCCACGTTCGGGGCGTACGTGCTGGCCCGCCAGTTGGGCGCGAGCCGGGCCGGCGCCGCGGTGGCCGGGGTCAGCTACACCTACGCCCCGTGGCTGCTCGCCCAGGCGGGCCACCTGCACATCGTCTCCAACGGCGGCATCCCGCTCGCGCTGGCCATGCTGGCGCGGGGGCACGGCTGGTCGCTGCGCCACGGGTACCGGCCGGAACGCCGGCACACCGGATGGGCGTACGCGGGATGGGTGGTGGCCGCCTGGCAGCTCAGCCTGGGTTTCGGTATCGGCCTGGTGTTCGCGTACGTCCTCGCGGGCATCGTGCTGGTCGCGGCGGTGACCTGGGCTCTCCGGCGGTGGGTCGTCCGGCCGGTGCGGCACCCGTTCGGCCGGCGGCTGTTCGTCGCGGACCTGGTCGGCGGGCTGCTCTTCGCCGGGGTGGGTCTACTGCTGGCGGTCCCGTTCTTCAAGGTCGCCGAGCTGCACCCGAACGCCGAGCGGACCCTCGGCGAGATCGACATCTACTCCCCGCCGGCGATCGGGTTCCTCACCGCCCCGGCGGAGTCGCGGGTCTGGGGCGGGTTGCACGAGGGGGCGCGTCAGCTGCTGTCCTGGCCTCCGGAGATGACCCTGCTGCCGGGCTTCGTGCTGTACGCGCTGGCTCTGGGGGGCCTGTTCTTCTCGGTCTGGCGGCTACGGCACCGGCTGCTGCTGCTCGCCGGCGTGCTGGTCGGATTGGTGTTGTCGATGGGTACCCGGTTCTACGGCGGCACCTACACCTACGCCCCGCTCTTCGACCACCTGCCCGGCTGGAACGGGCTGCGCACCCCCGGCCGGCTGATGCTCTGGACCACCCTGCTGCTCGGCCTGCTCGCGGCGGGCGCGGTCAGCGCGTTCGCCGAGCGGGCCCGGGAGGTCGCCGCCACGGGCGTCCCCACCCGGCCGTCGCCCTGGCTGCGGGCGGCCGCCGTGCTACCCGTGCTGCTGGTCGCGGTGGAGGGTCTGAACGTCACGCCGCACCCGGTGGTTCCCGAACAGCCGGTGGCGATGCGCACCGTGGACGGCCCGATGCTGGTGCTGCCGAGCAGCCAGAATCTCGACCAGCCGGTGATGCTCTGGACGACCAGCCGGTTCCAGGACGTGGTCAACGGGGGCAGCGGCTTCACCCCGGCGCAACTCGACGACGTGCGCCGGGTGACGGCCGCCTTCCCCGACGAGACCAGCGTCAGGTATCTGCGCACCCTCGGCGTCCGGAACGTGGTGCTGCTGCGCGACCAGATCGTCGGCACGCCGTGGGAGACCACCGTGGACGCCCCGGTCGACCAGCTCGGCATCACCCGCGAGGAGGTCGGCGACGCCGTCGTGTTCCGCCTCTGAGCCGACCCGCGGCTGTCAGGTGCCCGCCGTGACGGGAAGCGGCTCCGGTGGGCGTGCGGCGCGGCGGGCGGTGAGCCACGGGGCGTCGGGTGCGCCGTCGAGGACGCCACCGTCCGGGTCGTCGGCGTAGGTGCGGCGGACCGCGTCCCGCTCCGGGTGGAGGATCTCCTTGACGACCAGCACGCAGAGCAGCACGACGGTGCCGAGGCGCAGCGTCGCGGCGAGCACGAACACACCCTCGGGGAAGACCGGCCGGCTGGTGGCCGCGCCGAGCAGCTCACCGTAGAACGCGACGAAGTAGCAGACCTCGGCGAGTTGCCAGGCGAGGAAGGCCCCCCAGCGGGGGCGGGCCAGCACCACCAGCGGCAGCAGCCAGAGCACGAACTGCTGCGACCACACCTTGCTGAAGATCAGGAACGCGGCGACCACCAGGAAGGCAAGCTGGGCCAGCCGCGGCCGGCGTGGCGCCAGCAGCGCCAGCGCGGCCACGCCGAGGCAGGCCAGCCCGAAGAGGGTGTACGACAGGTAGTTCAGGGTCGGGATGTTGGCGTTCAACCACTGGAACGGCCCCTGGTCGCCGGGCACCCCGCTGTTCACCTTTCCGTCCAGATGCCGCCCGATGTACCAGAGCGTCCCCCAGTCGATGGGCCGTTCCGTGTTCAGCTCGAAGAAGCGGTCCCAGTTCTCCCGGTACGGGATGGCGACGGGCAGGTTGACCGCGACGAGCGCCACCAGGGCGGTGCCGATGGCGGTCAGCGCGGCGCGCAGCTTCCCGGCGCGCAGGGCGAGCACCAGGATCGGCCCCAGTACGAACAGCGGCCACATCTTGGCCGCCCCGGCCAGGCCGAGCAGCAATCCGGCCAGCGCCGGGCGGCGTCGCACCCAGGCGGCCAACCCGAAGGCGGCCAGCCCGATGGCGAGGAAGTCCCAGTTGACCGTGGCGGTGAGCAGCAACGCGGGCGCCAACGCGAAGAGCGCGGCGTCCCACGGTCGCCGGCGGCGCAGGGCGAGAATCACCGCGACGGTCGCCACCGCCAGCGCGCCGAGCGTCAGCGCGTTCAGGTTGTAGAACCACTGGCCCTGGTTGAGCTGCGGGTCGTTGACGCCGAGGGCGTGCACCGGCAGGCCGAGGGCGCCCATGAAGTAGCCGGTGAGCACCGGGTACTCCACGGGGTGGTCCCGGTAGGGGACCTTCCCCTCGTTGAGCCCTTCGGCGTAGTAGAGGGCGAGCACGTCGGTGTAGCAGAACCGGGTGTACTGCACGTTGTTCTGCCAGGCGCCATCCTGACAGGGCGATTTCTGCACCCAGTGCAGCGCCAGGGTCAGGCAGGTCAACGCCAGGACGATTCGGGCCGCCGTCCACAACCGCCGCTCCCGGCCGGCGGGCCGGTCCAGCACGACGGCGTGGTCGCCGAGGGGACCGCCGATCGCTTCGGAGAGGCCACGGACGAATCCGTCCGACCGGGACGGGTGGTCGCTGCTCCCGGCGTCGTCGATGCCGGCCGTCGACTGGGTGCTCATGGAGAGGCATCCTGCCGTACGCCGGGGCATTCCGTCCCGCCGCGGCGGCTACGAACCTCAAAATCGGCGTGGCGTCCGACGGCCCGGATGCGCGACGGCGGCCGGACCTCGGGGTCCGGCCGCCGTCAGCGGATGTGCTGGTTACTCGCGGATGCGGGGTGCGGTCGGCGTCGGTAGGAGGCCGCCGCCGGCGCCGCCGCCCTGGTTGCGTTGGCCGGGGCCGGTCGGCAACTGGTTCGTGTCGGCGCCAGGGCCATCGTTGTCGTCACCGCCGTTGTTGCCACCGCCGTTGTTACCGCCGCCGTTGTTGCCACCGCCGTTGTTGCCACCGCCGTTGTTGTTCTGGTCCGGGCAGAACAGGCCACCGAGGATGTCGCAGTTCGGCCCCTGCGGCTCCGGCGCGGGCGGTGGGGTGCCGTTGCCGGAGTTCGGGTCACCGATATTCGCGGCGGGCGGGAAGGTGATCCTGTCCGCGCCCTTGAGAGCGCCGTCCATGATCCGCTCCCAGATCTCGCCGGGCATCGAGGAACCGGTGATGTCCTTGCCGTTGTTCAGCTTGATGGCTTCCCGCTTGCCCTTGTTGCCGACCCAGACCGCGGTGGCGAGTTGCGGGGTGTAGCCGATCGTCCAGGCGTCGCCGTTGTGCGGGCTGCCGTCCCGGAGCTCCCAGGTGCCGGTCTTGGCGGCCGCCTCGCGCCCGTCGTCCAGCCGGTGGTTGATCCGGCCAGGGTAATCCTTGAGCACGTCGTTGACGTCGGCGACCACGTCCGGGTTGATCCGCGGATCCGGCTTGAGCTGCTCGCCGCCGAGCTTCTCCCACTTGCCGGTGTCCTTGTTCTGCTTCTCGGCCGAGAGCAGGAAGTGCGCCTTGTTGTAGACGCCCTTGTTGGCGAAGGTGGCGATGCCGTTGGCGTGGTCGAGCACCGTGATCGGGTACTGGCCGTAGGAGACCACGTGGTAGAAGGGGTCCGGTGCCAGGTCGCTGGCCTTGGCCTTGGTCAGGTCGTGACCCTTCGGCGGGTTGGTGTCGGTCCGCCACATCATGGTCACGCCGGCCTTCTTCGCCATGTCGACGATCTTGTCCGGCCCGATGTCCTCGCTGACGTGGTAGAAGGGCACATTCAGCGACTTCAGGGTCGACTCGCGCAGGGTGCAGGAGTCTCCGCAACTCGGGTTGTCGGTGCCCGCGTTGCTGACCTTGTACTTGACGCCGTCAGGGGTGAAGGCCCGCCCCTTCCACCGTGAGTCGATGGACTTACCCGCCTCGATCGCCGCCGCCAGGGTGTAGATCTTGAAGCTGGAGCCCGGCGAGTGGCCGCCGGTGACATTGCCGGCCGAGTCGGTGTTCTTGCCGGCGTAGTCGGTGCCGGTGCCGTCGTCGCCGCCGTAGTAACCGAGCACCCGGCCGTTACGCGGGTCGATCGAGACGGCGGCGGCCATGATGTTCTTCCGCGCGCCGTCCAACTCCGAGCCCTTGGTGCTGCGCTGGGTGGCCTTGATGATGGCGTTCTGCACCTTCGGGTCGATGGTGGTGCGGATGCGGTAGCCGCCCTCACGCAGCATCGTCGCGCACAGCGGCTTGCGGTCGGTCGCCTCCGCCTCGTTGTCGGTGCAGAGCTTCTTCTCCCGCATCTCCGGCACGAGGTAGTTGATGACGTTGCCGATCGGGTTGTTCACGCCGAACTTCTGCCCGGCCCGCGACTCCTTCGGCGTCTTCAGCGTCTTCTCCGGGTACGCGGTGGGGCGCGCCGGGTGGTTCGGCGAGTCGAGCCAGCCCTCCTCCACCATCGCGCCGATGACGTAGTTCCACCGCTCCCTGGCGGCTGTGGGGTTGACCGCCGGGTCGTACCCCTGATGGGTGGAGCTCGGCTCCGGCTGCTTGATCAGCGCCGCCAGCACCGCCGCCTCGGCCACGTCGATCTTCGACACGGGCTTGCCGAAGTACGCCTGCGCCGCCGCCTCGATGCCGTACGCGTTACGCCCGAAGTAGATCGTGTTCAGGTAGTGCTCCATGATCTGGTCCTTGGTGAACTGATCGTTGAGCTTGGAGGCGACGATCGCCTCCTTCACCTTGCGGCCGTACGAGTCGTCCTTCAGGTTCTTGTAGGCGTTGCGGGCGTACTGCTGGGTGATGGTCGAGGCGCCCTGCTTGTCGCCACCCGTCAGGTTGTTCCAGGCGGCACGGGCGATGCCCTTGTAGTCCACGCCCGAGTGTTGGTAGAAATTCCGGTCCTCCGCCGCGGCCACCGCGTTCCGCATCCACTCGGGGATGTCTTTGATCGAGACGAAGGTGCGGTTCTGCTCGCCCACCTTGGCGATCTGTGTCTTGTTGTCGCTGGCGTAGATGGTCGTGGCCAGCGGCAGCTTGATCTGGTCGGGCAGCACCACGTTCGTGGAGTAGTAGGTGAAGCCGATCACGCCGATGCCGGCGAGCATGATGAAGACCGCGAAGCCGGCGATCAGGATGTTGAGCCGCTTACGCTTCTTCGCCCGGGCCTTCCCTGCCGGGTCACCGGCGCCACGACCGGCGCGCCCCGGCCCGTCGGGACCACCCGGGCCACCGCCCGAGATCGACGCGACGCCCGCGCGGCCCCCAACCGACGCCGAACCCACGCTGGCCCGGCCGCCGACCGCGGCCGAACCGACGCTCGCCCGGCCCGGGGCCGGGGAGACCGGCACCGAGGCCCGGCCCGCGCCGGCACGACCGCCTGGCGCCGGCGAGACCGGCACCGAGGCCCGACCCGACCCGACCCGACCCCCGGGGGCCGGCGAGACCGGCACAGTGGCCCGGCCCGGCCCGGCCCGGCCCACCGAGGCGGAGCCGGCGGCACCGGGCTGGCGCGGCGGCACCGAGGCCGATGCCCGGCCGGCGGGCGGACCGCCCGAGCCGACCGAGGCACGCCCCGAGGGGGCCGCGCCGGAGCTGCCGTTCGAACCCGGCACCTGGGCCCGCGCACGCGGGGAACTGGGATCGCCGTACGAGTTCATTCCTCACACCCTGCCGGTCGCGGTGGGACGCGGGGGCGCCACCACCGGGTTGCCGTGAGTTGTCACACGTGGTGCCGCGCCCCGGGCACCCCGGGGAGACACCGCCGTATCTGTACCAATCGGACTAATCAGGCTATCGAGCGGTCGAGCCGCAGGGCCGTCGCGGACGGCGTCGGGACAGACCGGTCGAGCCGAAATCACCGTTGCGCCTCTCGCCTTCGCCCGCGTGCGGAGGGCGCGGCGGTCAGACCAGCCACCGCTTCCTGCTCCGACCCCTCCTCGGCCAACCCATCCCGCCCGAGCAGGAACTGCTCGACGAGATGGTTCCAGTCACAGCCGAGGCACACCTCCACCACGAAGACCTGGAACTCACGCAGCGTCATCGCCAACGCGGGCAACTCGGCCAGGGCACGTGCCTGACCGGCGGACTGCTTGAGTTCGTCGCCGTAAATGTAGTGGACGTGGATGAGGTTCTCGCTCCGGCAGATCGGGCAGCGTTCCTCAGTGGGCTCGCCGTGGAACCGGGCAGCGTTCTTCAGGTACGGCGAGGCGTCGCAGACGTCGTACGCGCCGACCCGGCCGGCGAGGAGTTCACGCAGCACCGCCCGCTTCCGGAGCGAGTAGTCGACCACCTGGCGCTGCGTACGCATGCGGCAAAGGGTACGCGGTCCGAACGGGCGAGGCGACCGCCGTAACCATGCGTGACGCGAACCTCCCGGATCGGGGGTTTGCCCTGATCCGACCGAGGTACTAACGTGCGATGTATCGGTCCGATACATCGCGACGGTTAACGGCCCTGCGCCGGGGTAGGAGAGGATGGCTCGTGCTCGAACTCGCCATCCTCGGTCTGCTGCAGGAGTCCCCGATGCACGGCTACGAGCTCCGCAAGGAGCTCACCGCCAAGCTCGGAGCGATCCGGGCGGCGATCAGCTACGGCTCGCTCTACCCGACCCTGCGCAGGTTGCAGGCGGCGGGATGGATCACCGAAGCCGCCGAGACACCCGCGACCGCCGAGGAGATTCCCGCGTTGACCAGCCGACGAGGTCGGGTGGTCTACAAAATCACCGCCGAGGGCAAGGAACGCTTCGCCCAGCTGATCGCACAGGCGGGGCCCGAGACGTACGACGACACGGGCTTCGGTGTGCACTTCGCGTTCTTCTCCCGGACGGACCAGGCGACCCGCCTGCGCATCCTGGAGGGTCGCCGCCGCACCATCGAGGAACGCCGCGAGGGACTTCGCGACGTGCTGGCCCGGGCAGCCGAGCGCCTCGACGCGTACACCCTGGAACTGCAACGCCACGGGCTCGACGCCTGTGAGCGCGAGGTCCGCTGGCTGGAGGAGCTCATCGCCAACGAGCGCTCCGGCCGTGCCCCGACAGTCCCGCAAACCGGGACGGCCGGCGGCCGACGAGAAACCGACAGCCCGCCTCCGCCTGGAGAGTCCAGGAAAGAGCGGCCGTGATGAAGAAGAAGGAGGCAGACGCTATGGGCTCCGTCCGCGTCGCCATCGTCGGTGTGGGTAACTGCGCCTCGTCCCTCGTACAGGGCGTGGAGTACTACCGCAACGCCGACCCGACCGACCGCGTCCCGGGTCTCATGCACGTCACCTTCGGCGACTACCACGTCTCCGACGTGGAGTTCGTCGCGGCGTTCGACGTTGACGCCAAGAAGGTGGGCATGGACCTCGCCGAGGCGATCGTCGCCAGCGAGAACAACACGATCAAACTGTGCGACGTGCCGCCGACCGGCGTCACCGTGCAGCGCGGCCCGACCTTCGACGGGCTGGGCCAGTACTACCGCGAGATCATCGAGGAGGCGGACGTCCAGCCGGTCGACGTGGTCAAGGCGCTGCGCGACGCCCAGGTCGACGTGGTCGTCTCCTACCTGCCGGTCGGTTCCGAGCAGGCCGACAAGTTCTACGCCCAGGCCGCGATCGACGCCGGCTGCGCGTTCGTCAACGCCCTGCCGGTCTTCATCGCCTCCGACCCGGAGTGGGCGCAGAAGTTCACCGACGCGGGCCTGCCGATCGTCGGTGACGACATCAAGAGCCAGGTCGGCGCCACCATCGTGCACCGCGCGCTGGCGAAGCTCTTCGAGGACCGCGGGGTCGAGCTGCTGCGCACGTACCAGCTCAACTTCGGCGGCAACATGGACTTCATGAACATGCTGGAGCGCAACCGGCTGGTCTCGAAGAAGATCTCCAAGACCCAGTCGGTGACCTCCCAGGTGCCGCACGAGATGGCCAAGAGCGACGTGCACATCGGCCCGTCCGACCACGTGCCGTGGCTGGACGACCGCAAGTGGGCGTACATCCGCCTGGAGGGCCGTTCCTTCGGTGACACCCCGCTCAACGCCGAGCTCAAGCTCGAGGTGTGGGACTCGCCGAACTCGGCCGGCGTCATCATCGACGCCGTCCGGGCCGCGAAGATCGCCCTGGACCGCAAGATCGGCGGCCCGATCCTCTCGGCCTCCTCCTACTTCATGAAGTCCCCGCCGGTGCAGTACGCCGACCACGACGCGCACGCCGCCGTCGAGGCGTTCATCGCCGGCGAGGTCGAGCGCTGACGCGCTGACCAGCAACGACGAGGGGCCGGGTCCGGACGGGCCCGGCCCTCGTCGTCCGGCTCTGGTCCGGTACGGCCACCGGCCGCGTTCGTCACTGCCGGGTGCAGCGTCAACAGCCTGACCACGCGCGGCGCAGCGCGACCCCGGCCTCCAACTCCAGCAGCTTCACCTTGCGGTCCAGCCCACCGCCGAAGCCGACCAGCTTCCCGCCCGCGCCCACGATCCGGTGACAGGGCACGAGCACCGGGATCGGGTTGCGGTTGCAGGCCACCCCCACCGCCCGGGCTGCTCCCGCATCGCCGACCCGGCGGGCCACCTCGCCGTAGGTGAGCGTCTCCCCGTACGGAATGCGGGTCATCTCCCGCCAGACCGCCCGCTCGAAGTCGGAACCGCGGGGCACCGCCACCGGCATCTCAAACCCGGTCACCTCCCCGGCGAAGTACGCCCGCAGCTCCGCGACGACCTGCCGGTCCAGCTCATCGACGGGCTGCTCGACCGCCGCCGCCACCCGACCGAAGTGCGCGCCACGGACCGCCGCGCCGTCGGTGGCCACGGAGAACTCCCCGATCGGCGAGTTGAGCACTGTCCAGCGCATCCGCCCATTCTGCCCCGCACCTGCGACACAACCGGAGCCGGCGCGGATGGGCAGCCCTCGTCGCGGCCGGTTACAGCAGGGAGATGCCGAGCAGCAGGGCACCTGCGCTCAGGCTCGCCCCGCCCGCCACCGTGAGCCAGATCAGCTTGTTGGGCCGGGTGTCAGTCGGTCGCGCGACGGAGAGGAAGAAGCCGAGCGGCATCAGGACCGGTGCCGCGACGAACAGCGACCGGATCAGCGTCCGCGTCCCGCCCGACACGTCGGCCTGATCGATGTAGGGCAACGCGACGAGGGCGAAGAGGACCAGGACGCCGGCATGAGCGTGACCCGCCGTCCACATTCCCCGGCGGACGGGATTGTCCAGGTAGCCAGGCTTCCGGCGGGCCAGGTGAGTGAGCAGGGTCAACCCGCCGAACGCAATCGTGACGACGGTGACCAGCAGGATTCCGGCCGTGGTGAGCGTGTCCGACGACATTGGCACCTCTTTCTTGTCAATGCCAAGATTCCTCCTCCGGGGGCTATCTCGTCAACGGATAGTTCCCCGAAGCGACCACCCGTCGAGCCACCCAGGCAAACTCCGGCCCCGGTCACGCGTCTGCACATCGGAGGTGGACGGTGGCTGACGTGACCGACGGGGAGTTCACCACGTTCATCAACGAACGGGGCGACAAGCTGCTGCGCGTCGCGTACGCGCTCGCGGGCAGCCAGCACGCCGCCGAGGACCTGCTGCAGCACGCGCTGGCCAAGGCGTACGCCCGCTGGCCCCGGATCCGGGGCGACGCCGAACCGTACGTGAAGCGGATCCTCTACCACGACCAGGTCTCCATCTGGCGGCGGGCGCGACGCTCCGAGATCCCGGTCGCGAACCTGCCGGAGCGGATGGCGACCGGCCCCGACCCGGAGCTGCGGCTACTGCTGCGCGAGGCGCTACGCGCGCTGCCGCCGCGACAGCGCGCCGTGTTGACGCTGCGCTACCTGGAGGATCTGAGTGTCGCGGAGACCGCGACACTCCTCGGCTGCCGGGCGGGCACGGTGGCCAGCCAGACTGCCAAGGCCCTGGCTCGGCTCCGGCAACTGGTGCCGGGGCTGGATGAGATGACGCCCCGTGCGGAGGTGACGCGATGACCAGAATTCTGGACGAGACACTGCGGGCCGCCGTGCGCGACCTCGCCGACGGGGTCCGGCCGACGCCCGACCTGGCCGACAAGGCGCTCGGACGGGGCCGCCGACTGCGCCACCGCCGGCGCGCCGCCGCGGCGGTCGGCAGGTCGCGCTCCCGCAGACCGCGGGTACGCACGACGAGTCACGGCGGGACGCCCGCCTGGGCGTGCAGCTCTTCTCCGCGGACGACGGGCGGCCCACCCGTCTCGTACCGGTGCCCGGTGACCCGGCCGGCCCATGGGCCTGGTCACCGGATGGATCACGCGTCGTCGTTCAGGGGCAGCAGGAGCCGTTGCTCGTCGAGACAGCCACCGGCCGGGTGCTCAACCCGCTACCGAGCGCCGACGTGGCCTGGGTCGCCGAGGACCGGCTGCTCTACCGGCGGCCGCTCGGATCCAACGACTTCGTGCTCGCCGAACCCACCGGGCGGGAGCTGATCCGCCAGCCGCTGCCCAGGCAACTGGTCGACTTTGAGGTGACCGTCGCGCCACGGTGACGGTTCGGCCAGTCCGCTTCCTTGCGCCCCGCCGATACCGTGTCGGGCATGGCCACGGGGACCGTCATCTTCCTGATCATCGGCGGGGTCGGTGTCGGCGTGCTGGCGCTCGCACTGCTCGGCGCGGAGTTGCTCCACCTCGGCCACGCCGACGTCGACGGTCCCGTCTCCGTCGAGGCCGTCGCCGGGTTCGTCGGCGCGTTCGGCTTCGGCGCCGCCATCGTCAACGAGCTGGTCGGTGGACGTACCCCGGTGATGGTCGCGGCGGCGGCGGCCGGAGGCGCGCTGGCGGCGGTGCCCGCCGCGTGGCTGGCGGCCCGACTCAGCCGGGCCGCGCGGAACATGCGGACCGACCCCACCCCCACCCGCGACCACCTGGTCGGCGCGATCGGCCTGGTGGTCACCCCGGTGCCCGCCGACGGTTACGGCGAGGTCCGGGTACGTGTTGCCGGCCAGCCGGTGAAGCTCAACGCCCGCGCCGACCATCCGATTCCGGTCGGCGCGCAGATATTCGTGGTGCAGACGCTGAGCGAGACCAGCGTGCACGTCGAGACCTACTGAACCCCCTCCTCAGATACGGAAGCTCACATGCCACTACTCATCGCCATCGGCGGCGCAGTACTCCTGCTGCTCGTCCTGGTCCTCTTCGTGCTCTCCCGGATCAAGGTCGCCGGCCCGAACGAAGCCTTCATCGTCACCGGGCGCAAGGGCCGCACCACGCAGACCGCCGACGGCGGCCGGTCCACCGACATGTCCGGCCAGAAGGTCGTCCTCGGCGCCTCGGTCTTCGTGCTGCCGGTGGTGCAGAAGCTCCAGTCGCTGGACCTGTCCAGCCGCCGGATCGACGTCGGCATCCGGGGGGCGGTCAGCAAGCAGGGCATTCGCACCGACCTGCACGGTGTGGCGATCGTCAAGGTCGGCGGCACCGAGGACGCCATCCGGGCCGCCGCCCAGCGCTTCCTGCACCAGCAGGACGAGATCGACAACTTCACCCGGGAGGTGTTGGCCGGCGCGCTGCGCTCGATCGTCGGCCGGCTCACCGTCGAGGAGGTCATCCGGGACCGAGCGGCGTTCGCCAGCGCGGTCGCCGAGGAGGCCGAGCACTCGATGACCAACCAGGGCCTGGTGTTGGACACCTTCCAGCTCCAGGACATCCTGGCGGAGGGCTCCTACCTGCAGGATCTGGGCCGGCCGGAGGCCGCCCGGGTGCTCAAGGACGCGGCCATCGCCGAGGCCCGGGCCCGGCAGCAGGCCGAGCAGGAGCGGCTGCTGGCCGAGGAGGCGATCGCCGAGGCCAACCGGAACCTGTCGCTGAAGCAGGCCGGGATCCAGGCCGAGATCGACGCGGCGAAGGCGAAGTCGGCGGCGGCCGGGCCGCTCGCCCAGGCCGAGCGGGACCAGGCGATCCTCTCCGAGCAGCAGAAGGTGGCCGAGCGCAACGCCGAACTCAAGCAGCGTCAGCTCGACACCGAGGTGCGCAAGCCCGCCGACGCGGCCCGTTACAAGGTGGAACAGGAGGCCGAGGCGGCCCGCAACGCGGCGGTGTTGCACGCCGACGCGCAGCGGCAGTCCGTCATCGCCGCCGCCCAGGCCGCCGCCGAGCAGGCCCGGCTCACCGGTGAGGGCGAGCGGGCCCGGCGGGCCGCGCTGGCCGAGGCGAACGCGATCGAGGGCGCCAAGGAGGGTGAGGCCGAGCAGCGCCGGCGCTCCGCGATCGCCGAGGCGGTCGAGCGGGAGGGCCAGGCCGAGGCCACGGCGATCCTGGCCCGGGGGCAGGCCGAGGCGGACGCGATGGCCCGCAAGGCGGAGGCGTTCGCCGCGTACGGCGAGGCGGCCGTGCTGGACCTGCTGGTGAAGGTGCTGCCGCAGGTGGTCGAGGCGGCCAGCGCCCCGATCGGGGCGATCGACAAGATGACGGTGATCTCCACCGACGGCGCGTCGTCGCTGACGAGGTCGGTGGCCGGCAACGTGGCGCAGGGGCTCCAGCTCGGCAGCGACCTCACCGGTATCGACCTGGCCGGCCTGCTGGGCAGGCTGGGTGCCGCGTCGGCGGGCAACGGGAAACCTTCGGTCGAGGCCAGCGCGGCCGAAACGCACTGACGGGGATACGACGACGGG
>NZ_SMKN01000090.1 GCF_004348675.1 Micromonospora sp. KC606 | reverse complement strand
GGCGGTGGGGGTACTCGCCGAAAAGGGGGTGACCGGATATGTGGGTACGCTCGCCGCGCTGTACGCCGGGGCCACCGTGGTGCCGCTGCGGCCGGACTTCCCGCCGGCGCGTACCCGGCAACTGCTGGCCGCGGCCAGGGTCGGTGCGCTGATCGTCGACGAGTCCGGGTACCGGCTGCTGCCGGAGCTGCTCGACGAGCGGTCCCTGACCGCGGTCCTGGCCCCGGATCTGGCCCGGAGCCGGCACCGGGCGCTGATCGGGTCGGCCGCGGCAGACGCCCTCGACCGGCCGGTGCCGGTCCGGCCGGACGACGTCGCGTACACCCTGTTCACGTCGGGATCGACCGGCCGGCCGAAGGGAGTGCGGATCACCCACGGGAACACCGCACACTACTTCCGGCAACTGGACGCGCGCTACGACTTCGGCCCGCAGGACGTGTTCTCGCAGACCTTCGAGCTCAACTTCGACTGCGCGCTGTTCGATCTGTTCTCCGCCTGGGGCGCCGGCGCCACCGCGGTGGCGGTACCCGCGCCGGCCTACCGCGAACTCCCCGCGTTCCTGACCGAGGCTGGCGTCACCGTCTGGTTCTCCACGCCGAGCGCGATCGACCTGGTCCGCCGGATGGGTGGACTCACCCCGGCCGCGCTGCCCGGGCTGCGTTGGAGCTTCTTCGCCGGCGAGGCGTTGCAGTGCCGCAACGCCGCCGACTGGCAACGCGCCGCGCCCAACTCCACGGTAGAGAACCTGTACGGACCGACCGAACTCACCATCACGGTCGCCGTGCACCGCTGGGCCGGCGCCGACTCCGAGCGGCTTGCGGTCAACGGGGTGGTGCCGATCGGTCTTCTGCACGAGGGCCACGACCATTTCCTGCTCGGCGACGACGAGGACGGCGACGGCGAGCCGAACGATCGGGAAGGCGAGCTGTGTGTCGCTGGTCCGCAGCTGGCCGCCGGTTACCTCGATCCGGCCGACGAGGCGGGCCGGTTCCTGCACCGGGCCGGGCGGCGCTTCTACCGCACCGGTGACCGGGTCCGCCGGGTCGCCGCGGACCAGCTGCTCTATCTCGGCCGGCGGGACTTCCAGGTGCAGGTCCAGGGCCAGCGGGTGGAGCTGGCCGAGGTGGAGCACGCGCTGCGGGCCTGCGGCGCGCACGACGCGGTCGCGGTCGGCGTCCCGGGGCCGGCCAGCACCCAGCTGTTCGCGTTCTACACCGGCACCCCCGTGCCGGTGGTGGATCTGGTACGCCGGCTGCGGCGACTGCTGCCGGACGGGGTGATTCCCCGGCACTACCGGCATCTGGCCGAGTTCCCGTTAACCGCCAACCGGAAAGTCGACCGGCAACGCCTGGTCGAACGGGCCCGGGAGCTGTTGGCCGGTACCGGGTCCGACGCGGCATAGGGGGCGCGTAGTGGGCGCGTAGTAGGGGTGTGGCGCCCGTCGGCCGTCACGGTAGCTTGCCGAAGTCACCGGTCTTCTCCCGCTTGCGGGCCTGCTCGGGAGCGTTGCGTTGGACCTGTTGAAGCCTTTGTCGGACGAGTCGACAGTGCACTGCCTGCTGGACGCCGCGGTCGCCGCCGCGGCCGGATCCCCCGCGGTACGCGACGCCGCCGGCGTGTGGTCCTACGCCGAACTGGATGAGTGGAGCCACACGGTCGCCGCCTGGCTGGACGCCCGGGGCGTGCGGCCGGGCGACCGGGTCGCGGTGCAGTGGCCGACGACCCGGGAACTGGTCGCGATGTTCTTCGGGGTGTCCCGCCGGGGCGCGGTGTTCGTTCCGTTGAATCCCGCGATGAAGCCGTTCCAGCTGCGCTCCGTGCTGGCCGGCGCGCAGCCCCGGATGTTTCTGCCCGAGGCCGAGGCGGCGGAGGTGTGGACGCAGGTGTGCCGGCTCCGCTCGGCCGGCCGCGCGGATCCGGTCCCGGTCGCTCCGAACGACGTCGCGGTGCTGATGTACACCTCCGGCAGCACCGCCACCCCGAAGGGCGTCATCGGGCCGCACGCGCAGCTCACCTTCGCGTCCCGGGCGATTCAGGCGGTGCTCGGCTACCGCGGCGACGACGTGGTCTTCTGCCGGTTCCCCATGTCCTGGGACTATGGGCTCTACAAAGTGCTGCTGTGCTGCCTGGGTCGCGCCGAGCTGGTGTTCGCCGGCGCCGAGGCGGATCCGGTGCTGCTGGCCCGGATGCGCCAGGTGGGCGCGACCGTGGTGCCGATCGTGCCGTCGCTGGCCACGATGATCCTCACCCACGCGGATCGGCAGGCCGCCGCCCCGGCCGGGAACACCGTGCGGATGTTCACCAACACCGGCGCCGCGCTGTCCGCGACCACCATCGCCCAGCTGCGCGCCGCGTTCCCCGGAGCCCGGGTGGTCCGCCAGTTCGGCCAGACCGAGTGCAAGCGAATCGCCATCATGCCGCCGGAGCTGGACGGCGTGCGGCCGGCCGCGGTCGGCCGGCCGCTGCCCGGCACCACCGTGGCGATCCTCGACCCCGAGGGCCGGCCGCTGCCGCCCGGCCAGATCGGCGAGATCGTGGTGTCCGGCCCGCACGTGATGCCCGGCTACTGGGGCGACCCGGAGCTGACCGCGCGCACCTTCCGGCACGATCAGGCCACCGGCGCGCGGCGGCTGCACACCGGTGACTACGGGCACCTGGACGCGGACGGGTTCCTCTACTTCACCGGGCGGGCCGACGACATGTTCAAGCGCAAGGGCATCCGGATGAGCACCCTCGAGATAGAGGCGGCCGCGATGGACATTCCCGGAGTACGCGCCGCTGCGGCGGTGCCGCCGGCCGGCGGGCTGGACCTGACCGTCTACGTCGAGGCCGACCTGGCGCCGCACGCCGTGCTGCGCGAACTGGCCCAGCGGCTGGAGCCGGCGAAGGTACCGGCGGTGTGCCACGTGGTGGACGAGGTGCCGCTCACCGCGCATGGCAAGAACGCCACCCGGGAACTGCGGGCGAGGGCGGCCCGATGACCGGCGTCGACGAGCTGGCCGAGCGATTCGGTACCCCGCTCTACGTCTATGACCTGGATCGGGTGGCCGAGGCCCGGGACCGGTTGTTCGCCGCCCTGCCCGGCGGATTCGATCTCTTCTACGCGGTGAAGGCCAACCCGCACCCGGAGGTGGCTGGCGCGCTGCGGGACGGGTCCGGACCGGCCTGCCGCGCCGAGATCAGCTCGACCGGTGAGCTGGACGCCGCGCTCGCCGCCGGGTACGCCGCGGGGGAGTGCCTTTACACCGGGCCGGGCAAGACGGACACCGAGCTGGCCGTCGCGATCGCCCGCGGGGTCCGGCTGTTCTCCGCCGAGTCACCGACCGATCTGCGGCGCATTGGCGCGGTCGCGGAGCGGCACGGCGCGGTGGCCGAGTGCTTGCTGCGGATCAACTGCACGTCGGCCGGGGCCGCCACCGGCATCCGGATGATGGGCCGGCCGTCCCAGTTCGGCCTGGACCTGGAGAGCCTGCCGGCCCTGATGCCCGAGCTGCGCGCGACCCGCGGTGCCCGGCTGGTCGGCGCGCACTTCTTCACGATGAGCAACGCCGGCGACGAGTCCGACCTGCTCGCCGAGTTCGAGCGGGTGGTCGAGCTGGCGGCCGGCCTGGCCGTCGATCCCGGCCTGCCGTTGGAACTGCTGGACCTGGGCGGCGGGTTCGCCGCGCCGTACGCGGTGCCGGGTGCCCCGGTGCGCTACCCGAAGCTACGGGCCGAGCTGGAGCGGCTGCTCGACCTGCACCTGCCCCGGTGGCGTACCGGAACTCCCCGGCTGGCCTGCGAATCCGGCCGCTACCTGGTCGCCGGGTGCGGGACGTTGCTGTGCGGGGTGGTGAACGTCAAGCGGGGCCGGGGCCAGACCTACGTGATCGTGGACGCCGGGATCAACGCGATCGGCGGGCTCTCCGGCCTGGGCCGGCTGCTGCCGATGGCGGTGTGCCTGGACGGCGTCGGCGCCACCGAGCAGGCCAGCCTGGTCGGCCCACTGTGTACTCCCGGGGATCTGCTTGGCCGGGATGTCCAGGTGCCGGTCCTCGCCGCCGGGGACTTGGTGCGGATACCGAACGTCGGCGCGTACGGGATCACCGCCAGCCTGCTCGGCTTCCTGAGCCGCCCGGCTCCGGCCGAGGTGACGGTCCGCAACGGCGCGGTGGTGTCGGTCTCCCGGCTGGAGCCGCGCCGGGTACCGCTGTCGAAGGGAGCACCGTCGTGACCTCGACCGCGCGGCTCGACCCGCAGCCCGCAGCGGCCCGCGACGGCCGCCCGACCGCGGTGGTCAGCAGCATGGCCTCGGACGCGCACACCTGGAATTTGATCTTCCTCCAGCTGCTGGTCGAGGAACTGGGCTTCGAGGTGACCAACCTGGGCCCGTGCGTACCGGACCTGCTGCTGGTCGAGCAGTGCCGGATCCGCCGGCCCGCGCTGGTCGTGCTCAGCAGCGTCAACGGCCACGGCTACCAGGACGGGCTGCGCGTGATCGGGCAGCTGCGCGGCGCCGCCGGGCTGGCCGGCACGCCCATCGTGCTGGGCGGCAAGCTGGGGGTCTCCGGCGAGCACCGGGCCGAGCGGGTGGCCGAACTGCGGGACGCCGGCTTCGACGCGGTCTACGACGACCGGCCCGACGCGATCGAGTCGTTCCGGCGGTTCGTGGCCGCCCGGGTCGCCGTGGGCCGGCCGTGAACTTCGGGGAGTTCGTCCGCTGGCGGCACGCCCGGGGCGCGCTGGTGGTGCAGCCCCGGATGGGCTTCGCCGATCCAACCGTGATGCGCGCCGGCCTGCTCGCCACCCGGCGCGTGGACGCCGCCACGGTGGGCACCATCACACTGGACAGCTACACCCGGGTCGGAGACCTGGACGCCGCGGGACACGCGCTGGGCCAGGGGCTCGCGCTCAACGGGTACCCGATCGTCAACCACCCGCCGGGCACCACCCAGGCGGTGCTGGACGGGGTGCTGGCCGAGGACTTCCCGGTGCAGGTACGCCACGGGTCCGCCCGGCCGCTGGACATCTTCGCAGCGCTGATCCGGGCCGGCCTGCACGCCACCGAGGGCGGCCCGGTGTCCTACTGCCTGCCCTACGGCCGGACCCCGCTGGCCGAGTCGGTGGCGAACTGGGCGGCCGCCTGCGAGCTGCTGCTGACCACCCGCCAGGACGGGGTGGAGCCGCACCTGGAGACGTTCGGGGGCTGCATGCTGGGCCAGCTCTGCCCGCCGAGCGAACTGGTCGCGATCAGCGTGCTGGAGGCGCTGTTCTTCCACCGGATGGGGCTGCGGTCCATCTCGGTCAGCTACGCCCAGCAGACCAACCCGGCCCAGGACCTGGAGGCGGTGACCGCGCTGCGCCGGCTCTGCGCGGAGCTGCTGCCCGGTGCGGACACCCACGTGGTGGTGTACGCCTACATGGGCCTGGCACCGCGCACCCCGGCCGGCGCGCGCCGGCTGTTCGCCAGTGCGGTGCGGCTCGCGGTCGCCGGCGGCGCCCAGCGGCTGATCGTCAAGACGGTCGCCGAGGCGTACCGCATCCCTACGATCGCGGAGAACGTGGCCGCCCTGGAGCACGCCGCGGCGACCGCCCGGGCCATCCCCCGCCCGGCGGACACCGCAGGGTCCGGGGGCCAGGTCTACCGGGAGGCGCGGGCGATCGTCGACGCGGTGCTGGACGGCGCCCCCGACCTCGGGCGGGCGATCGTTCTGGCGTTCCGGCGCGGGCTGCTGGACGTGCCCTACTGCATACACCCGGACAACGCCGGGCGCAGCCGCAGCCACCTGGACGAGGACGGCACCCTGCGCTGGACCCGGTTGGGCAACCTGCCCCTCGGCGGCCTGGCGGAACTGCGCCGCCAGGACCCGGTCGGCTCAACCGAGCTGCTGTGCGCCCTCTCCTACGTGCAGCGCACCTTCGACGCACCCCATCTGGAGGAGGTCTGATGGTCTCCGGCGGCCCGATCCGCGACTACCCGTTCGAGATGCACGAGACCGACAGCTCGCCGCTGTACGCGACGCTGCGCCGGGACGAGCCGATGAGCCGGGTCCAGTTGCCGTACGGCGAACCGGCCTGGCTGGCCACCCGGTACGCGGACGTGAAGGTGGTACTGACCGACCCGCGGTTCAGTAGGGCCATCGCCCAGGGACTGGACCAGCCGAGGCTGCGCCGGCAGCTGGACGGCGACGGCATCATGGGCATGGACCCGCCGGACCACACCCGGCTGCGCCGGCTGGTCGGCAAGGCGTTCACGGCGCGGCGGGTGGAGGCGATGCGGGCCGACGTGCGGAACCGGGCCCGCCGCCTGGTCGACGCGATGGTGGCAAAGGGGCCGCCGGCCGACCTGGTGGAGGAGTTCGCCCGCCCGCTGCCCGTCTCGGTGATCTGTGACCTGCTGGGGGTGCCCTTCGCCGACCACCAGATCTTCCGGGAGTGGACCGAGGGCCTGACCGACGACGCGACCGCCAAGCGCGAGGTGTTCTTCGAGCTCGGCGACGCGCTCGGCGACTACATCGCCGGGCTGGTCGCGCAGCGCCGCCGGGAGCCCACCGACGACCTGTTGGGCGCGCTGGTGCGGGCCCGGGACAACGGTGACAAGCTGTCCGAGGACGAGCTGATCTCGATCGCCGGGCCCGGGCTGCTCACCGGCGGCGTGGAGACGGTCTCCTCGGGCCTGCCGAGCTTCGTGTTCACCCTGCTCACCCACCCGGAGCAGCTCGAACTGCTGCGCGGCTCGCCGGAGCTGATGCCGACCGCGGTGGAGGAGCTGCTGCGCTTCGTCCCGATCAACACGGCCGCGATGTTCGCCCGCTACGCGCTGGCCGACGTCCCGTTCGGCGACGTGGTGGTCCGCGCCGGTGACCCGGTGCTGCCCGCCCTGGCCGCCGGCAACCGGGACCCGGAGGTCTTCGCCGATCCCGAGCGCATCGACCTGACCCGTCGCAACAACCCGCACCTGGCCTTCGGGCACGGGCCGCACCACTGCATCGGCGCCCAACTGGCCCGGTTGGAGCTGCAGGAGGCGCTAACCGAACTGCTCACCCGGCTGCCCGGGCTGCGGCTGGCCGAGGGGCGGGCCGGGGTGCGGTGGAAGTACGGCGTGATCGTGCGCGGCCCCGCCCGGCTGCCGGTCACCTGGTGATGACCGCGAACGACGATGGGAGTGGCGCGATGGACGAGGCCGCGTTCGCCGAATTGACCGCCGCCGAGCGGGAGCGCCTGCTGCACCGGCTGGTCCAGGAGCACACCACCGCCGTGCTTCGCGAGATCATGCCGGTACCGGTCGAGCCGGTGGACCCGGCCGTGCCGTTCCGCGACCTGGGCCTGGACTCGCTGGCCACGGTGGAGCTGCACGCCCGGCTGGTCGCCGAGACCGGCTTGGACCTGCCGGTCACCGTCACGTTCGACCACCCCACGCCGGCGCAGCTGGCCGGGTACCTGTGCGCGCGGCTGGGCGGTGCGCAGGACGGCGACGCCGGGGTGCCGGCCGAGCCGGCGGTCGGGGACGTGGCGGAGCCGGTGGCGGTCATCGGGATCGGCTGCCGGTACCCGGGCGGGATCCGCTCCGCAGAAGACCTCTGGCGGCTGGTTGCCGACGGCCGGCACGTGCAGACCGGGTTCCCCACCGATCGGGGCTGGGACCTGGAAGGGCTCTACGATCCGGACCCGGACCGGCCGGGCAGCAGCTACGTACGGGTCGGCGGGTTCCTGCCGGACGCCGCCCACTTCGATGCCGAGTTCTTCGGCATCGCGCCCCGGGAAGCCTCGGCCATGGACCCCCAGCAGCGGCTGGTGCTGGAGACCGCCTGGGAGGCGCTGGAGCGCGCGGCGATCGATCCCACGGCGCTGCGCGGCACCCCGACCGGCGTGTTCATCGGGGCGGAGGCGCAGGAGTACGGTCCCCGGCTGCCCGAGGCGCCCGGCTCGCTGGACGGCTACCTGCTGACCGGCAACGCGCCGAGCGTGATCTCCGGCCGGGTCGCGTACGTGTTCGGGCTGGAGGGACCGACGCTCACCGTTGACACCGCCTGCTCGGGCTCGCTGGTCGCGGTGCACCTGGCGGTACAGGCGCTACGCCGCGGCGAGTGCCCGCTGGCGCTGGCCGGCGGGGTGGCGGTGATGGCCGGGCCGGGCACGTTCACCGCGTTCAGCCGGCAGCGCGGGCTGGCTCCGGACGGGCTGTGCAAGGCGTTCGCGGCGGCGGCCGACGGCACCGGGTTCGGCGAGGGCGTCGGGCTGTTCGTGTTGGAACGGCTCTCCGACGCGGTACGCCACGGGCACCGCGTGCTCGCCGTGATCCGGGGTACCGCGATCAACTCGGACGGCGCCTCGAACGGGTTGACCGCGCCGAGCGGGCTGGCCCAGCAGCGGCTGATCCGGCGGGCCCTGGCCGATGCCCGGCTGTGCCCCGGCGACGTGGACGCGGTGGAAGCGCACGGCACCGGTACCCGGCTGGGCGACCCGATCGAGGCGGGTGCGCTGCTGGCCACGTACGGCCGGGAGGCCGAGCGGGTCCTCTGGCTGGGCTCGGTCAAGTCGAACATCGGGCACACCCAGGCGGCCGCCGGCGCGGCCGGCATGATCAAGACGATTATGGCGCTGCGCCACGCGGTGCTGCCCCGGACCCTGCACGTCGACCAGCCGACCCCGGACGTGGACTGGGCGGACGGCTCGGTCCAACTCCTGACCGAGGCGCGGGACTGGCCGCGGACCGAGCGCCCGCGTCGGGCCGGGGTCTCCTCGTTCGGGGTCAGCGGCACCAACGCGCACCTGATCCTGGAGGCGGTCGAGGACCCGGATCCGACCACGACCACGACCGATACCCCCGATGCGCCGCCGGTGGCCGTACCGCTGGTGCTCTCCGCCCGGTCGGCGGCGGCGCTGCGGGACCAGGCTCGCCGGCTGCTGCCGATGCTGGACCGGGCCGCGCTGCCCGACCTCGGCCACGCCCTGGCCACCGAGCGGGCCGCGCTGGAGCACCGGGCCGTGGTGGTGGCCCGCGATCCGGCGCAGGCGCGGGCCGGCCTGGCGGTTGTGGCCGAGGGCGCCGGAGCCATTGTGGACAGCGTCGCGCCCGGCGGGGTGGCCGCGCTCTTCACCGGCCAGGGCGCCCAGCGGCCGGGGATGGGGCGGGACCTCTACCGAGACTTCCCGGTGTACGCCGAGGCCCTGGACGAGACGCTTGACCACCTGGACGTTCACCTGGATCGGCCGCTGCGCGACGCGCTGTGGGGCAACGACGCCGCGACGCTGGACCAGACCGGGTACGCCCAGTGCGCGATCTTCGCGGTCGAGGTGGCGCTGTACCGGCTGATTGAGTCCTGGGGCGTGGTGCCCGAAGCGCTGCTCGGTCACTCGATCGGCGAGCTGGTCGCGGCCCACGTCGCCGGGGTCTGGTCGCTCGCCGACGCCTGCCTGGTGGTCGCCGCCCGGGCCAGCCTGATGCAGGCCTTGCCGGCCGGCGGCGCCATGGTCGCGGTGACCGCCACCGAGCCGGAGGTACGCGCCCGGCTGGCCGGCGGCGTCGACATCGCCGCGGTGAACGGCCCGCGCTCGGTCGTGGTCTCCGGCCCGCGGGACGAGGTGGACCGGGTCGCCGCCGTGTTCGGCGGGGGCCGGCGGCTGCGTGTCTCGCACGCGTTCCACTCGTCGCTGATGGAACCGATGCTGGCCGACTACCGCCGGGTCCTGCGGGCGGTGAGCTACGCGCCGCCACGGCTCCCGGTGATCAGCAACGTGACCGGCCGGCCGGCCACCGCCGAGGAGCTGGGCACCCCGGAGTACTGGGTGCGCCAGGTGCGCCAGCCGGTGCGCTTCGCCGACGGAGTACGGGCGCTGGCCGACCTCGGCGTGCGCACCTGCCTGGAGCTGGGCCCGGATCAGGTGCTCACCGGGCTGGTCCGGGACGGGCTGGCCGGGGACGAGATCGCGGTCGCCCCGACCATGCGGCGGGGCACCGGCGGGGCGACGCTGCTGGCCGCGTTGGCGACGGTGTTCGCCCGGGGCGGACCGGTAAGCTGGCCAGCCTTTTACAGTGGACAGTCCTATCGCCGCATCGACCTGCCCACCTACCCCTTCCAGGGCAGCCATTTCTGGCTCAGCCCGCCGGCCCGGTCCGCCGACCCGGGCGCCCTCGGCCAGGTGGCGTCGGCGCACCCGCTGCTGCCTGCGGTGGTCGGAGTCGCCGACTCGGACGGCCTGGTGCTGACCGGCCGGGTGTCCGTCGCCGCCCAGCCCTGGCTGGCCGACCACACCATCGCCGGTGAGATCGTGCTGCCCGGTACCGCGTTCGTGGAGATGGCGTTGCGCGCCGCGGAGCACTCCGGCGGCGGGTGCGTGGAGGAGCTGACCGTGCACACCCCGCTGGTACTGGCCCCGCAGGGCGGGATCGCGATACAGGTAGTGGTTGGGGCGGCGGGCGACGACGGGCGCCGGACGATCGAGTTCTACTCCCGGTCGGAGGCCGAGTCGGTGGCCGCGACCTGGACCCGTCACGCCGCCGGGCGACTGGCCCCGGCCGCCGGGGTGACCCCGGTCGAGCTGGTCACCTGGCCGCCCGAGGGTGCGCGGCCGGTCCCGATGGACGACCTGTATCCCCGGCTGGCCGCCGAGGGCTACGGCTACGGCCCGGCGTTCCGGGGTCTGCGCGCGGTCTGGCGGCGCGGCGCGGACACCCTCGCCGAGGTGGAGTTGCCGGCCACCGCCGTAGCCGACGGCTTTGACCCGCACCCCGCGCTGCTGGACGCGGTGCTGCACGCGATCGACACCCCGGCGGAGGCCGAGCCGGGCTCGCTGCACCTGCCGTTCGCCTGGACCGGGGTGCGCCGGTTCGCGGCCTGCGGCACCCGGCTGCGCGTGCGGATCTCGCCGGCCCCCGACGGTGGGACAGCGCTGGCCCTGGCCGACCCGTCCGGCGCGCCGGTGGCCTCGGTCGCGTCGCTGCGCTCCCGGCCGGTGCCCGCCGAGGCGCTGCGGGCCGGCCGGGACCGGCCGCTGCTGCGGGTGCAGTGGCGGCCGGTCGACGCGGTGGACGCGGCGGGCGAGCCGTCCGGGGTGCTGGCGGTGCTCGGGCCGGATCCGATCGGGCTGGACGCGCCGACCTTTCCGGACCTGGCGGCGCTGGCCGCGGCCGGGGTCCCGGACACCGTGGTGGTCCCGGTCTGGCCGGACCCCGCCCAGGGGCTGGTGCCGGCGGCGCGGGCGGCGGTTCACCGGCTGCTCGGCGTGGTCCAGGAGTGGCTCGCCGACGCCCGGTTCACCGGATCCCGGCTGGTCGTCGTCACCCGGGGGGTCACCGGCCCGGCGGACCTGGCCGGGCTGGCCGGCGCCCCGGTGCCGGGCCTGGTGCGCTCCGCGCAGGCCGAGCACCCGGGCCGGTTCGTCCTGCTCGACCTGGACGAGGCGGCGCTGAACACGTGCCTGCTGCGCGCCGCACTGTCCGTCGGCGAGCCGGAGCTGCGGCTGGACGGCGGGGTGCTGCTGGCTCCAAGGCTGGCCCGGGTACGCCCGGCCGAACAGCCGGCGGACTGGGATCCCGCGGGCACGGTGCTGGTCACCGGCGGTACCGGTGGGCTGGGTCGGCTGGTCGCTCGGCACCTGGCCACCGCCCACGGGGTGTCCCGGCTGCTGCTGGCCAGCCGGAGCGGTCCGGCCGCCCCGGGCGCCGCCGAGCTGGTTGCCGAGCTGGCCGGGCTGGGCGCGACGGCCCGGGTGGTGGCCTGCGACGTGGCCGATCCGGCCGCGCTGGTCGCGCTGCTCGCCGAGGTGCCCGACGACCACCCGCTGACCGCGGTGGTGCACGCGGCCGGAGCGCTCGACAACGGCATGATCGGTGCGCTCACCCCGGCGCAGCTGGACACCGCGCTACGCGCCAAGCTGGACGCCGCCTGGCACCTGCACGAGCTGACCCGGCACCTGGACCTCGCGGCGTTCGTGCTGTTCTCCTCGTCGGCCGGCCTGCTCGACGGCGCCGGGCAGGGCAACTACGCGGCCGGCAACACGTTCCTGGACGCACTGGCCGGGTACCGGCACGCGCTCGGCCTGCCCGGGCTCGCGCTGGCCTGGGGGCTGTGGTCCGGGTCGCAGGGCATGGGCGGCGAGCTGGCCCCGGCCGACCGGCACCGGATCGACCGGCTCGGGGTGGCGCCGATGACCCCGGAGGAGAGCCTCGACGCCCTCGACGCCGCGCTGCGCTGCACGGAACCGGCCCTGGTTCCGGTACGCCTGGACACCGCGGCGCTGCGGACCCGCCAGGACGGGGTGCCGGCGCTGCTGCGCGAGCTGGTACCGGCCCGACCGGCGGGCGCGCCGGCCAGCCCGTCCCCGGCCCTGACCGGGCCCGACCTGGCCGGGCGGCTGCGCAACCTGGCCGAGGCGGACCGCGGCCGGGCCGTGCTCGACCTGGTCCGGACCCAGGTGGCCGCGGTGCTCGGCCACCCCGGGCGGGACGCGATCGACCCGCGCCGGCCGTTCAGCGAGCTGGGCTTCGACTCGCTCGCCGCGATCGAGCTGCGCAACGCCCTCGACTCGGCGACCGGGCTCCGGCTGCCGGCCACGCTGGTCTTCGACCAGCCGACGCCGCGCGCGGTGGCCCAGCACATCCTGGCCGGCCTGGCGGGCTCCGCCGGCGGTACCGGCTCCGCCGCCGGTGCCGAGCCGTCCGGCACGGGCGGCGCCACCACCACGGACGCGGACGAGCCGATCGCGATCGTCGGGATGGGGTGCCGGTACCCGGGCGGTGTCGGGTCGCCGGAGGACCTGTGGCGGCTGCTGGCCGACGGGGTCGACGCGATCACCCCGTTCCCGGCGGACCGCGGCTGGGACGTCGAGGCGATCTTCGACCCGGAGCCGGGCCAGCCCGGCCGCAGTTACGTGCGGCACGGCGGCTTCCTGCACGACGCAGCCGAGTTCGACGCCGACTTCTTCGGCATCGGTCCGCGGGAGGCGCAGGCCATGGACCCGCAGCAGCGGCTGCTGCTGGAGGTGTCCTGGGAGGCGCTGGAGCGGTCCCGGATCGACCCCGGCTCGCTGCGGGGAACCCGCACCGGGGTCTTCGCCGGGGTGATGTACCACGACTGGGCCACCCGGCTGGGCGCGGTCTCCGAGGAGGTGGCCGGGTACCTCGGCAACGGCAGCCTGGCCAGTGTCGTCTCCGGCCGGGTCTCCTACCTGCTGGGACTGGAGGGGCCGGCGGTCACCGTGGACACCGCCTGCTCCTCCTCGCTGGTCGCCCTGCACCTGGCGGTCCAGGCACTGCGGCACCGGGAGTGCGGCCTGGCCCTGGTCGGCGGCGTCACCGTGATGTCCACTCCGGACACGTTCGTGGACTTCAGCCGCCAGCGCGGGCTTTCCGCCGACGGCCGGTGCCGGTCGTTCGCGGCCGGCGCGGACGGCACCGGCTGGGGGGAGGGCGTCGGCGTCCTGGTGGTGGAGAAGCTTTCCGACGCCCTCCGCCACGGCCACCCGGTGCTGGCCCTGGTCCGCGGCTCCGCGGTCAACCACGACGGGGCCAGCAACGGCCTGACCGCGCCGAACGGGGCGTCCCAGCAGCGCGTCATCCAGCAGGCGCTGGCCGGTGCCGGGCTGCGCGCGGCCGAGGTGGACGCGGTGGAGGGACACGGAACGGCCACGACGCTCGGCGACCCGATCGAGGCCCAGGCGCTGCTGGCCACGTACGGCCAGGGTCGGGACCATCCACTGTGGCTGGGCTCGGTGAAATCGAACCTGGGACACACCCAGGCGGCGGCCGGGGTGGCCGGTGTGATCAAGATGGTGCTCGCGATGCGGCACCAGGTGCTGCCGCGCACCCTGCACGTGGACGCGCCGTCGCCGCACGTGGACTGGTCGGCCGGCGCGGTCGAACTGCTCGCCGAGGCCCGTTCCTGGCCGGTGCTCGGGCATCCGCGCCGGTCCGGGGTCTCCTCGTTCGGGATCAGCGGCACCAACGCCCACGTGATCCTGGAGGAAGCGCCGCCCGCTGCACCGGCACCCGGCGGGCCGGTCGTGGCGGCGCCGGCGCACCTGCCGTTCCTGCTCGCCGCGGCCAGCGCCGCCGGTCTGCGGGCGCAGGCCGGTCGCCTGGCCTCGTTCCTCGCCGACCGCGACGAGGTGCCGCTCGCCGACGTCGCGCACGCCCTGGCCACCTCCCGGGCGGCGCTCGACCATCGGGCCGCCGTCATCGCCGGAGACCCGGACGGGCTGCGGCGAGGACTGGCCGCCATCGCCGCCGGCGAACCGGCGGCCGGCACGCTGCGTGGTACCGCCGCCGAGGGCCGGCTCGCGATGATCTTCTCCGGACAGGGCGCCCAGCGGGCCGGCATGGGCGGCGAGCTGTACGCCGCGTTCCCGGTGTTCGCCCGGGCCTTCGACGAGGTGACCGCGGCGCTGGACGCCGCCGGGCCGGCGGACGGCCCGCCGCTGCGCGACGTGGTGTTCGGCGCGGCCGGCCCGCTCGACCAGACCCGCTACACCCAGTGTGCGCTGTTCGCGGTCGAGGTGGCTCTGTTCCGGCTGTTCGAGTCCTGGGGGGTACGGCCGGAGCTGGTGGCCGGTCACTCGATCGGCGAGCTGACCGCGGCGCACGTCGCCGGCGTGCTGTCGCTGCCGGACGCGGCGACGCTGGTGGCCGCCCGGGCCCGGCTGATGCACGAGCTGGCCCACCGGCCGGGCGCCATGGTGGCGGTGACCGCGACCGAGAAGGAGGTCCGTGACCTGCTCGGCGGTCGGCCGGCGGTGGCGATCGCGGCGGTGAACGGCCCGGCGGCCGTAGTGCTCTCCGGCGCCGAGGACGAGGTGCTGGAGCTGGCCGGGCTGATCCGTGCGCGGGGCGGGCAGGCGCACCGGCTGCCGGTCGGCGACGCATTCCACTCCGCGCTGATGGAGCCGATGCTCGCCGAGTTCCGGGCGGTCGCGGCTGGGCTGGCGTACCGGCCGCCGCTGATCCCGGTGGTGTCCACGGTGACCGGGCAGCTGGCCACCGCGGATCGGCTCTGCTCGCCGGAGCACTGGGTGCGGCAGGTCCGCGACACGGTCCGGTTCGCCGACGCGGTCCGGGCGCTCGCCGAGCAGGGCGTCACGAGCTTCCTCGAGGTCGGGCCGGACGCGGTGCTCACCGTGCTCGCCCCGCACTGCCTGCCGGCTGGCACCGAGGCCCGGTTCACCGCGGCCTGCCGCCGGGACCGGGCCGAGCCGGTGGCGGCGCTGACCGCGCTCGGCCAGCTGCACGTGGACGGGGTCGCCGTCGACTGGGCGGCGCTGCTGGGGCCCGGGCCGGCCCGGGTGGATCTGCCCACGTACCCGTTCCAGCGCCGGCACTTCTGGCTGTCCGCCACCGCCTCGGGCGACGTGACCGGGGTGGGCCAGCTGCCCGCCGGGCACCCGATGCTCGGCGCGGTCGTCGCGCTGCCCGCCTCGGACTCGGTGGTGCTGACCGGCCGGCTGTCCGCGCAGGCCCAGCCGTGGCTGGCCGACCACGTGGTCAACGGCGCGGTGTTGTTGCCCGGTACCGGCTTCCTCGAACTCGCGCTGCGCGCCGGCGAGCAGGTCGGGTACCCCCGGATTGAGGAGCTCACCCTGGCCGCGCCGCTGGTGCTGCCCGAGCGGGGCGGGGTGGCGCTGCACGTGGTGGTGGGTGCGGACGAGGCCGGCCGGCGCCCGCTCGCGGTGTACGCCCGGGCCGAGGATGCGGGCGCCGACCAGCCCTGGATGCACCACGCCAGCGGCCTGCTAGGCGGCGCCGTCCCCGACCCGCCCGCGGACCTCGCGCAGTGGCCGCCGCCGGGTGCGGTGCCGCTCGACGTGGACGGGGCGTACCAGCGGCTGTTCGACCGGGGATACGACTACGGCCCGGCGTTCCAGGGGCTGCGCGCCGCCTGGCGCCGGGGGGTGGAGATCTACGCTGAGGTGGCGCTGCCGGCCGAGGTGGCCGGCGCGGCCGACCGGTTCGGCCTGCACCCCGCGCTGCTGGACGCCGCCATGCACGCCGATCTGCTGGACGACGTGGCCGGCCCAACCCTGCTGCCGTTCGTCTGGACCGGGGTGTCCCTGCACGCCACCGGCGCCAGCCAGCTGCGGGTGCGGATCACCCGGCTGGACGGCGCCGAGGTGTCCACGATGGAGCTGATGGACGGTACCGGTCGCCCGGTCGCCTCGGTCGCCTCGCTGGTGTCCCGCCCGGCCGCCGCGCCGCAGCCGGCCTCCGGCACCGCTGGTGAGCTGTTCGCGATCCGCTGGCAGCCGCTGGCCGTCCCGCCGCCCGCACCGGCGCTGCCGGTCGGCTGGGCGGTCGCCGAGGGTGGCGCCGCGCCGCCCGCCGACCCGCCGGACGTGCTGGTGCTGCGCTGCCCGCCGGCCACCGGGGACACCCCGGAGCGGGTCCGCGCGATCACCACCGGGCTGCTGGCCATGCTGCGCGGCCTCCTGGCCGACCCCCAGTACGCCGGCACCCGGCTGGTGGTGACCACCGGCCCGGACGACCTGGCCCAGGCGGCGGCCTGGGGTCTGGTCCGGGCCGCGCAGGCCGAGCACCCCGGCCGGCTCACCCTGGTCGCCGCCGACCCGTCCGGCGACCCGCTGCTGCCCGCCATCCTGGCCGCCGGCGAGACCGAGGCCGCGATCCGGGACGGCGCGGTGCTGGTACCCCGGCTGGTCCGTCCGGCGTCACCCGCCGGGGCTACCGGCGCGCCCTGGGGTGCGGGCACCGTCCTGGTCACCGGCGGTACCGGCGGCCTCGGCCGGCTGGTCGCCCGGCACCTGGTCACCGCGCACGGGGTACGGCACCTGCTGCTGCTCGGCCGGCGCGGCCCGGACACTCCGGAAGCCGCGGAGCTGGCCGCCGAGCTGGCCGGGCTGGGTGCCGAGGTGGCGATCGAGGCGTGTGACGTGGCCGACCGGGACCAGCTGGCCGGCCTGCTCGACCGGATCCCGCCGGACCGGCCGCTGACCGCCGTGGTGCACGCCGCGGGCACCGCCGACGCCGCGATGCTGGACGCGCTGACCGGGGAGCAGGTCGACGCGGTGCTTCGGCCGAAGGTGGACGGCGCCTGGCACCTGCACGAGCTGACCAGGGATCTGGGCCTGGCGGCGTTCGTGCTGTTCTCCTCGGCCGGTGGTCTGGTGCTGGCCGCCGGGCAGGGCAACTACGCGGCGGCGAACACCTTCCTCGACGCGCTGGCCGAGCACCGCCGGGCGGCCGGCCTGCCCGCCACATCGCTCGCCTGGGGCCTGTGGGCGGAGAACACCGGCCTCGGCGGTGAGCTGGGCGCGGCGGACCTGCACCGGATGGCTCGGCTCGGGCTGCCGGCGCTCGCCGTGCCGGATGGACTGCGGCTGTTCGACGCGGCGCTGTGTGGCGACGAGCCGGTACTCGCCCCGCTGCGGCTGGACCCGGTCGCGTTGCGTAACCGGACGGACGAGCTGCCGGCCCTGCTGCGTGGCCTGGTGCCGGGCCGGCCCCGCCGGCCCCGCCGGGCAGCCACCCAGGCCGGCGACGAGCCGGCGCTCGCCCGGCAACTGGCCGGGCTCGGTGCGGCCGAGCGGGACCGGCTCCTGGTGGACCTCGTCCGCACCCACGTCGCCACGGTTCTCGGCTACGCCGATCCCGCCGAGGTCGACGAGGGGCGGGCGTTCAAGGACCTCGGCTTCGACTCGCTCGCCGCGGTGGAGCTGCGCAACCTGCTCGGCGGTGCCACCGGGCTCACGCTGCCGGCCACCCTGGTGTTCGACCACCCGACCGCGCGGGCCGCCGCCGCCTTCCTCGAGCGGCGCCTGCTCGGATCCGCCCCCGGGCCGGCGCCGGCCCCCCGCCCGGCCCGGGCCGGGACCGACGAGCCGATCGCGATCGTCGGCATGGCCTGCCGCTACCCCGGCGGTGTCGCGTCGCCCGAGGACCTGTGGCGGCTGCTGGTGGACGGCGTCGACGCGGTCAGCGACTTCCCGGCCGACCGCGGCTGGGACATCGCCGGGCGCTACGATCCCCGACCCGGCCGGCCCGGCAAGTCGTACACCCGGTCCGGGGGCTTCCTGCACGACGCGGCCCTGTTCGACCCCGGGTTCTTCGGCATCGGTCCGCGCGAGGCGACCGCCATGGACCCGCAGCAGCGGCTCCTGCTGGAGGTGGCGTGGGAGGCGGTGGAGCGGGCCGGGATCGACCCGACGGCGCTGCGCGGCAGCCAGACCGGGGTGTTCGCCGGGTTGATGTACGACGACTACGCCAGCCGGGTCAAGGACGCCTCGTCGGAGTTCGTGCCGTACCTGGCCAACGGCAGCTCCGGCGCGGTGGTCTCGGGCCGGGTCTCCTATGTGCTCGGTCTCGAAGGGCCGTCGATGACGGTAGACACCGCCTGCTCCTCCTCCCTGGTCGCCCTGCACCTGGCGAGCCAGGCGCTGCGCAACGGCGAGTGCGCGCTCGCGCTGGCCGGCGGGGTAACCGTGATGTCCACACTAGACACCTTCGTGGACTCCAGCCGGCAGGGCGTGCTCTCGCCGGACGGCCGGTGCAAGTCGTTCGCCGCGGCGGCCGACGGCGTCGGCTGGGCCGAGGGGGTGGGTCTGGTGCTGCTGGAGCGGCTCTCCGACGCCCGGCGGCACGGGCACGAGGTGCTGGCCCTGGTCCGGGGCAGCGCGGTCAACCAGGACGGCGCCTCGAACGGGCTGACCGCGCCGAACGGACCCTCCCAGGAGCGGGTGATCCGGGCCGCGCTGGCCGCCGCCGGACTCTCGTCCTCCGATGTGGACGCTGTGGAGGCGCACGGCTCGGGTACCCGACTGGGCGACCCGATCGAGGCGCAGGCGCTGCTCGCCACGTACGGGCAGGACCGCCCGGACGGGCGCCCGCTCCTGGTCGGCTCGGTCAAGTCAAACCTGGGTCACACCCAGGCGGCCGGCGGCGTGGCGGGCGTCATCAAACTGGTGCTCGCCCTGCGGCACGGCCTGCTGCCGCGCAGCCTGCACGTGGACGCGCCGTCACCGCACGTGGACTGGTCGGCGGGGAGCGTGGCGCTGCTCACCGAGCCGCGCCCGTGGCCGGGGGACGGGCATCCGCGCCGGGCCGGGATCTCCTCGTTCGGGATCAGCGGCACCAACGTGCACGCCATCATCGAGGAGGCCCCGCCGGTGCCGGCGCCGGCCGGGGAACGTCCCGGGCCGGCGCTGCCGGTGATCCCCCTGCCGGTCGGCGGCGCCAGCGCTCCGGCCCTGCGGGACCAGGCGGCCCGGCTGGTCGACCGGCTCCGCGCCGATTCCGATACCGACCTGCTGGACCTCGGCTTCACGCTGGCTACCACCCGGGCGGCGTTCGACCACCGGGCGGTGGTGCTGGCGAGCGACCGGGAGGCGGCCCTGGCCGGCCTGTCCGAACTCGCCGCCGGCACCGCGCCGGAACACCCGGAGGGCATCCGTCGGGGCGTGGCCCGGCCCGGCGGCCTGACCGCCTACCTGTTCGCCGGCCAGGGTGCCCAGCGGCTCGGCATGGGGCGGGAGCTCCACCGGGCCTTCCCGGTCTTCGCCGGGGCGCTGGACGCGGCCTGCGCCCTGCTGGACCGGGAGCTCGACCGGCCGCTGCGGGACGTCATCTGGGGCGACGCCGACCTGCTGGAGCGGACCGGATACGCCCAGCCCGCGCTGTTCGCGATCGAGGTGGCACTGTACCGGCTGCTGGAGTCCTGGGGGGTCGCGCCGCACCTGCTCGCCGGGCACTCCATCGGCGAGCTGGCCGCGGCGCACGTCGCCGGGGTGTGGTCCCTGCCGGACGCCTGCGCGCTGGTGTCCGCGCGGGGCCGGTTGATGCAGGAGCTGCCGGCCGGCGGCGCGATGGTGGCGATCGCCGCGCCGGAGGACGAGGTACGGGCGGCGCTCGACGAGGGGGTGGACATCGCCGCGGTCAACGCCCCCGGCTCGGTGGTGGTGTCCGGCGACTCCGAGGCGGTTGAGCGGGTGGCGGGGCGGTTCCGGGTGACCCGGCGGCTGCGCGTCTCGCACGCGTTCCACTCGTTCCGGATGGAGCCGATGCTGGCCGAATTCCGGGCGGTCGCCGAGCGGCTGACCTACCGGGAGCCGGCCCTGCCGCTGGTCTCCACGGTCACCGGCACCGCCGCCGGGGCGGCGCAGCTGTGCACTGCGGAGTACTGGGTTCGGCAGGTGCGCCAGGCGGTCCGCTTCGCCGACGCGGTGCACGGCCTGGCCGCGGCCGGGGTTACCCGGTTCATCGAGGTCGGACCGGACGCCGTGCTGACCCCGATGGTGCGGGAGGGCCTCGGCGACGCGGCCAGCGCGGTCGCGACCCAGCGCCGGGGCCGGGACGAGGCCGCCTGCCTGGTCGGGGCGGTGGCGCAGCTGCACGTCGGTGGCGCCGCGGTGGACTGGGCCGGCCTCTTCGCCGGGCGCGGCGCCCGCCGGGTGGCCCTGCACACCTACCCGTTCCAGCGCCGGCGGTACTGGCTGGATCCCACCCCGTCCACCGGCGACCTGACCTCGGCCGGTCTGGACGCGGCCGGGCACCCGCTGCTCGGCGCGGTGGTCGAGCTGCCCGACCCGGGTGGGGTGGTGCTGACCGGCGTGCTGTCCGTGGACCGGCAGCCCTGGCTGGCCGACCACCGGATCCTCGGCCGGGTGGTGCTGCCCGGCACCGCCTTCGTCGAGCTGGCCCTCCGGGCCGGTGAACACGTCGCCTGCCCGGTGCTGGAGGAGCTGAGCCAGCAGCGGCCGCTTGTGCTGCCCGAGGGCGGCGCGGTGACCGTCCGGATGGTGGTCGGGCCGGACGAGGCCGGGCGCCGGGCGGTGTCGGTGCACTCCCGGCCCGCTTCCGGGGCCGCCTCCGGTCCTGCCGCGGCGGGACCGGCGACCGGGTGGACCCGGCACGCGGCCGGCACCCTGCTCCCGGCCACCGCGGGCGCTACCGGCGAGCTGCCGGGGCTGGTGGAGTGGCCGCCGGCCGGTGCCGAGCCGGTCGACCTGACCGGGTTGTACGGGCACCTGGCCGGCCTGGGCTTCGGCTACGGCGAGACCTTCCAGGGCCTGCGCCGGGTCTGGCGCGGCGAGGACGAGGTGTTCGCCGAGGTCGCCCTGCCGGACCGGGCCACTGCCGAGGCGACCCACTACGGCCTGCACCCGGCCCTGCTGGACGCCGCGCTGGGCAGTATGGACTTCCTGGTGCCCGGTGGGCCGGGGGCGCTTACCGAGGCGACCATCCCGTTCGCCTGGACGGGGGTACGGTTGCCCGCCGCCGGGCTGACCGCGTTGCGGGTACGGGCCCGGCGGGTCGGCGCCGGGGCGGTGGCGCTGACGCTGGCCGACACGACCGGGGCGGGAGTCGGCGCGGTGGACTCGATCGTGACCCGGCCGGTGCACGCCGGGCAGCTTCCGGGCGCCGCGCCACCGGTACCCGAGGGCCTGCTGCGGATCGACTGGCGACCCCTGCCGTCCGGGCCGGCCCGCACCGAGCTGGCCGGCTGGGCGGTGTGCGGCGACACCGACCCGGGGCTGGGGGTACCGGTCCACCCGGACCTGGACGCGGTACCCGGCGAGCCGGACGTGCTGGTGCTGCTCTGCCCGCACCGGCCGGTGCCCGGCGACGTGCCGGGCGGGGTGCGGGCGGCGGTCCACCGGACGCTCGCCGACCTGCGTCGCTGGCTCGCCGAGCCGCGGTTCGCCGCCACCACCCTCGTGGTGGTGACCCGGGGCGCGGTGGCTGCGGCGGGCGGCCCCGAGCTGACCCAGGCGCCGCTGTGGGGGCTGGTCCGCGCGGCCCAGGCGGAGCACCCCGGCCGGCTGGCGCTGGTCGACGTGGACGGGACCGCCGAGTCGTACCGCGCGATACCGGCCGTGGTGGCCGCCGGCGAACCCGAGTCGGTGATCCGCGACGGCGCGGTCCGGGTACCCCGGCTCGATCCCGTGACCACAGTGGACCGCGCGCCGGCCTGGCAACCCGACGGTACCGTCCTGATCGTCGGAGGCGCCGGCCTGCTGGGCGGCCTGCTCGCCCGGCACCTGGTGACTCGGCACGGGGTACGGCACCTGCTGCTGCTCGGCCGGCGCGGCCCGGACACTCCGGAAGCCGCGGAGCTGGCCGCCGAGCTGGCCGGGCTGGGTGCCGAGGTGGCGATCGAGGCGTGTGACGTGGCCGACCGGGACCAGCTGGCCGGCCTGCTCGATCGGATCCCGCCGGACCGGCCGCTGACCGCCGTGGTGCACGCGGCCGGTCTGATGGCCGGTGGCGTGCTGGACGCGCTGACCGGGGAGCAGGTCGACGCGGTGCTTCGGCCGAAGGTGGACGGCGCCTGGCACCTGCACGAGCTGACCAGGGATCTGGGCCTGGCGGCGTTCGTGCTGTTCTCCTCGGCCGGTGGTCTGGTGCTGGCCGCCGGGCAGGGCAACTACGCGGCGGCGAACACCTTCCTCGACGCGCTGGCCGAGCACCGCCGGGCGGCCGGCCTGCCCGCCACATCGCTCGCCTGGGG